>DATHCO010000095.1:0-6720 GCA_035319505.1 Steroidobacteraceae bacterium | reverse complement strand
GAAGGCGGGGAGCGCGAGCCACAGCGCGCCGAGCAATGCCCTGCGTTTCGCCGCGCTCAGCGTCTCTCCTTTTTGTCCCACCGGGCGCAAGCGCTAGGATACGACGACCGAGAAATACGCCCTGCGGAGCGCGCTCGCATGAGGGGCCGATAGCGTGCGTTGCGTCCCGTTCGACTCGCTGCTGTACGGAAAGAACACGCTCGTGTTGCTCGCGTCATGTCCCGGCTGGTTGCTGCCGTAGGCGGCGTGGATCAACTCGTGCAGCAGCACTTCGTTCGAGGCAGACTTGACTTGAGTGTTGATGAGGATGTAGGGCAGCCACTGGATTCCGTTATTGACAGGCGAGTTTGTCTGGATCGTCGCACCGAAATCGAACCCAGTCCCGCGACTATCGTCGGTCTGCCGCTTACAAAAGATAACGGGGATCCCTCGACCCTGCGGCACGGCGTTATGAGCCTGCGCCCGCACCGTTCCCGGATCTCCCGGGCCGTCGAGCACCACGCCGGTGTAGCCGAGAATTCTCGGACCGCCCGCGCTGCCGTTCGTGGGGAAAGTCTCTATCGCCATCTCGTATGGCGCGAGCATGCCGTTGGCCCCCGCAACGTAGGGATCCAAAATGCCGGAAAACTTGGCATCTGAGGTAGCAAAGAAGGCGACGACCAAGTGATGCATACGACTCTCCGGACCGGACTCGCGGAATACGAGCGTAGGCCCTGCCGCGCGCCACTGCAACACGAGGAGGCTGGACAACGGCGCCGGCCGCTTCAAAATTGCCCTTGAGCACATCGAGCAATCGGAGGTTAGTGTGAGAACGGCCATTACAGAGATGTTCGGCATTCGCCACCCCATCATTCAGGGTGGTATGCATTACGTCGGATTCGCGCAGCTCGCCGCCGCAGTGTCGAATGCGGGCGGCCTCGGCATCATCACCGGCTTGACGCAGAAGACTCCCGAGCTTCTGGCGCGCGAGATCGGCCGCTGTCGCGACATGACCGACCAGCCCTTCGGCGTAAACCTCACTTTCTTGCCGACGTTCGCCGATCCGCCCTATCCCGAGTACATCGCCGCGATCATCGAGGGCGGCGTCAAGGTCGTCGAGACGGCCGGGCGTAGCCCCGAGAAATACCTGCCCGCGCTCAAGGCAGCGGGGATCAAGGTGATCCACAAATGCACATCCGTCCGCCATTCGCTCAAAGCGCAGCGGATAGGCTGCGATGCGGTCAGCGTCGACGGCTTCGAATGCGGCGGCCATCCCGGCGAAGACGACGTTCCCAACATGATCCTGCTGCCGCGGGCCGCCGACGAGCTGAAGATCCCGTTCGTCGCGTCGGGCGGCATGGCCGATGGGCGGAGCCTGGTGGCCGCGCTCGCCCTGGGTGCGGCGGGCATGAACATGGGCACCCGTTTTATTGCAACGAAAGAGGCTCCGGTGCACCAGAACGTAAAAGAGGCGATCGTCGCTGCATCGGAGCTCGACACGCGGCTCATCATGCGTGGGCTCAGGAACACCGAGCGTGTGCTCAAGAATGCGAGTGTCGAGCAGCTCCTCGCGATCGAACGGGAGAAAGGTGCTGCCCTCAGCATCGACGATATCCACGATCAGGTTGCCGGCGTCTATCCCAGAATCATGATCGACGGCCACGTGGATGCGGGCGCCTGGAGCTGCGGCATGGTTGTCGGATTGATCCATGACATTCCGACCGTCGCCGAGCTGATCGACCGGATCATGCGTGAGGCGGAGCAACTGATCCGTGTCCGCCTCGCCGCTCTCCTGGATCACGACAGAACGCCGGCAACAGCCGTGGCGTGACATGACGAACGCACAGGGCATGTGGCTCTGAGGGGTCGATCGATGACACAGCACATAAAGATCAGGCACGACGGTGCCGTACTCGAAATCGTCTTTGCCCGTCCGGA
This sequence comes from Steroidobacteraceae bacterium, assembly GCA_035319505.1. Classification (GTDB taxonomy): domain Bacteria; phylum Pseudomonadota; class Gammaproteobacteria; order Steroidobacterales; family Steroidobacteraceae; genus Bog-1198. The sequence goes on along the minus strand of DATHCO010000095.1, from coordinate 4,803 downwards.
GAAGAAAAACGCGCTTTCCAACGCCATGTACCGGAGCGCGATCGAGGCTTTGGATAGCGCACATCGGGATGCGACCGTCCGTGTGGTGCTTCTCAGCGCGGAAGGGGACGCGTTTACCGCCGGTAACGACCTCGCGGACTTTGCCAGCGCCGCCTCAGGAACAGGGGAGGCGCTGCAGGCTCCGCACTTCATCGCGGTGCTGGCGCGGACGGAAAAACCGATTGTCGCCGCCGTTCCGGGGCTCGCCGTGGGCATCGGGACGACGCTACTGCTTCATTGTGATCTGGTCTATCTTTCGGACACGGCGAGGCTCTCGACCCCCTTCGTCAATCTGGCGCTCGTGCCGGAGGCCGCCTCGAGTCTGCTCCTGCCGGCACGTATCGGATACCTCCGGGCCTTTGCCCTGTTTGCACTCGGCGAAGGCCTCTCCGCCGCCGAGGCCGTTGCCCTGGGGCTCGCCAACAAGGTGCTGCCCAAGGAGGAGCTGCTGGGGGCTGCGCGTGAGACCGCACATGCGCTGGCCGCCCGCCCGCTCGGCTCGCTCATCGCGACGAAGCGATTGATGCGCGATGGCGAGCGCATCCTCGCGCAAATCGACCGCGAGAACGCGAGCTTCAAGGAGCGGCTCCAGACTCCGGAGGCGCGCGAGGCGTTCACAGCCTTTGCCGAGCGGCGGCAACCCGATTTCACCAAGCTCAAGTCTTGATGGGATCAGGTCCGCGGATCATTGCGGCAGCCACGAGTCCGCGGCGTTGCCCGGCCGCTCCAATACGCGAACTCCCCTCAGGGGACGATCGCCACCTCGAGCTCGCGGCTGTCGGCTCGACCGTGATCATCGACCGCCCGAACCATGAAGAAGCCGGAGCTCGCGGGGATCCAGGTGAGCGGAACATCGGGCGGACTCGCACCCAAGTAGGCATCCCCGATGAACCAATAGAGGGTGCGTGAGCCGCCGTCCGCCGTGGCGTCGAGAGCGATGCCATCGCTCCCCACGCGCTGAGCGCGCAGCGTGTAGGTCGTGTTGGTTCGAGGCGAGCTGATCCGCGGCGGGTGATCCGACGCCGGCTCCCGTCCACACGGGGCGCTGGGCGGGGGCCGCCGGCGCGGCACGCCCGCCTCGGCGAAGAGCCGCATCAGGTCCGAGGGCCAGAACTCGTAGACCTCGGAGCGCACGAAGGGACCCTCGAACGGCGGGCATGCCTCGAGTCCCGTACGCGAGTCGATCCAGATCCGCCGATGCACGTCGCTCACCCGGATCGGGGACTTGCCCGGTATGAACCAGGTCGAGGCGGTCCGGGGGCAATCCGCATTGGGCAGATCGCCGGACGCTGCGCAGACCTCCACCCTCGAAACGCCCGCCGGTACGCGCAACGCGATGTCGCCGAGATCGGGTTCCATCGCGCGCAGCGCGTCGACGAGTCGAAAAAAGAGCGGCGCGGCCGTCTCGATTCCGACGAAGGCCGGATTGCTCGATCCGTCGAAGTTGCCGACCCACACGACGAGCACGTAGTGCCCGAAGATCCCCACCGACCAGGCGTCGCGAAACCCCCACGAGGTACCGGTCTTCCAGGCGACGGGTATCGCCCCGATCGGCTCGATCGCCGAATCTTCCGGACGTGGATTCTGCTCGAGCATCTCGACCGTGACGAAGCTCGCTTCCTCGGACAGAAGGCGCGTTCCGGCGCTCACGCGCTCGTCGAGGCGATGTCGCAAGGCTCGCAGCACTCCGCGGTTCGCAAGCATGGCGTAGAGCGCGGCTGTTTCCTCCATGGTGACCTCCCCGCCGCCGAGCGCGAGCGAGAGGCCATAGTGGCGCTCGGAGGCGAGCTGCGAGACTCCGGCGCTTTGCAGGAATTGATAGAGGCTCGGATGGGCGAGGCGCGCGGACAGCGCGACGGCGGGCACGTTGCGCGAGCGAATGAGCGCGTCGGTCGCGCTGATCGGACCCACGAAGCGGCCGTCGAAGTTCTCCTGGCTGTAAGGCCCGAAGGAGGTGGGCGCGTCCTTGAGCACCGTCAACGGGTGAATGAGACCCTGATCCATGGCCAGCGCATAGATGAAGGGCTTGAGTGCCGAACCCGGCGAGCGCTTGGCGAGGGTGCCGTTGACCTGGCCCTCGATCGATGTCTCGGAGAAGCGCGCGGAGCCCACCGCCGCGCGAACTCCCATGTCTCGATCATCCACGAGCAGCGCAGCCGCATTATTGACGCCGAGGCGCTGCTGCTCACGGATGTAGCCCTCGAGGACACGCTCGGCCAGCTTTTGATAGCGCAGATCGAGCGTGGCTCGAATGATTTTCACGTCGGAGGGGTTTTTCGTGCCGGATGAGTCGGCGAGCAGCGAGTTGACGAAATGCGGTGCCTCGAAGGGCAGCCCGGCACGGCCACCGTACGACAGAGGCAGGGCCACGAGGCCCGCTTGAGTTCGCGCATCCGGATGCCTTTGGAGCCACAGCGCGAAAAGCCGCCCGCGCGCTTCCTCTAGCGACCGGGGCTCGATCTCGTCGGCCCGATCGAGCGGTGAGCGCGCGGCGGGCGCCTGAGGCACCGCGACCAACGCCAGAGATTCGCTCAAGGTGAGGCGTGATGGCGGCTTGCGGAAGTAGATGAGGCTCGCCGCACCGACGCCCTGCACGTTCCCGCCATACGGCATGAGGTTCACGTGCGCCTCGAGCAGCTCGCGCTTCGAGTACTCGAGCTCGAGACCGATCGCAAGGGCGATCTGCCGGAGCTTGCCGCCGAGCGAGCGCGTATTGAGCCCATAGAGCATCCGTGCGAGCTGCATCGTGATGGTCGAGCCACCCTGCCGCGTGCCGTGGCCGTAGGTCGCGATCGCGGCTCGCACGAGCGAGGCGGGATTCACGCCGAGGTGGCGATGGAACTGCCGGTCTTCGTGCAAGAGAAGCGCCTCCACGAACTCGGGCGCAACGTCCTCGAGCCGCGTCCAGAGCCGATACTGCTGGTCCTGCGCGAGGGTGAGCCGCAGGAGCTGGCCCTTGGAATCGAGCACCGCGACCGATGAGGGGATGCGCGAGGCGAGAGGCGCGCGCGGCCAGTAGCGGATCGTCGCGAGCGCGGCGATGAGCACGGTGAGGAGCGCGAGAAGCACTTTGGCGGGCGGCCGGAGCCTGTGCCCCGCGCCCTGCCGGGCGCATCTCGCGGCGCCATTCGCTCGCCGCTCGCAAGCGCCCTCCTCACCGATCATGGCTTCACGACCTCGATGCGGCCCGCCGTCGAGCGCGCGAGCACGCTCCGGTCGTACATCGCCTCACCATACGCGGGCGCCAACGTGTAAAGACCGATGTTGGTCGCTTTGATGCGATAGACGAGCTCCTGAACGTCGCGGCTCAAGGTTGCGTAGAACACCACCCGGTCCTCGCGCGGATCGGCGTAGCTGAGCTCGGCGGTTTGAGCGACGCAGAACGGGCACGGCGCCGCTCCCTCGTGCGAGAGCCCCGCACGGGGCGACGGCGCCGCCTCGACGGCGGGAGCGGTCTTGGGAACCACGAGATCGAACCCGCCCGGGAGCAAATCCACGAGCGCGACGTCCGTTTGCGCGCGATCCTCGAGCGCCCGGAACTTGAGATGCACCTCGAGTTCCTCGCCCATCTTGATTTGCGAGGCCGCATGCCCCGATTGATCCAGGTACTCGCGAATGATCTCGAAACCCTTTGAGATTGATTCCCTGGGAGGCGTGCGGTCGAACCCCGACTCGTCCACGAGATAGAAGGCGGTGAGACTCGTGCCGCTCGCGAACCGCAGCGCCTGCGCGGCATCGCTGAACGCCACCTTCGGCATGAGTCCCGCCGGTAGCTCGAGCGGCCGAATACTGCCGTCCTTAAAGACCTCGGCAATCGAGAGCCGGGGAGCGAGCTCGGCGCGAGTCGCCGTCGCATAGGCATCGAGCGCCAGCAGCGTGGCGCCGGCCGAGAGAGAGTGGTAGCTATTGGCATTCATTCGCCCGGCAAGAGTCTCCAGTACGCTGGGCGGGAGGTCGGGCAGCCGCTCGGGGAAGTGCTTGGCGAGCACATAGAGCAGAAACCCGTCGCGCGTCATTGCATCGTCGTACAGCTCCTCGGACGAGCCCGCCCCCGAGGAGCTGGCATCGAATCGCAGGCGTGAGATGATGGGCTCGGCATCACGGTCCTGGCGCATGAGCTTGAGCGAGCTCGCGAGCCACGCCGCGGTGAGATCCCGCTCCCATTCGCCCCGATAGCGCTCGGCCAGTCGCTTGGAGAGCGCCGCCACCTCGGCCGACATCACCTTGCCTTGGCGCGTGAGCAGGTAGATGGCATAGGCCGAATCGCGCTCTTCCATGAGGTTGTTGCCGTCGCGCGCGGCGACCGCTCGAAGATAGGTGTTACCGCTGTCGACGAGGCCCAGGGGCACTCGTTGCCCTCGGGCGGCCGCTTCGAGGAGGAAGTGCTGCGCGTAGAGTGACACGAACTCGACGACCTGACTGCCCCCGGGCCAGAGCTTGTAAGCGCCTTGATCGTTCTGACGGACCCGCAGCTCGTTGACGAGCCCCTGAATATCGGCCCCGGGCTCCGCCCGCACGTAGCCGAATTCGGGCCGCTCGGCGAGCAGCAACGCCGGCATCGCCTGACTCACGATTTGCTCGGTGCACGCGTAGGGATAATGCGCGAGGTAGGCGACCAGTCCGTGGGCGAGCGACAGGGGCAGGAGCGAGGTGCTCGCCTCGAGCGTGCGGTACTCCGGATAGAGATTTCGCTCCCGACGCACATCTCGGTGCATCTCCTTGAGGCTCCCCGCCCTGAGTGCGGTGAGGTACGGCGTCGCCGGG
>DATHCO010000094.1:0-2958 GCA_035319505.1 Steroidobacteraceae bacterium | reverse complement strand
TCGGCGTCCTCGAAGACGGGCGGTTGATCGATGTCTGCACCTCGATACCGGCTGCCGACGGGACTGCGGACAATCGGCCGCGCACCATGCTCGAGCTGATCGAGGGCGGCGAGCGCTCGCTCGAGAGCGTGCGCAGATTCGTTTCCGGGACCCACTCGGCGAGCGCCGAGCGGTTTCTTCCGGACGAGATTTCGTGGCATCCGCCGGTGCGCCGTCCCTCGAAAATTTGCTGCCTCGCGCTCAACAACAGCGCCAATGCCGAGAGGATCATGCAAGGGCCGAGCCACCCGGCGATGTTCGTCAAGCCCGCGAGCGCGCTCTTGGGCCACGGCGGCGCGATCGAGTGCCGGCCGGAATACGGCCGAACGCATCCCGAACCCGAGCTCGCGCTCGTGATTGGCACCACCGCCAAGGACATCCGCGAAGAGCGCGCTTTCGATTATGTGTTTGGGTATACCATCCACAACGACATCACCTCGCCGACGATGCGTGGCGAGGACACCTTCCACTATCGGGCGATCCATCCCCGGGCAGGGGACCCGCAGGCGATTGAGCACATCGACACCTGGGTGAGCTATCCGGGCCGCTACAAGTGCAGCGACACCTTCGCGTGCATGGGCCCCTGGCTCGTGACCAAGGAGGAGGTTCCCGATCCGCATGACCTGCGCGTGCGCTGCTTACACAAAGGTCAGCTCATTACCGACGATAGCACCGGGAACCTCTTCTACAAGGCCCCTTACGTGCTCGCTTTCCTGTCGCACTATCTCACGCTCTGGCCGGGCGACATCGTCTCGCTCGGTACCGCGCTCAAGCAATCGGCGAGCGGTGGTGCCGTGCAGAACGTCGATCTCAACCGCCTGGGCGGCCCGGTGGAGGTGTCGATCGAGCGCCTGGGCACGCTCACCAACACGGTGAAGTGGGTGTAGCCTATGCCGCGAGTCCCCTATGTATCGGACAGCGACGCAGGTCCTGCGGATCTCGTCGCCGAGATCCGTGCGAGGCGCGGCGGCAAGCTCCTCAATCTCGACCGGATGCTCCTCGCGAGCCCCCCTCTCGCCCGGGGCTGGAACGCCCATCTCGGCGCCGTTCGCAGCGGCCTGTCGCTCGAGGCGAGATTGCGGGAGCTTGCGATCTGCGCGGTGGCGGTGCTGAACGGAGCGCCCTACGAGCTCGAGCACCACTTGCCGCTTTACCGGGAGGCGGGCGGCAGCGAACGGGCGGCGGAGGCGCTGCGCTCCTTCGAGACGGGGGACCCCGCGTTCGACGGCGCGGAGCGTGCCGTGCTGGCGCTCACCGTCGAGATGACGCGTGAGGTCTCGGTGAGCGATGCGACGTTCAGGCGGGCGAGATCCGAGCTTCCCGGCGAGCGAGAGATCGTGGAGCTCGTCGCCGTCATCGCCACCTACAACATGGTATCGCGCTTTCTCGTGGCGCTCGGCATCGAGACCGAAGGGCCGGGGAGGTGAACGCGATGGACGATCTCTCCCGCATCAAGGTGAGGCTCGCGCTCGAGGATTTGAATACCGCCTTCACCTTCTTCCTCGACCACGACCGCATCGACGAGCTGGTCGATCTCTTCACCGAGGATGCGCTCTATACTCACGGCGAGCGCCGCTCGGAGGGTCGAGAGGCGATTCGCGCCTTGTTCGAGCGGCGCGCGGCAGCGGGCGTGCGCACCTGCCGGCATCTGAGCACCGGCCTCAGGCTCGAGATCGAGTGTCCCACCGCGGCGCGCGGGACCAGCGTGTGCCTGACCTTCGCTTTCGACGGCCCGCCTCCTATCACGCCCGCGACGCCCTTCCTCGTGGCCGATTTCGTCGACGCGTATCGGCTCTGCCCCGACGGCCGGTGGCGTATCAGCGTGCGTAACATCCAGCGTATCTTCGTGGCGGCGGCGAATGCCGGCCCCGTGGGCGCGAGCCTCCCGCACCCCGGCGCGCACATCTCGGGAGCAAAAAAGCCATGACGGTCGCTCTCGTCTGCGCCTCCCACTCGCCGCTCATGTATTGCTACGCGCGCGCGCCCGCCTGCCACGAAGCGACCGAGCGGCTGTTCAAGGAGCGCGCGCAGGCCGTGCGTGCATTCGATCCGGAATTGGTGGTCATCTTCGGCCCTGACCACTTCAACGGTTTTTTCCTGAAGCTGATGCCGCCGTTTTGCGCCGGGCTCTCCTGCCGCGCCGTCGCGGATATCGGCGGATTCGCCGGACCGCTGCGCGTGCCCGAGCGGGAAGTCCTGGAGTTGATCGGGCAGGTGCGCGAGGCAGGTGTGGATCTTGCGGTGTCCTACGAGATGACGGTCGATCACGGGTTCTCTCAGACCTTGGTGCGTGTGCTCGGCGCACTCGATGCCTACCCGACGATCCCGATCTTCGTGAACGGCATCGCGCCGCCCTTCGTTCCGTTCAAGCGCTCGCGTCTTTTGGGTCAAGAGGTCGGCCGCTTCGCGGCGAGCCTTCCCCGGCGCGTGCTCTTTCTCGCCTCGGGCGGCATGTCGCATAACCCGCTGCGCTACTACCCGAAGTACGGCACGGGGGAGGAGGCGGTGACGCGCTATCAACTCGCCGGCGGACACGGGACCGGGCTCACGAGCGCCCAATGGCTCGAGCGCCTCGAGATCATGCATCGGGAAGGGGCGCAAATGCTCGTCGACGGCACGCGCACGCGCGCGGACTTGAAGCTCAATCCCGAGTTCGATCTCGATTTCCTGGACCGGCTCTGCCGCGGCGACTGGGATTCACTCGATGCGCTCGATCCGGCGAGCGTCGTCGAGCGTGCGGGGATCGGGTCGCTCGAGCTCCACACCTGGGTTGCGGCCGCGGCTGCCCATGCGGCGGCGGGAGGCGCTCGGCCAATCGTCGATATCTATGCCGAAGCGCTCGAATACGGGATCGCGTTCGGCATGGTGCACGCGACCTGAGGAGCGCGCGACAACCCCGGCGCCCGGTCCGCGGCGGCG
>DATHCO010000093.1:0-18866 GCA_035319505.1 Steroidobacteraceae bacterium | reverse complement strand
CTGTCGCGGCACTCGAGCTCCGCGGAGCTGCGCCTCTACGGGAACATCGACCTGCGGCAGGTCGAGCTGCCGTTCAACGGCAGCGAGCGCATCGCCGCCGTTCTCGTTCAGGAGGGCGATCACGTAAAGCGCGGCCAGCTCCTCGCGCGCCTCGAGACCAGCCGGCTCCTTCCCCAGGTCGCCAAAGCCGAGGCCGATCTCGCCGCTCAGCAGCAGGCCGTCGAGCGCCTGCATCACGGCAACCGGCCCGAGGAGATCGCGCAGGCGCGCGCCAATCTGCAAGCCGCTGAGGCCGATGCGCGGAACGCGCGCGCGCAATTCGCGCGCTTGCAGACGCTCTCCGACAGCTCCTCCGGCCGCGCTGTGAGCCGGCAGGACATGGATTCGGCCAAGGCGACGCTCGATGCCGCCGAGGCTCGCCTCGAGGTGAACCGCAAGGCGCTCGCACTCGAGATTGCGGGTCCGCGCCGCGAAGACGTCGCGCAGGGCGAGGCGGAGCTGCGCGCCGATCAGGCGCAGCTCGCGCTCCTGCAGCAGCAATTGAAGGACGCCGATCTTGTGGCACCGCAAGATGCGGTCGTGCGCTCACGCATCGTCGAGCCGGGGGAGATGGCCTCTCCGCAAAAGTCCGCTTTCACGCTCGCCATCGTGGATCCGAAATGGGTCCGCGCCTACGTCGCCGAGCCGGATTTGGGGTGGGTGCGCGAAGGCATGAGCGCCGCGGTCTCGGCCGATGCCTTCCCCGGCCGCAGCTTTTCGGCGTGGGTCGGCTTCATCTCACCCGTGGCGGAATTCACGCCGAAGAACGTGGAGACCACGGAGCTGCGCTCGAGCCTGGTGTACGAGATTCGAGTGTTCGTCCGCGATCCGGACGACCTGCTGCGCTTGGGAATGCCCGCCACCGTAAAGCTCAAGCGCGGGGAGCCTGCGGCGGCGCATCCCGACGGCACGCCTGCCGCGCACGGAGCCGCGTGAGCGAGGGTCCGGCAGCGGCGCTGAGCGCCCAGGCGCTGCACAAGTCGTTCGCGCGCGCTCGTGCAGAGCCGATCCCCGCGCTCGATGCCGTCTCGCTCGAGGCGTATCGAGGGCAGCTCACGGCGATTGTCGGCCCTGACGGCGCCGGCAAGACGACCCTGATGCGCCTCGCCGTGGGGCTGTTGCGCGCGGATGCCGGGTCCTTGCAGGTGCTCGGCATCGACGTGGCGAGCGACCCGCAGCAAGTTCAGGATCGCATCAGCTACATGCCGCAGCGATTCGGGCTCTATGAGGATCTCACGGTCGGTGAGAACCTGGATCTGTACGCGGATCTGCACGGCGTGAGCGCGGCCGAGCGCGCACGCCGCTACCCGCGTCTCATGGAGATGACCGCGCTCGGACCCTTCGTCGCACGGCTTGCCGGGAAGTTGTCGGGCGGCATGAAGCAGAAGCTCGGACTCGCCTGCACGCTGGTGCGCTCCCCGCAGCTGCTGCTGCTCGACGAGCCCACGGTGGGAGTCGACCCGCTGTCGCGGCGCGAGCTGTGGCAGATCGTGAGCAGCCTGGTGCGCGAGGAAGGTATCACGGTGATGATGAGCACGGCGTATCTGGATGAGGCCGAGCGCGCCAGTCGCGTCATCATGCTCTCCGAAGGGCGCGTGCTGTCGCAGGGCGCCCCGAGCGAGACGGCGGCGAGAGCCGCGGGCGCGAGCTTCGTGGCCACCCCGTTGCCGGGCGAGTCGCCGCGGGCCCTTCAGGCGCTGCTCCTCGACCGGGGCGATGTGATCGACGCCGTCCCGGACGGTGGACGAGTGCGCCTCGTTCGAGGGAGCGCGGCGCGCGCGTACTCGCAGGACCCGGGTACGGCCTCGGTATCCGTCCTCGACTACCTGAAGTGCGTTGCCGCCGGCGTCGATCCCGTGCCGCCGCGCTTCGAGGATGGTTTCATGATCCTGCTCAGGGGAAGCTCCGAGGAGGTGCGCGCCAAACCCCTCGAGATTACCCACCCGTTCACGCGCCGCGCAGGCGAAGTGGCCGTGCAAGTGCGTCAACTGGTGAAGAGGTTCGGCGCATTTACCGCCGTGGACCACATCGACTTCGAAGTTCTGCGTGGTCAGATCTTCGGGCTCTTGGGCCCCAACGGCGCCGGCAAGACGACGACCTTTCGCATGCTGTGCGGTCTGCTTGCCCCGAGCAGCGGTGATTTACGGGTGGCCGGCACGGATGTGCGCGGTGCGCCCGCCTCGGCCCGCGAGCGACTCGGCTATGTGGCGCAGAGGTTCTCGCTCTATGGCCCCTTGAACGTCACCGAGAATCTCGAGTTCTTCGCGAGTGCCTACGGATTGCGAGGCGAACGCAAGCGCGCACGTATCGAGTGGGCGATGGAGCAATTCGAGCTCGGCAGTCACGCACGCATGACGAGCGCCGAGTTGCCCGGCGGCTACAAGCAGCGGCTCTCGATGGCGGCCGCCCTGCTGCACGAGCCCGAAATCCTGTTCCTCGACGAGCCGACGAGCGGCACCGACCCGCGGGCGCGGCGCGCATTTTGGCGGCGCATCGGCGCACTCGCCGAACAGGGCGTGACCGTCATCGTCACCACGCATTTCATGCAGGAAGCCGAGTACTGCGACCGCATCGCGATCATGGATTCCGGCCGCATTCTCGCCCAGGGCTCGCCCGCCGAGGTTCGTAGCCTGGCGCGCACTCGCGAACAGCCCGAGCCCAGCATGGACGATGCCTTCATTGCCGTCGTCGAGAAGGCCCGAGAGCACGCATGAGCATCCCCAAGCCCGCAGGGCCGGCGCCTTCGAACGCCTGGGCGTTGAAAGCCCGGCGGCTGCGTGCGCTGGTGATGAAGGAGATGCGGCAAATCCTGCGAGATCCCTCGAGCATCGCCATCGGCGTCGTGCTTCCGCTGATGCTCATCTTGCTTTTCGGCTACGGCTTGTCGCTCGACGTCAAGAACGTGCCGATCGCGCTGGTCGTCGAGAATCCGACGCCCGAGGCGCTCGAGCTCGCGGGCGGCTTCGAGCTCTCGCCGTATTTTCGTCCCGTGATCCTGCGCTCGACCGCACCGGCGCAACAGCTCCTGCTCGAGCATCGGGTGGACGGGATCGTGACGATCCCGCAAGACTTCTCCCGGCGCTTCACCCTCGGCAACGCCCAGGTGCAACTCATCGTGCACGGCGGCGATGCCAACCGGGCGAGGATCACGCAGGGCTACGTGCAGGGGGTGATCGGGCTGTGGTCGGCCCGTGCCGCCGCGGAGGGACGCGCGAGCCCGATGCAGCCGGTGGGGGTCGAGGCACGGCTCTGGTTCAACGAGGCCAACGACAGCAGCTATTTTCTGGTGCCGGGCCTGGTGGTGTTGGTCATGACCCTAATCGGCGGATTGCTCACGGCCATGGTCATGGCGCGCGAATGGGAGCGCGGTACCTTCGAGGCGCTGCTCGTGACGCCGGTACGGAGCGAGGAGATCCTGCTCGGCAAGACCTTGCCGAATTTCGCGCTGGCGCTCGTCGGCTTCGCGCTCTGCGTTGTCTCGGCGAAGTTTCTGTTTCATGTGCCTCTGCGCGGCTCGATCTGGGTGCTGCTCGGGGCCTCCATGCTGTACGTGCTGATTGCGCTCGGAATCGGACTGTCGATCTCGTCCTGGGTCAAGAGCCAGCTGGTCGCGAGCCAGCTCACGATGCTCGCCACCTTCTTACCCGCCTTCATGCTGTCGGGGTTTCTGTTCGACTTGCGCAGCATGCCGACGGTCGTGCGCTGGATCACCTATGCGTTACCGGCACGCTACTATGTGGCGCTCTTGCAGAGTGTGTTCCTCGCCGGCGACGTCTGGTCGGTCATCGTGCCGAACACCTTGGCCCTCGTGGCCATGACCGCCGCCCTGACCCTCGGCAGTCGCGCAGCGATGCGCAAGCAATTGGCATGAGCCGCATCGCCACGACGCTCCGGCGGATTCTCGCGCTCACGCGCAAAGAGCTCCTCGCAGTCCTCAAGGATCCGCGTAGCCGCATGAGCTTGCTGATTCCGCCCATCGTTCAGGCGCTCATCTTCGGCTACGCAGCCACGTACGATTTGAATCACGTGGCCTACGCAGCGCTCGATCGGGACCACACCGCCGCTTCCCGGCAATTGCTCGCGGGCTTGGACGGCTCGGGCATTTTCGAGCGCGTGGCGGACTTGGAGCGCGCAAGCGATGTGCAATCGATTATCAATTCGCGGCGCGCCATCCTCGTCGTGCAGATCGACCCGCTGTTCGAGCGGCATCTCCTGGCCGGCCAGGGCGCCCAGGTGCAGCTGATCGCCGATGGTCGTAACTCGACCACCGCCGGGACGGCGATGAGCTACTTCTCCTCGATCGTCGATCGATTCAATTCGCGCTGGGGCGCGGACCACGGCATCGCGCCGCCTGCGGTCGAGCTTCTCGCTCGTGCGTGGTACAACCCGAACCTCGAAACGCGCTGGTTCATGATTCCGGGCATGATCGGCACCTTGACTTTGCTCCAGACCTTGATGCTCACCGCCATGTCGGTCGCGCGCGAGCGCGAGCAGGGCACCTTCGATCAGCTGCTGGTCACGCCGTTTCGGCCCTACGAGATCATGGCCGGCAAGGCCGCCCCCTCGATGGTGGTGGGCACGATTCAGGCGTGCGGCGTGCTGGTGGTCGCACAACTGTGGTTCAAGATCCCGTTTGTCGGATCGTACGTGACGCTATTCACCGGCTTATTGCTGTTTCTGCTGGCCGCCATCGGCATCGGCTTGCTGCTCTCCTCAGTGGCCGCGACCATGCAGCAGGCGATGTTGTATTCGATGCTGATCATGATGCCCTTCTCGCTGCTCTCCGGCTTGACGACACCGATCTCGAGCATGCCGGCCGCAGTTCGTTACCTGACGATCATCAATCCCTTGAGCTATGCGATCGATATCACTCGACGCGTGTACCTCGAGGGGACGGGACTTGGGTTGCTCACTGCCGATCTTTGGCCCTTGGCGCTGCTCGCCGTGATCACCTTGTCGGCGGCTTCCTGGATATTCAACCACCGAATCCAATGAGCGCCGTCAAGCGCAGCTGTCTTTGCACTCTGGCAGGCGCCGCCGCAGCGCTCCTCTGCGCTTGCACGCTCGGGCCCGATTTCGTGCGCCCGCAACCCGAGACGCCCGCGAAGTGGTCGGACCGCGCCACCGCGCCGGCGGTCGTCCCGGAGGATTCCGCGGGCAGTGGCTCTGCGCCCGCGCGAGCGCTCAGGGTCACGGACCAGGCAGCCGAGCTCCGTTCCTGGTGGATGGGCTTTGATGACCCGACGCTCGATGGGCTGATCGAGCGAGCGGTGAGGTCGAATCTGGACTTGCGCACGGCGGTGCTACGGATCGAGGAGGCGCGCGCTCAGCGCGCGGTTTCCGCATCCGCCTTCTGGCCCACCGTTTCCGCGGATGCCTCCTACACGCGCGAGCAGTTCAGCTTGACCACACCCACCGGGTCGCTGCTCAACTCCGCCGCGAGTGAGCACCTTCCCGGCGGTGCGCGGATCAGCATTCCGAATCCGTACAACCAGTTTCAGGTCGATGGCGATCTCTCGTGGGAGATCGACCTGTTTGGCCGCGTACGTCGATCCGTCGAGGCTTCGGATGCCGCCCTCCAGATCTCGATCGAGGATCACCGCGGGGTTCTCCTATCGGTGGTCGCGGATGTCGCCCAGAGCTACATGGAGCTGCGCGGCGCGCAGACACGCCTCGCGGTCGCGCGGCAGAACCTCGCCACGACCAACGAGCTGCTCGACCTGACCCGGCAACGGCTGGCGGCGGGCCTCACGACGCACATCGACGTCGCAAACGCGCTCGCCCAGATGCAGTTGACGCGTGCCGAGCTGCCCGCTTTCGAGCTGCAGATCACGCAGAGCATCAATCAATTGAGCGAGCTGGCGGATCGACCGCCGGAGTCGCTGCGCTCCGAATTGCAGTCTGTCGCACCGCTCCCCCGCGTGCCGGCCTCCGTGTCGATCGGCCTGCCGTCGGAATTGGCGCGCCGCCGGCCGGACATCCGCGAGGCCGAAGCCAACCTGCATGCCGCCACCGCCCAGATTGGCATCGCCGTGGCCGATCTGTTTCCCCGCCTCACGCTAACCGGGCAGCAAGGCGTTCAATCTGAGGTCACCTCGGACTTGTTCAGCTGGGCCAGCCGTTTCGGCTCCATCGGGCCCGCGCTCACCTTGCCGCTCTTCGATCGCGGCCGCTGGAAGACGGTGAAGCTCCAGAACCTGCGTGCGCAGGAGGCCGCGCTCGGGTACCGCCGCACGGTCCTCAACGCCCTGCATGAGGTCGAGAATGCGCTCGCGGCCTATCGCGCCGACGAGGAGCGGCGCGCGTGGCTCGATGCCACGATCACGCACAACCGCGATGCACTGCTGCTGTCGCGGCAGCGCTACGAATCGGGCGTGTCCACCTTCATCGAGGTGCTCGACGCCGAGCGCACGTTGCAGCAGAACGAGCTGTCGCTCGCCGACAGCACGACCGCGGTGAGCACCGATCTCGTGCGGGTGTACCGAGCGCTCGGCGGGGGCTGGGAGCGCGAGGCGCCTGCCAATCCGCCCTGAGCGATGGCGCGCTCGCGTGCCTTCAGCCTCGCAGGCGCGTGCGCCCTCAGCCGGCAGCGCCCCAAGCGCTCGCCCTCGGGCGCGCGCCGGAGGCGACCGCGCCGTCGAAGGACTCGACGAATGCTCGCTCGATCACGTAATCGCCCGGCACGCCGATCTGCGGCGACACGCTGAGTCCTCTCGCATCGAGAAGCCGGCGCGCGTCGCTGAGCATGCGCATGCTCCCGCAAATCATGAATCGATCGCTCTCGGGGTCCAGCGGAGCGATGCCGAGATCGTCAAACAGTCGCCCCGTATCGATCGCCGTGGTCACGCGGCCGCGATTGCGCTCAGGCTCGCGCGTCACGCTCGGGTAGTCGAGCAGGCGCCCTCGCGCGAGATCGGAAAGATAAGGGTCAGCGAGCAGCCGCTCGATCCCCCCGTCACCACAGGCGAGGTCGGCATTCGTGCTCGCTCCGCGCACCAGAACGACCTGTTCGAACTGCTCGTAGGTCTCCGGGTCCTTGACGATGCTCAGGAAAGGCGCAACGCCGGTCCCCGTCGCCAGCATGAACAGCCGCTTTCCGGGCTTCAGATCGCGCAGCACCAGCGTCCCGGTCGGCTTCGAGCTCACGAGAATCGGCGCGTCGCGCTCGATGTGCTGAAGCCTCGAGGTGAGCGGTCCATCGGGCACCTTGATGCTGTAGAACTCCAGATGCTCCTCGTAGGTCGCGCTGGCGATGCTGTAGGCGCGCACGATCTTGCGCCCACGAGCCTCAAGCCCGATCATGAGGAATTGACCGCTTTCGAACCGAAGTCCCGCGGCGCGCGTCGTGGTGAAACTGAAAAGCCTGTCGCTCCAGTGGTGCACGTCGATCACGTGCTCGGTCGTGTAGGTCGCCATGCCTCTCTGTTCGGTCCTTCCGTCAATTCATCATGCGAGATCGAGCGCGGCAGGGTAAAAGGAGCGGGCCCCTTCCGCCCAATCAAATATCGGCATGAGCTTATTCAGGTTAGAAGCGATAGCCCACGCCGGCGCCGAACAGGAACGGGTCGATGTGCACGGTCGATACGCGCCCGACCCCGACCAGATTGACGTCTGAGCCGAGCTTGGCCCATTTGACGTCTGCGTTGAGGTACCAGTGATCGGGCAGCTTGTAGTCGAAGCCCGTCTGCAGTGCCGGCCCGATGCTCGTGGAATTGAGCTTGAGCGTGCCCACGCCGGGCACGGCCAGGTTCGTATCCCAGATGACGGTGAAATTGAATCCCACTCCGACATAGGGCTGGAAGGGCTGGTCCGGCAGGAAGTCGTATTTCGCCGTGAACATCGGCGGCAAGTGCTTGAACTCACCGATCGGCGTCCCGCTCACCGTGACAGTCTGCGTCTGCGGATAGGTCAGCACCACCTCGGCCGACCAGTGCGGCACGAAGTAGTACTCGAAATCCAGGTCGGGGAGCGTCTTGGAGTTGATGTGGATCGCGTTCTCGGGCGCGAGTCCGGGAATCGCAGTGGATTTGTTTGCCGGATCCAGATACGCGGCGCGCAGGCGCACCTCCCATGACTCATCGTCGGCGCGCACCGGCGAGAGCGCGACGCATGCAATCGGTAGCGCCAATGCCAGGGTGCGAAGGATGCGCGGGCTCATGATCCACCTCTTCGTTATTGATAGTTTCACAACGGTCAGCGCGCGCATTCTCCGAGAGCGGCGCATCCTGCGGCATCCGTATTAATACCTAGCCGCACGCGCATGCGATTGAATCGCATTCAATTTATGTCGCCCTGCGCGTCGCGGGCAGAGGGGCGCGCGCGCCGCTCGCCTGGATGCGCTCGGCGCGAAAGCACAGTAATCTTCGGCTATGAGACGATCGAATGCCCTCGCGCGGGTGGTGCGCTTCGGTGGCTGGTCGGCATTCCTGCGACTCCTCACCGCCACCACGATCTCGTGGGTTGCGTCCGCTCTCACTTGCCACGCGGCGGCGACCGCGCCGCCGCGGTTGCAGATCGATCTCGACGCCTTCGATGCGATGAAAAGAACCCGAGTCCTCCCGGACGGCGAAGTGCTCGCCTACGTCGAGACGGGCGAGCCCTCCGGCCCACCCGTCGTATTGATCCACGGATACACCGACAGCGCCCGCGATTGGGTTCCGATGCTGCCGTACTTGTCCAGGCAATTTCGCTTGATCATCGTGGATATTCGCGGGCACGGCCGATCGAGCAAGCCGGAATGCTGTTACACCCGGCTCGACTTCGCCTATGACATCAAGCTGCTCCTCGATGCCCTCGCGATCCCCAAGGCCGACGTGGTCGGCCATTCGCTCGGCAGCTTCATCGCACAGACCTTCGCGGAGTTCTGGCCCGACCGAACACGCCGCGTCGTGCTCATCTCCTCCTCCGGCGGGCGCCCACCCGGCTTGCCCGCGCCGCAGTTCGACTTCGCGGCGGACATCCGCAAGCTCAAAGAGCCGATCACAGCGGATTCCCCATTCATGATCGCCTGGTGGGATTCGCCGACACCGGTCGACCCCGATTTCATCCGCCGGGAGCGCCGGGATGCCGCGGCGATACCGCTACGGGTCTGGATCGCCGTGCTCGACGAGGGCCTGTTGGGGGGCGACTACTACTGCGATCTGCAAAGCACCCTGCCGCGACTCAAGGCGCCCGCCTTGCTGATCTGGGGAAGCAAGGACCCCATCATGGAAGAGCCGATGCGCAGATCTCTGCGCGATGCGCTGCCCGCGGCGCAAGTGAAAGTGTTCGAAGGGCTCGGTCACAATCCGTTCTGGGAGGATCCGGAGCGCGTTGCCGCCTCGATCAACTCATTTCTGCGAGCGAACACCTCGCCGTGACGCGCCCCGTCGAGCGCTGCGTCGAGCACCTCGACCCAGTGTCTGACCGGAGTGCTCGTCCCGCTCTGCAGATGCTGTATGCAGCCCACGTTCGCCGATACGATGCACTGCGCGTCGAGCGCGTGCAGGGAGCCGAGCTTGCGGTCGCGCAGCTCGCGCGCCAGCGCCGGTTGCAGCACCGAATAGGTGCCGGCGGAACCGCAGCATAGATGGCTGTCGGCGGGCTCGCGGACTCGAAAGCCGAACACACTGAGGTGTGCATCGGCGCCGCGTATGCGCTGGCCGTGTTGCAGGGTGCAGGGTGAGTGAAACGCGAGGTCCCGCGTCTCGCCGATACGGACCTGGTCCTTGAGTGCGTGCACGAGCTCGGGCAGCAGTTCGGTGAGATCGCGAGTCATCGAGGCGATGCGTGCGGCTCTGTCTGCATATTCGGGGTCGCGCTCGAGAGCTCTGCCGTACTGCTTGACCTGCTGAGCGCAGCCTGAGGCGTTCACGACGATGGCCTCGACCGCTCCCACTGCGACGAGCGGCCACCAAGCGTCGATGTTTCGGCGCATGTCGGCGAGCCCCCCTTCGTGATCGGCAAGATGCGCACGCAGCGCTCCGCAGCAGCCTGCTCCCGAAGCGCTGAGGGCGCCGATCCCCGCCGCGTCGAGCACGTGCACCGTCGCCTGATCGATGTGCGGCATCATCGCGGGCTGAACGCAGCCGCGCAATAGCAGCACCTTGCGGGGCTGTTCGCGCGTCGCGCGCGCACTCGGAGCCGCGCGGCGGCGAGCGGGAATCTTGTCCTTGAGCACCGCCGGCAAGCACGGCCGAAGCATTTGCCCGAGCTTGAGCGCGGGCGCGAACAGCGCCGAAGTCAGCCCCTCCTTGAGGACCCAGCGGGCCGCTTTCTCGACGAGGGGTCGAGCGACCCGCTCCTCCACGAGTTGGCGTCCGATATCGACGAGGCGGCCGTACTCCACGCCGCTCGGGCAGGTCGTCTCGCAGTTACGGCAGGTGAGACAGCGATCGAGGTGTAGCTGCGTGCTGCCGGTGACCTCAGCTCCTTCGAGCAGTTGCTTGATGAGATAGATCCGCCCGCGCGGACCATCGAGCTCGTCGCCGAGCACCTGGTAGGTCGGACAGGTGGCGTTGCAGAGGCCGCAATGAACGCACTTGCGCACGATGGCTTCGGCGTCCTTGCCCTCGCGGGTATCCTCGAATTCGGAGCTCAACCTCGCTTGCATGTCGATCCCCGCGGCATCGGTCAGAGGTCCGCGTACAAGCGTCCGGCGTTGAATATTCGGTCCGGGTCGAAGGCGCGCTTGAGCGAGCGATGGATCCGCATGAGCACCGAGTCCACGGGTGCGAATGCACCCGCCGACTTGTCCGCCGCACGCACCAGCGTCGCGTGCCCCCCGGCGCGCGCCGCGGCGCCTCGCAGCTCGTTCGAGCGCGCGCGGGTTCGCCACCAGCGCTGCGCACCGCCCCACTCGATGAACTGGCGGCCGGGCAGCTCGAGCAGCGGTGTGGTCGCCGGGACGGACAACCGCCACAGGCACTCCCCGTCGGCCAGCTCGGCCTCGCCGAGCTTGAAGAACTCGTGGGCGTGATCGCGGACTCCTTCCCACCATGCGGCCGCTGCGCTCGGTTCGAGCTCCACCCCGCCGAGCCTCCCGCAAGCGCTGCGCACGGCCGCCAGGGCGCCCGAGAGGCGCAGATGCAGCCGCCCTTCGTGCCAGGCGCTCGCATGCAGGGGTAAGGGCTGGGAGCGCCACCGAGCAAGGCTCTCGAGCGCACGCCGCTCGTCCCAGTCGAATACGAGCGTGGCCGTGGCGCCGCGGGCCGACGTCACCTTGAGCGATACCTCACAGAGAACGCCGAGCACACCCCAGGATCCCACCATCATCCGTGACACGTCGTAACCGGCGACGTTCTTGATCACCTGGCCGCCGAAGGTGAGCAGCTCTGCGCGCCCGTTGAGGACAGTGACTCCGAGCACGTAATCGCGCACTGCCCCGACCGAGGCTCGCGCAGGTCCGGAGAGCCCGGCCGCCACCATCCCGCCGACGGTGCCTCCGGGGGCAAAGCGCGGCGGCTCGAAGGGCAAGCACTGGCCTTTCTCCGCGAGGGCGGCTTCGAGCTCCGCTAGGGGCGTGCCGGCGCGCGCCGTGACCACGAGCTCACTCGGCTCGTAGCTGGCGATGCCGGAAAGATCGCGCACATCCAGGGGCGCACCCCGGGGCAGTTCTCCGTAAAACGACTTGGTGCTCCCGCCGCGGATGTCGAGCGCGATCCGTTGCGAGCGCGCCCAGCGAATCCGATCGACGAGGCGCCTCGCTCCCCCAGCCGCCGTCGACATCAGAATCTCTCGAGCTCGGGGTGCGGGAGCATTCCGTGGTGGATGTGCATCTTGCCGTACTCTGCGCAGCGCCTCAAAGTCGGAATCACCTTGCCGGGGTTCAACAATTCCCCCGGATCGAAGGCGCGCTTCACCGCAAGAAACTGCTCGAGCTCCGCCGCGGAGAACTGCACGCACATGGAGTTGAGCTTCTCGACGCCGACGCCGTGCTCCCCGGTCACCGTCCCGCCGAGCTTGAGGCTCG
Source organism: Steroidobacteraceae bacterium (assembly GCA_035319505.1). Lineage (GTDB taxonomy): Bacteria > Pseudomonadota > Gammaproteobacteria > Steroidobacterales > Steroidobacteraceae > Bog-1198. Next base: position 6,877 of record DATHCO010000093.1, on the reverse strand, counting down.
TCTCGAGGATTTCCGCGCCGAAACGCTCGCAGCGCTTGAATTGCTCCGCATCGTTGGCATCGAACAGAATCAGAGGGTGCAAGTTGCCGTCGCCGGCGTGAAATACGTTCACGCAGCGCAGCTGGTACTTGGCCTCCATCGCCTGGATGGCCAGCAGCATCTCGGCGAGGCGCTTGCGCGGAATCGTCGAGTCCATGCACATGTAGTCGGGGCTGATTCCTCCCGAGGCCGGGAACGCATTCTTGCGGCCGCTCCAGAATCTGATTCGCTGCGCCTCGTCGCGGCTGACCTCGAGACGGGTCGCGCCGCTCTCCTCGAGCACGCGAGCCATCGCGGCGATCTCCTCGGCCACCTGCTCCGGCGTTCCGTCGCTCTCGCAGAGGAGGATCGCTGCGGCCGTGAGATCGTAGCCGGCGTGCACGTAATTCTCCGCCACGATGGTCATCTGCTGATCCATCAGCTCGAGCCCCGCGGGGACGAGTCCCCGTGCGATCACGTTCGCCACCGCGCCACCGGCCGCCTCGATGGTGGCGAAGCTCGCCATGATGCAGCGCGCGAGCTCCGGCTTGGGCACGAGCTTGACAGTGACCTCCGTGATCACGGCGAGCATGCCCTCGCTGCCGACGATCACGGCCAAGAGGTCGAGGCCCGGCGCGTCGAGCGCCTGGGAGCCGAATTCGAGCGCCTCGCCCTGCGCCGTGTAGCCGCGCACGCGAAGCACGTTGTGGAGCGTCAGTCCGTACTTCAGGCAATGAACGCCGCCCGAGTTCTCGGCGACATTGCCGCCGATCGTGCAGGCGATCTGGCTGCTCGGATCGGGAGCGTAATACAGGCCGTAGGGAGCGGCCGCCTCGGAAATCGCCAAATTCCGCACACCGCACTGAGCCACCGCGGTGCAAGCGAGCGGATCGACCTTCAGAATCCTGTTGAACTTGGCGAGCGATACCGTGACGCCCGAGCGATGGGGCAGTGCGCCGCCGGATAATCCCGTGCCGGCCCCGCGCGCCACGACGGGCACGCCGAGCCTGTGGCAGGTCTGCAAGGTCGCGACGAGCTGTTCGTCATTGCCCGGGAGCACGACCACCATCGGCGAGGCGCGATAGGCGGTGAGGCTGTCACACTCGTAGGGTGCGGTGTCCTCCCGGCGCGTCAGGATCGCCGAGCGCGGCAACACCCGAGCGAGCGCCTCGGAGACCTCCCTTTGGCGAGCGGCGTTGCTCTGCTCCTCGTCCGGCATCGTGAGTCTCGAAAAACCTTCGCAGATACTCTCCTCTCCGGCGATATTACCTCAGGGGCTGCCATGAGTACGAACGCGACTCGCTTGCTGATTCTCGCCATTGCGATCGCGCGCAGAGGGCTTCGCCCTCACCACCGTCCAAATGGCGAGGGCGATGTCGTCCTGGCTGCAAGGCTTCGCCAGCTTCAGCAACCGCAGCATCGCCGGATCGGACGGGAGCTCGGAGTATCCGGTCGCCAATATGATCGGCAGCTCGGGCCGCTTTTCTCGAACGCGCTGAGCGAGTTGCAGGCCGCTCATGTTGGGCATCGCATGGTCGGTGATGAGCACGTCGACTTCGATTCCCGAATCGAGTTTGGCGAGCGCTTCGGCTCCGGATTGCGCTTCGATCGCCGTATGCCCGAGATCCTCGACCAGCGCCGAGGTGCCGGTCAGGACCAGGAGGTCGTCGTCGACGATGAGCACTCGACAGGGCGTCACACTGAGGGCCGGCGGCGCTCGATCGACGCTGCGGGCAAACGAGGCCGATCGTGCCTCGGCGCGCGGCAGCCACAGCACCACCGTGGTGCCCACATTCGGCGCGCTCTCGATCTGCAATAGCCCGTTCGACTGCGCGGCCAGGCCGTGCACCATGGAGAGGCCGAGACCCGTGCCCTTGCCCGGTCCCTTCGTGGTGAAGAACGGATCGGTTGCCTTGGCGAGCGTGCCCTCATCCATGCCGATTCCCGAGTCGGCGATGCTGATGCGCACGTAATCGCCGGGCTTGAGAGAGGGGTCGACGTTGCCGGCTCCTTTGCTCTCCTCGTGTGCGCTGATGAGGAGCTTTCCGCCGCCGGGCATGGCATCGCGCGCATTGAGCGCGAGATTGAGCAGCGCCAGCTCGAGCTGGTTGGCATCCACCAGGACCGGCGGCAGCATGCTCGAGAACTGGCACTTGAGCTCGATTCCGAGCCCGAGCGCACGCTTCAGGAGATCTCCCATGCCGCTCACGAGCTCCGCCAGATCCACCGCTTCGGGCTTGAGCTCCTGGCGGCGCGAGAACGCGAGCAGCCGCTGCGTGAGCGAGGCGCCTCGCTGTGCTCCCTGAATCGCGTTCTGCAGCAACCGGCGGCATTGAGGATCGCAGGGCAAGCGCTTGTCGAGAAGCGTGAGGCTGCCGAGGACGGCCATCAGCAAGTTGTTGAAATCGTGCGCGACGCCGCCGGTGAGCCGCCCGATCGTGTCCATCTTCTGCGCTTCGAACAATTGCGCGAGCGCCATCTCGCGCTCGCGTGTTCGCTCCTCGATGCGCTGCTCGAGCTCTTCGTTGAAGCGCCGCAGCTCCGCGGTGCGCTCGAGAACACGCTGCTCGAGCTCGGCATTGAATCGCTCGAGCTGCCGCGTCTTGCGATACAGATCCACGAACACCTTGACCTTGGCGCGCAACAGCTCCGGGACCACGGGAACCGGCACATAGTCGACCGCGCCCAGCTGATAGCCGCGCAGCTGGTCGAGGTGTGCATTCATGACGGCGGAGACGAAAATGATGGCGGTGCGCTGGAAGCGCGGGTGCTCGCGAATCATCGCCGCGAGCTCGAAGCCGTCGAGATCCGGCATGCACACATCGACGAGAATCAGTGCGATCTCGTTCCTCAAGAGGCACTCGAACGCCTCGCGCGCCGAGGAGGCCTTGAGTAAGGTCTCGCCGATCTCGGCGAGGATCACCTCGTGGCTCAGGAGTTTCGCCTCGCAGTCGTCGACCAAGAGGATGTTCACCTTGTCGGAGAGGCTCGCGCGCTCGCTGCTCATCGCTGCGCTGCTCATCGGTGCAGCCACATGCGCAGCGCCGATAGCAACTGATCGACGTTGACCGGTTTGGCCAGGTAGTCCGAGGCTCCTGCCTCGAGACACTTCTCACGGTCGCCCTTCATGGCCTTCGCCGTCAGGGCGAGGATGGGCAGGCGCCGGAAGCCTGGTTTCGCCCGAATGGCCTGGATCGTCTCGTAGCCGTCCATCCCCGGCATCATGATGTCCATGAGCACGATGGCGACGTCCGCGCGCGAGCCCAGGACCGAGATCGCCTCGCTGCCGGTGGTTGCGGTGAGCACCTCCATGCCGCGCCGCTCGAGTACGCTCGAGAGGGCGAAGATGTTGCGCGCATCGTCGTCGACGAGCAGCACGGCGCGGTGCATGAGATCCTCATCCGAGCTATGCAAGCGCTCGAGCATGCGCTGCTTCATCGGCGGCAGGTCTGCGACCACTCGGTGCAGGAAGAGCGAGGTCTCGTCGAGCAGCCGCTCGGGCGACTCGACTCCCTTGACGACGACGCTGCGCGCCATCGTGTGCAGCTGCGCATCCTCCTCGGCCGACAGCTCTCGGCCGGTGAATACCACCACGGGTACGTCGCGCAGAGCGGCATCGTCGCGAATCGTCTCGAGCACCTCGAAGCCGGACATGTCGGGAAGCTTCAAGTCGAGCACGACGCAATCGACCTGGTCGCGCCTGAGCTCCGCGAGCGCCTCGCTTCCGGTCGCGGCCGCGGTGATCTCGATGTCCTCGTGGCTCAAGAGCTCCGCGACACCCTTGCGCTCGGCCTCGTCGTCCTCGACGATGAGCAGGCGCTTGCGGCGGGGTGCGGCGTAGCCCTTGATGCGTGCGAAGGCCTCCTCCAGTCCTTCGGTGGTTGCGGGCTTTTGCACGAACGAGAAGGCGCCGCGCGAGAGTCCGTGGTGACGGTCCTCGTCGAGCGTCACGATTTGCACGGGGATGTGGCGCGTCGCCGGGTCCTGCTTGAGCTGGCTCAGCACCGTCCAACCCAGCATGTCGGGCAGGAAGATGTCGAGCGAGATCGCCGTCGGGTGATGCTCGCGCGCGAGCGTAAGCGCCTCCGTGCCGCGGCCCGCCACCAGCACCTTGAATCCCTTGTCCTTCGCCGCGCCCATCATGATGCGCGCGAAGTGCGGATCGTCCTCGACGATGAGCACGACGCTGTCTGCGGGCTCGATGGCGTTGCGATCGTCGAGAATCGGCTCGGGCGGCCGCTCGGCGGACGCGCGCGCAGGATTCGTGGGCACCGGCGCCGGCTGACTCCACTCCGCCGCGGGGCCCTGGGCTTTCGGCGCCGCGCTCCCGAGGTACGTGAGCGGCAGGTACAGCGTGAATGCGCTCCCCACTCCCGGAGTGGAGCGCAATTGAATCTCGCCGCCCAGGAGGTTCGCGAGCTCGCGGCTGATCGCGAGCCCGAGTCCCGTGCCCCCGTATTTGCGGCTGGTCCCCGCATCGGCTTGTTGAAAGGCTTCGAAGATGATGCGCTGCTTGTCCGGCGCAATGCCGATGCCCGTATCGGATACCTCGAAGGCGACCACGGTCGCCGCGCGGCGCAAGGTCGGATGGCCGGCGTTCCAACCGCTCGCCGCCGGAAAGACCGCGAGCTTGACGCTGCCTTCGGCCGTGAACTTGAAGGCGTTCGACAAGAGGTTCTTGAGTACCTGATGCAAGCGCTTCGAGTCGGTCGTGATGCTGCGCTCGAGATCCGGCGAGACCTGAAGCTCGAATTGCAGATGGCGATTCTCCGCCTCGTGGCGGAACGGTCGCGCGATCACTTCGAGCAGGTTGCTGAAATACACCTCCTCGGCATCCACCGATACCGTGCCCGACTCGATCTTCGATAGATCGAGGATGTCGCTGATGAGATTGAGAAGATCGGTGCCCGCGCCGTGGATGGTGCGCGCGAATTCCACCTGCTTCGCGGTGAGGTTGCCGTCCGGGTTCTCCGAGAGCTGCTGGCCCAGGATGAGGATGCTGTTCAATGGCGTGCGCAGCTCGTGCGACATGTTGGCGAGGAATTCGGACTTGTACTTGGAGGTGAGCGCGAGCTCGGTCGCCTTCTCCTCGAGCGCGCGGCGCGCCTGCTCGATCTCCTGGTTCTTCGCCTCCACCTCGACGTTGCGGTCGGCGAGCTGCTGCGCTTTCTGCTCGAGCTTCTCGTTGGTCTGCTGGAGCTCGCGTTGCTGGGTCTGGAGCTCGATGGCAAGCTGCTGAGACTGCTTGAGCAGGCCCTCCGTCTGCATCGTCGCCTCGATCGAGTTGAGAACGATGCCGATGGAGGTCGTGAGCTGCTCGAGGAAGGTGAGCTGCAGATCGGTGAATCCGCCGAGCGAGGCGAGCTCGATGACCGCCTTGACCTGGCCCTCGAACAACACCGGCAGCACGATGACGTGTCGCGGCTGCGCCTTGAACAGCCCGGATGTGATCGGCACGACGTTGTCCGGCATCTCGGTGATCAGGATGCGCCGCGCGTCGCGTGCGCACTGGCCGATGAGCCCCTCGCCGAGCTGCACCCGCTCGGCATGGCCTCCCACGGCGTCCGCATACGCGGACAGGAGCTTGAGCGCCGTCTTGGTGTCTTCCGCCTCGACTTGATAGATGACGCCCTGTTGCGCCTCGACCAGAGGAGCGAGCTCGGACAAGAGCAGCCGGCCCACGGTCACGAGGTCGCGCTGGCCCTGGAGCATGTTGGTGAAGCGCGCGAGGTTGGTCTTGAGCCAGTCCTGCTCGGTGTTCTGGTCCGTCGTGAGACGCAGATTCCCGATCATCGTGTTGATGTTGTCCTTGAGCTCGGCGACCTCGCCGCGCGCCTCCACTTGAACCGATCGGGTCAGATCGCCCTTGGTGACGGCGGTCGCCACCTCGGCGATGGCGCGCACCTGCGTCGTGAGATTGGCGGCGAGCAGGTTGACGTTGCCCGTCAAGTCCTTCCAGGTACCCGCAGCGCCCGGCACGTTGGCCTGGCCCCCGAGTCGACCTTCCACTCCCACCTCGCGGGCCACCGTCGTGACCTGCTCGGCGAACGTGGCGAGCGTGTCGGTCATGTTGTTGATGGTCTCGGCCAAGGCGGCCACCTCGCCCTTGGAAGCGACGGTGAGGTTTCGCTTGAGATCGCCGTTCGCGACCGCGGTTACCACCTTGACGATCCCGCGCACCTGCTCGGTGAGATTCGCGGCCATGACGTTGACCGTGTCGGTGAGATCCTTCCAGGTGCCGGCGACGCCGGGCACCTGCGCCTGGCCGCCGAGACGGCCCTCGGTGCCGACCTCGCGCGCCACGCGCGTCACCTCCCCCGCGAAGCCGTTCAATTGATCGACCATCGTGTTGATGGTGTTCTTGAGCTCGAGAATCTCGCCCTTGACGTCGACCGTGATCTTGCGCGAGAGGTCGCCGCGCGCGACGGCGGTCGTGACCTCGGCGATGTTTCTCACCTGCGTCGTCAGATTGGCCGCGAGGAGATTGACATTGTCCGTGAGGTCCTTCCAGGTGCCCGCCACGCCGGGCACCACGGCCTGGCCGCCCAAGCGGCCGTCCGTCCCGACCTCGCGCGCAACGCGCGTCACCTCGCCCGCGAAGGAGCGCAGCTGATCCACCATCGTGTTCAGCGTTTCCTTGAGGAGCAGGATCTCGCCGCGCACATCGACCGTGATCTTGCGCGAGAGGTCGCCGTTCGCGATCGCGGTGGCGACCTCGGCGATGTTGCGCACCTGCGCGGTCAAGTTCCCCGCCATGGAGTTGACGTTGTCCGTGAGGTCCTTCCAGGTGCCCGCCACGCCGGGAACCTCTGCCTGGCCGCCGAGCTTGCCCTCGGTGCCGACCTCGCGCGCGACGCGC
>DATHCO010000092.1:0-9107 GCA_035319505.1 Steroidobacteraceae bacterium | reverse complement strand
CGTCGGTGGCGATCAGCCGAACCCGGGAGCCCTGGGAGTCCTTCAGGGCCTGCTCGAGCTCGTTCATGTCGTTATTCGCGTAACGCAGCCGCCGCGCTTTGCACAGGCGAATCCCATCGATGATGCTGGCATGGTTCAGCGCGTCGCTGATGACGGCGTCCTGCTCGTCGAGCAGTGCTTCGAAGAGGCCACCGTTGGCGTCGAAGCAGGACGAGTAGAGGATCGTATTCTCCATCCCGAGGTAGGCCGAGAGCCGCTCCTCGAGCTCGCGATGCACGCTCTGCGTCCCGCAAATGAATCGTACCGATGCCACGCCGTAGCCGAACCGGGAGAGCGCATCGCGCGCCGCCTCGAGCACCGCTGGATGGTTCGCGAGCCCCAGGTAATTGTTGGCGCACAGATTGATCATCTCGCGTCCGTCGGCGAGCCGGACGAGCGGTCCCTGAGCCGAGCCGATGATGTGTTCGCGCTTCAAGAGGCCGGCGTCCTCGAGTGAGCGAGTCTCCCGCTCGAGTCGTTCACGAAAATCTTTGAGCACGATGTCCTTCGAAGATCGGAGGAGGGCGAACGGTTGTATTATAGCGCCTCGCCGGTTGCTGAGTTGCGAGCGCCTGCGAAGGCTTGGGACGCGAGGGCTCGACATGAGGCCTGATGAGAAGGCCGGTGGCCACCGGCTGGATAAGTGGCTGTGGTACGCGCGTTTTTACAAAACCCGCTCGCTCGCGACCGCGGCCATCAACGGCGGCAAAGTCCACTTGAATGCCGAGCGCGTGAAGCCTGCGCATCGGGTTCGAATTGGCGATCGATTGAGTCTCGCGCTGCAGGGGATCGTTGCGGAGTTCGAGATTCTGGGGCTTCCCGAGCGGCGCGGTCCTGCCTCCGAGGCGCAGACGCACTATGTCGAAACGCCCGCGAGCGCCGAGCGGCGCGCGCTGTGGCACGAACAGCGCAAGCTCGCGCAGCTCGCGCGGCCCTGCCCCGACACGCGTCCCGACAAGCGCGACCGGCGCCGCTTGCTGCGCTTGCAGCGCGGCCAGAGCTAGCGGCCGGAGCTAGCGGCCTCCTCCGTCCGAGGCGCGACGTAACGGCTGTCGAGGCTCGAGAGATCGAGCTTTCACATCAAGGCGCTCTCGGGATCCTCGAGCTCGCAGCTCGCCGCCGTCTCCGGTTGCAGTGTGTCCCAATCGGCATCGACCCAGACCGCGGTAGCGAGCCCACCGGTCGGTAGGTTACGTCGCTGCGGCACAGGTCCCAGGCGGCTCGCGACTTGACTCAGGCCGGGGTTATGGCCACAGATGAGGATGTGGCGGAGCGAGGGATCGCTCTGTGCAAGCAGCAGCCAGGTCGTCTGGGATGTCGCAAGGTAGAGCTCGCGCGCGCACTGCACCTGCTTGGTATCGAGCCCGCAGGCATCGGCTACGATCTCGGCCGTCGTCCAGGCACGCTCGGCCGGGCTCACCAGGATCAGATCGGGGATCAAATTGCGAAATACGATGCGCGCCGCGATCTCCCGCGCCTCGATGTTTCCGCGCCGCGTCAGGGCGCGCTCGAAGTCCTCCGGGCAGCTGTCAGGGGCCTGCGCCTCCCCGTGGCGCAGGAGGGTGAGTCTGCGCGTATTCACCGCTATCCAGGACGGACGCGAGTCATCGGTATCCTCACATCATTCCGGTCTGGAGTCGTGCCTCATCGGACATCATGCTGTGATTCCAAGGTGGGTCGAACACGAGCTCGACATTGGCGCGAGCGACGGTCGGCACGATCTGCACCTTATCGCGCACGTCTTGAATCAATATCTCCCCCATGCCGCAGCCCGGAGCCGTCAGCGTCATCTTGATGTCCACGCTGAGCGTGTCGTCCGCATTCTTGCTCACGTCGCACTCGTAGACCAACCCCAGATCCACGATATTCACCGGGATCTCCGGGTCATAGCAAGTCTTGAGCTGCTGCCAGATGACGTTCTTGATGTCCTCCTCGGTCGCGCCCGGCGGAATCTCGGGGGCCTTGGCGCGCGTCTTGCCGATGGCGTCCGCATCTTGGCCGGCGATGCGGAACAGATTGCCGTCGATGTACACCGTGAAGCTGCCGCCCAGGGCCTGGGTGATGTAGCCTACCGATCCGAGCCTCAAGTTGACCTCGACGCCGGCGGGTATGGCGATGGCCTTCACCTCTCGCTGCACGATGATGGGCTCGTTCTCGTAGGGCATCGCGACTCACTCGGTGCTAACGGCCGGAATATCCTGCGCCGTCGCTGATTTCAAGGCCGAAGCGAGCGTGTGCCAGCAGAGGCTCGCGCACTTGACTCGTGCGGGGTACTCGCGCACCCCGGACAGTGCGGCAATCTTCCCGAGGTCCTCCTCCGGGGCGGTATCGACGGTCAGCAGCCGGTGGACGCGGTCGAACATGTCGAGTGCCTGCGCCCGGCTCTTGCCCTTGACCGCTTCGGTCATGAGCGATGCCGAGGCGGTCGAGATCGCGCAACCCTGCCCCTCGAAGCGGATATCCTCGATCCGATCGCCGCAGAGCTTGATCTTGAGCGTGAGGCGGTCGCCGCACAGGGGGTTGAAGCCCTCGGCGGCAAGGTCCGCAGGCTCGAGCGGGCCGAAATTGCGCGGCCGCCGATTGTGGTCGAGGATGATGTCGCGATATAGCTCCGTGAGCTCCATAAGTGACCCTAGCAAAACAGCGCCCGGGCGCGCTCGACCGCGGCGGCGAGCCGATCGATCTCCCCAAACGTATTGTAGAAGGCGAGCGAGGCGCGCGCCGTGGCCGGCACCTTGAAGAATTCCATGACGGGCATGGCACAGTGGTGGCCGGTCCTGATGGCGATCCCATCCTCGTCCGCAACGGTGCCGAGATCGTGAGGATGCACGCCCGCGACGGTGAAAGAGATCAGACTCGCCTTGTCTTTGGCAGTGCCGATGATGCGCAGTCCGTCGATTCTCCCGAGTCTGCGGGTGGCGTGCTCGAGGAGCGAGTGCTCGTGGGCGCGCACCGCGCGAAGATCGAGCGACTCGAGGTATTCGATGGCAGCGCCGAGTCCCACGGCGCCCGAGATGTTCGGCGTGCCGGCCTCGAATTTGGCGGGCAGGGCCGCGAAAGTCGTCTTCTCGAAGCTCACCGAAAGAATCATGTCGCCGCCTCCTTGCCACGGGGGCATGCGCTCGAGCAGCGCTTCGCGTCCGTAGAGCACGCCGATGCCGGTGGGGCCATACAGCTTGTGTCCCGAGAAGGCGTAGAAATCGCAGTCGAGCTCCTCGACGTCGACACTCATGTGCGGCACGGCCTGCGCACCGTCGATCAAGGTCACGATGCCGCGGGCCTTCGCTGCGCGGATCAGGCGGCGAATCGGCAGCACCGTTCCTAACGCGTTCGATACGTGCGCGCAGGCGAGGAGTCGCGTGCGCAGGCTCATGAGCGCTTCCACGGCCTCGGCGTGGACCTCTCCGCGCGAATCCATGGGCGCAACCACGAGCTTCGCACCGGTCTGCTCGCACAGCATCTGCCATGGCACGATGTTCGCGTGATGCTCGAGATGAGTGATGAGCACTTCATCGCCGGTCCCGAGGAGCGGGCGTGCGTAGCTTTGCGCCACGAGGTTGATCGCCTCGGTGGTGCCGCGCACGAAGATGATCTCGTGCCGCGAGCGGGCATGGATGAAGCTCATCACGCGGTCGCGCGCCGCCTCGTAGAGCGCAGTGGCCTCCTGGCTCAAGGTGTGCACGCCGCGATGAATGTTGGCGTGGTGACGCCGCTCATAGTCGTCCACCGCATCGATGACCGCCTGCGGACGCTGCCCCGAGGCGCCGTTATCCAAGTAGCACAGCGACCGGCCGTGCACCAGGCGCGCGAGTATGGGAAATTGTCCGCGTACGGCGTCCACGTCGAAGGAGGCGGGTTCTTTCAGCACGGTATCGTTCATCGGAATTCCCGCAGCAATTGCGAATCAGGGAGTCGGCAGATCAACGCACTCTCGATGGCGGCGCGAGCGGAGGCGACGCTCATGCCGCTCAGCACGTCGGCGAGGAAAGCAAAAATAAGCAAGCTCTGCGCCGTTTGCCGGTCGAGGCCGCGGGCGAGCATGTAGAAAAGCATGTTCGGATCGAGCCGACCGGTGGTCGCGCCGTGTGAGCACTTGACATCGTCGGTGTAAATCTCGAGCTGCGGCCGCGAGTCGATCTCGGCGGAAGGTGAGAGCAGCAAGCCGTGGCACGATTGCTGCGACTCGGTGTGCGAGGCCCCCGCGTCCACCACCACCTTGCTGTTCACGATCACGCGGCTCGTGCCGCTCGCGATCGAGCGCGCCGTTTGCCGGCTGCTGGTCTCGCGCGCGCTGTGCCTCACGACGTTCACACAATCGATATGACGCGCTTCGTGTCCCACCAACAGCGAGTAGCTGGCGAGCTGTGCATTCGGCTGGTTGAGGTACGCATCGAGCGAGGCGCGCACGAGCGCGCCGCCCAAGGCGACGGTGAATTGCTTGCATCGGCTGCCGCGCTCCTGTCGGATCTCCAGCGAGTCGAGGTGCACCGATCGGTTGCCGGTCGCGAATACCCGATAGTGCTCGAGCTCGGCGTCCCGCTCGAGCACGAGGAGCGTCGCGGAGTTGCACAACGGCGTCTCGCTTCCCTGCTCGACGTGCTGCTCGATGATCGTCGCGCTCGAGCTCGCCGAGGCATCGATGATGACCCGAGGATAGGCGGCGGTCCCCGGGATCTCGGCGGTCGCGACGTGCAAGATGATGAGGGGCCTCTCGACCTTGGCACGCACCTTGAGATACAGCCCGTCTACGAACAGGGCCGTGTTGAGTAGCCGCCAGCGTGCCTCCTCGGCCTCGGGCAGAGGCCCGAGATAGTCCATCAGGCGATTGGGCTCGGTTCGAGAGAGCTCACTCAAGCTGATGATTTCCAGGCCCTTGAGCGCCGAGTCCATGGTCCGCGGGAGCACCGGATGCCCATTGACCATGAGGACCGTCGCCGCACGTTCCGCCCCGCCCGTGAGCGCGAGCGAGGCGCTTGGCTCAACCGCGCCTGCCGCGGCGCGCGGCGCATCGACGAAGCTCTGCGCGGCAAGCTCGCGCAGATTCGTGTAGCGCCAGCTCTCATCGCGCATGGTCGGGAGCCCGAGCTCGAGGAAGCGCTGCATCGCCTGCGCGCGCAGCGCCGAGAGCGCATCGCTCTCTCGGGCGAGCCACTGCGCCTCGAAGGAGGCGAGCGCCGCCGAGACGTTCGGGGCGGCAGAGGACTGCGTCGGCGCGATCATGCGACCTTACTCTCCCGCACCCAGTCGTAGCCGCGCCGCTCGAGCTCCTGCGCGAGCGAGCGGTCGCCCGACATCAAGATGCGCCCGTCGGAGAGCACGTGCACCTTGTCGGGCTGGATATACTCGAGCAATCGCTGGTAGTGCGTCACCAGCACCACCGCGCGCGCGGGGTCGCGCACGCTGTTCACGCCCTGAGCCACGACCTTGAGCGCATCGATATCGAGGCCGGAGTCGGTCTCATCGAGGATCGCGAGCTTGGGCTCGAGCACCAGCATTTGCAGCACCTCGTTGCGCTTCTTCTCGCCGCCGGAGAAGCCCTCGTTGACGGCGCGTGACAGGAAGGCATCGCTCATCTGCATGAGCTTCATCCTCTGCTTGACGAAGGCGAGGAATTCGTACGCATCGACCTCGGGCTCGCCGGCGGCCTTGCGCTTCGCATTGAGCGCCGCCTTGAGGAGGTACACGTTATTGACGCCTGGAATCTCCACCGGATACTGGAACCCCAAGAAGAGGCCCGCGCGCGCGCGCTCCTCGGGCGGCATGGCGAGAAGATCACGCCCTTCGAAGGTGACAGTGCCGCCCGTGACCTCGTAATCCTCGCGCCCCGCGAGCACCTGCGCGAGCGTGCTCTTGCCCGAGCCATTCGGCCCCATGATGGCGTGCACCTCGCCGGCGCCCACCTCGAGGTCGATTCCCTTGAGAATCTCCTTGCCCGCGACTCGCGCGCTCAATCCCGAAATCTTCAGCATCATCGTTCTCGACCCCGGTCAGCCGACCGCTCCTTCCAAACTCACGCTCAAGAGGTTCTGCGCTTCCACCGCGAACTCCATCGGCAGCTCCTTGAACACCACCTTGCAGAACCCACTCACGATCATGTTGACGGCGTCCTCGGCGCAGATGCCGCGCTGCAGGCAGTAGAACAATTGGTCCTCGCCGATCTTCGAGGTGCTCGCCTCATGCTCGACGGTGGCCGTGGGATTCCTCACCTCCATGTAGGGAAAGGTGTTGGCGACCGCCGTGGGTCCCATCAGCAACGAATCGCACTGCGTGAAATTGCGCGCGCCCGTCGCTGTCGGGGTGATTTGCACCAGACCGCGATAGGTGCTCTTGCCGTGACCGGCAGAGATTCCCTTGGAGACGATCGTGCTCCTGGTATTGCGGCCGACGTGAATCATCTTGGTGCCGGTATCGGCCTGCTGATAATTGTTGGCGAGCGCCACCGAATAGAACTCGCCGACGGAGTTCTCGCCGCGCAGGATGCAGCTCGGGTACTTCCAGGTAATGGCCGAGCCGGTCTCGACTTGCGTCCAGGAGATCTTGGAATTGCGGCCGCGGCAATCGCCGCGCTTGGTGACGAAATTGTAGATGCCGCCGAGTCCGTTCTCGTCTCCCGGGTACCAGTTCTGAACGGTCGAGTACTTGATCTGCGCGTCGTTCAGTGCGACGAGCTCAACCACGGCCGCGTGCAGCTGGTTCTCGTCGCGCATGGGGGCCGTGCAGCCTTCCAGGTAGCTCACGTACGCCCCCTCGTCCGCAATGATCAGTGTGCGCTCGAACTGCCCGGTCTTCGCCGCGTTGATGCGGAAGTAGGTCGATAGCTCCATCGGGCAGCGCACCCCCTTGGGGACGTAGACGAAGGAGCCGTCCGAGAAGACGGCCGAGTTCAGCGCCGCGAAGAAGTTGTCGCCCGCCGGGACGACGGTGCCCAGATAGCGCTCGACGAGCTGCGGATGATCGCGTACGGCGTCCGAGAAGGAGCAGAAGATCACGCCCGCCTTGGCGAGCTTTTCCTTGAAGGTCGTCGCCACCGATACGCTGTCGAACACCGCATCGACGGCGACACCCGCGAGGCGCGCCCGCTCGTGCAGCGGGACGCCGAGCTTCTCATAGGTCGCGAGCAGCTTGGGATCCACCTCATCGATGCTCTTCGGCGCATTGGCGGGCGCGCGCGGCGCGGAGTAATAGGAGATGTCCTGGTAATCGATGGGGTTGTAGCGCACCTGCGCCCAGGTCGGCTCGCGCATCTTTTGCCAGCGTCGAAGCGCTTTCAGGCGCCAGTCGAGCAGGAATTTCGGCTCGCGCTTTTTCTGCGAGATCGCGCGCACGACGCCCTCGTCGAGACCGGGCGGCAAGCTGTCCGACTCGATATCGGTGACGAAGCCGTGCCGGTATTTCTTACCGAGGATGGCTTCGACGCCTGGTGATTTGCTGGACACTACTCACATTCCCCTTAAGTTAGGCTTGCGGGTGACCCGCATAACTGCTCCGCCGGCTCGGGCCGCTCAGGTGGGGGGCCGTCGCAGCTCGAGTGAAAGGCCGGGCACGCGCAGCGGACCTGAATCGAGACCCGCCAACTGCTGCAGTGTCACGTCATCGAGGGCGCGGCGAATGGCGGCATTGATGCGTTGCCAGGCGCCCCCGACACGGCACAGCCGCTCGATCCCGCAGTGGCTCGAGGCGCTCGAGCACTCGGTGATTGCAATGGGACCTTCGAACACGTCGAGAATTTGCCCGGCGGTGATTTGCTCGGGCGGCCGGGCGAGCCGGTAACCACCCTGCGAGCCGCGTGAGGAAATCACCATCCCCGCACGCTGCAGTCCCTTGAGCACCTTGCTCACCGTCGGGGGACTCAAGCGCGTGCGCTCGGCGAGCTCCGCGGCCGCGCGATGCCGAGCCGGGTCCTGCGCGAGACTCGCGAGAACCACGGTCGCGTAGTCGGTCAATTTGCCCATCCGCAACATACGGACTATCCTTACGAACTTCCTCGTTTATCTAGGACCAGTTTAGTCCTATTTTGTTCCGACTTCCACCCCGAGCGCGGATCGCGGGTGGTTTTGTTATCCTTGGGCCCGTTTTTCCTTCTCACGAGAGCGAGAGCCCATGAACACCTCAGAGCTAGCCGCTACCGCGCGGGCGATGGTCACCAAACCTCGGGGAATCTTGGCCGCCGACGAGAGCACCGGCACCATTCTCAAGCGCTTCAACTCCATCAAGCTCGAATCGACGGAAGAGAGCCGGCGGGCATACCGGGAAATGCTGTTCACCACGCCCGGAGCGAGCGAGTTCATCAGTGGGGTGATCCTTTACGACGAGACGATCCGCCAGAAAACCAAGGACGGCGTGCCGTTTCCGACCTATCTCAGCCGACAGGGAATGATCCCCGGCATCAAGGTCGACACGGGCGCGAAGCCGCTCGCAGGCTTTCCCGGCGAGACGATTACCGAGGGGCTCGACGGGCTGCGCGACCGGTTGACCGAGTACCGCAAGTTGGGCGCACGATTCGCGAAATGGCGTGCGGTGATCGACATCGGCGTCTCGATTCCGACCGGTTATGCGATCGACGCGAATGCGCAGGCGCTGGCTCGCTACGCCGCGCTTTGCCAGGAAGCCGACATCGTACCGATCGTGGAGCCCGAGGTGCTGATGGACGGTGATCACCCGCTCAAGCGCTGCGAGGAAGTCACCAGCGTCGTGCTCGAGCGAGTGTTTGCGCACCTCGATGCGGCGCGCATCGTGCTCGAAGGCATGGTGCTCAAGCCGAACATGGTGATCGCCGGCAAGAAGAGTATGCAGAAATCCTCCCCCGAGGAGGTCGCCGAGACGACGATACGGACGTTGAAGCGCCACGTTCCGCCCGCTGTGCCGGGCATTGCGTTTCTGTCGGGGGGGCAAAGCCCGACCGAGGCGACGCTCCATTTGGGCTTGATGAATGCGGCCGGTCCCTTGCCCTGGGCGCTCACTTTCAGCTACGGGCGGGCGCTGCAGGACACGGCGCTGCGCGCCTGGGGAGGGAATGCCACGGGGTTCGCCGGCGGCCAAAAGCAACTCTACATGCGCGCGAAGCTCAA
>DATHCO010000091.1:0-22857 GCA_035319505.1 Steroidobacteraceae bacterium | reverse complement strand
GAAAAGGCCGCGCGAGCCGTTGCGGACCAGCTCGATCTCCACTCCCCGGCGGCGGCTCTCGGCAACCAGCGCCTGCGCCGTCGCATCCGCCCCGACTGCACGCGCGGAAGCATCGCGGGGCACGAAGACCTTGACGGCGCTCATTGGGCCTCGGCCTGGAGCGGTGCCATCAGCTCGTCGAAGCGTTCGGGCGTCACCCGTCCTTGCAATTGCTCATCGATCATGAGCGAGGGACCCAGCGCGCAGTTGCCCAGACAATACACCGGCTCCAGGGTCAGCGCCCCGTCTGCGGTCGTGGCGTGAAAATCGATCGCAAGGCTGCGCTTCGCGTGGGCCTCCAGCGCTTGTGCGCCCAGGGCCTGACAGGCTTCGGCGCGGCACAAATGCACCACGTGGCGGCCAGGCCGGTGGGTGCGAAAATAATGATAGAAGCTCACCACGCCGTGGACTTCCGCGCGCGACAAGTTGAGCTCGCGCGCGATGAGGCCCACCGCGTCCGGCGGCACATAGCCGAGCACGGCCTGCACCGCGTGTAGGACGGGCAGCAGAGCCCCCGGCATGTCCTTCCCCGCCTCGCAGGCCCGAAGCACCGTTGCCAGCTCACCGGGGTCCAAGGAAGAGGTTTTTTCCACTTTCAGCGGAATAATCCGCCGGGTTGGACCATCAATAGCCATGGGTGGTCAGGGGCCGCGGACTCACCGCAAGGGTCGTGAGCAGAACGATTATCATACTGATATTTTAACAAAAATTGAGGGGCGGATCGGTATGCAGTGCGTACCGATCGGGCCTGAACGCGACCTCGAAGCGTCCTCCGTGTGGACATATCGCAGCCTGCGCCGCGCACGCCGCACCGCGTGCTCCATCCGCTCCGGGTGCCTGGCGGCTGCCGGTTCCGACCGCCGCGTCGAGCGCTGCCTCCTGATGCCGGGACCGGCGCGGGAGTATAAAATCAGCCAATGGACATCCGGGCCCAAGGGGCAAAGGTCGATGAAGATCTGGCTGCCTCGAAGCGCGGAGGCGGTCAGCCATGAAACACGCCGTCATCTCTCATACCCTGGCCCATCGTATTCTCGTCTGGAGCGCCGCCGCTCTGATCGCGGCCGCGTTGGGGCTCGGCCCCCAAAGGGCTCCCGGAACCATACAAGCGACGCCTCCGCCGGGCTCGCCTGCAGCGAGCACCGCGGACGCCGTCGATCAGCTCGCGGAGATCATGGTCGAGGCGCGCGAGCCGCGCTACGTTGCGCCTACCCGCCGGGATCAGATCGGGCGGATCTGGGCGCCGGTGTTCATCAACGGCCGCGGTCCGTTTCGCCTCGTGCTCGACACGGGCGCGAGCAGCTCCGCGGTGACCGCGATGGTCGCCGTGGCGCTCGGGATGCCCACGGATCTCTCACCGCCCGTGCTGCTGCGGGGGGTGACCGGCGCGGCGACCGTGCCGACCATTCACGTCGACACGTTGAGCGTCGGAGATTTGGCGGTGGATTCACCGGTGTTGCCGATCGTGCCGGATGCGCTGGGCGGAGCAGAAGGGATCTTGGGATCGGAAGGTCTCACCGGTAAGCGTATCTTCATCGATTTTCGCCACGATCAAATCGTCATCACCTACTCGCGCGATGAGCGCATCGGGCGCGGCTTCTACAGCGTGCCGTTTCGGCTGATTCACGGCCAGCTCATCGTGGTCGACGCCAAGATCGGCAACGTGCACGCCAAGGCCATCATCGACACGGGCGGTCAAAGCACGATCGGCAACATGGCGCTTCGCGATGCCCTGTCCGAGCACCAGCTGGGATTTCGCGGCCGGCCGGATCAAATCATCGGCGCGACGCTCGCCGTGCAGAACGGCGAGCTCATCGACACGCCCGCGATCACCCTCGGACCGATCGAGATACACGACCCCGGGGTCACGTACGCCGACATGTACATCTTCAAGCACTGGAAATTCACCAGCGAGCCCGCGATCATGATCGGCATGGATGCGCTCGGCACGCTCGACACGCTGATCATCGACTACAAACGCAAGGAACTGCAGATCCGCACGGCGAAGGTCGGCTGACTGCGAGCAGGCGCTGTTTTTTTCGCGCAATTGCGCGAGAATGCGCCGAAGCGCGGGAGAGCCGATGGACAATAAGCCGATAATCGTGATCGCAGCGGTCGTCGCGGTGGCGGGTTTGGCGATCGCCTACTACTTTCATAGCCGCGGGACGCTGCCGCGTGTGCCTGTGGCCACCCAGCCGTCCGCGCCCCCGGCGGAACCGGCGATCGAGCACCCGGTGCCGAGCCCCTCCGGCCCGACGGAGCCGCTCCCCGCGCTCGGCGACAGCGATCCGGCGATGAAGGATGCCCTCGCCGGCGTACTCGGGAACGACGCCGTGATGCAGTACCTGATTCCGGAGAGCATCATCCGGCACATCGTAGTGACGGTCGACAATCTGCCGCGCGAGAAGGTGCCGTTTGCGAAGCGTCCGATCGTCGCGACACCGGGCCCGTTTCTCGCGAACGGCGATGAGCTGCATTCGACGCTCGATCCCAAGAACTTCGCGCGCTACGAGCCGATGGTGAGCGTCGTGCGCAAGCTCGACGTGCAGCGTGTCGCGCAGGTGTATCTGCACTTTTATCCGCTGTTTCAAGGCGCGTATCAGGATCTCGGCTATCCGGCCGGCTACTTCAACGATCGGCTGGTGCAGGTCATCGATTCGCTGCTCGCGACTCCACAGCCGGGCGGTGCGATCGAGCTCACCCGGCCGAACGTGATGTACGTATTCGCCGACCCGAAGCTCGAGGGGCGCCCGGCCGGCCAGAAGCTGCTCCTGCGGATGGGACCCGACAATGCGGCTGTGATCAAGGCGAAGCTCACGGAGCTGCGCGCGATCATCACCGCGGCGCCGCCGCCCAAGCGCTGACTGCCGCGGCCGCCCTCGAGGCGGCCGTCCGCACTCACACCTTTCTCATCACCCCGATCGGCGGAAAAGTATCGCCACTCGATACCACGCGCCTTAAGCCGAGCGACTCGTGGAGGCGGCGTTGCGCGCTGGGGCGCGACCGTGGGAGCGTGCACGCGCCCGAAAAACCAGCCAACGGAGCCTCCAATGAATCTGACCAAGATGACCGCGCTCGCGATGCTCGGCGCTTTGCTCGCGGGATGTGCGCCGATCGATCGGCTGCTGTGCGCCCCCGCGTGTCGATCGTCGAGTCACAACTCATCGAGCCTGGTGAGCTTCCTCTATGGTCCGGGCGATGCGCTGCCCGCGCAAGATGCGACCCCCGAGTTGCACCTGCCGTTGCGCGTCGGCCTCGCCTTCCTGCCCTCGCAACACGACGGCGGCGCGAACGGTCTCGATGCCGCGCACCAGCAGCAAATCCTCGAGCGCATTCGCGCCCGTTTCGCGGACCGCAAGTTCGTCAGCGAGATCGTGATCGTCCCGGATTATTACCTCGCATCGGCGCACGGCTTCGAGGGGTTAAAGGGGGTGCAGCGGCTCTACAGCATCGACCTGATGGCTCTGGTGTCGTACGATCAGGTGACCCATCTCGACGACAACAAGAGATCGCTACTCTATTGGACGATTCTCGGCACCTACGTGGTGAAAGGCACCACGCACGACGTCTCCACGCTCATGGATCTCGCAGTCGTCGATCCGGCCACCCGCTCGCTCGTGCTGCGCGCGGGCGGCACCGACACGCGCCATGAGGCCTCGACGCTGCTCGATGCGGAGCGCGATGCGAGGACCGCAAGCGGCGCGGGCTTCGATACGGCGGGCGCCGAGCTCGTCGAGAATTTCGATGGCGCGCTCACTCGGTTCGAAGAGTCCGTGCGCTCGGGGCAAGCGAACGTGCGCATCGTGCATCGAAATGATACTGGTCCGACCCGCTCCGGTGGCGGCGGCGCGCTCGACATCGACGATGTGCTCGCGTTGCTCGTCGTCGCTGTGCTCGGCAGCCGCTCGAGGGCTCTCGCACGATCGCGCCGCTCGGTCGTTACAATTGCTTCACAGAGCTGGCTGGTTCGCAAACTGTGACGTTATATGCGTACAGGAGAGACGAATTTGTCTTATTGTGCCCGTAACTGCTCACAAGGTCACAAGGATGCCAACATGTCGAGACCACACCCCATGCCGAGCTCCCTGACGCTAAGAAATGCGATTGCGCTGCCGCTGGCGGCGGCTCTGCTCGCAGCGTGCGTGGCGGAAGTGCGCGTACCGCCTCCGCCCCCGCCGCCCGCCGTCGAGGTGGCGCCCGCTCCCGCACCCGCGGTCGAGGTTCAGGCGACTCAGCCCCCGCCAGCCCTACCCGAATACACGCAGCCACCCTGCCCCGAAGTGGGGTTCCTCTGGACGCCGGGCTACTGGGCTTTCTCCTCGGCCGGTTACTACTGGATTCCGGGCACCTGGGTCGCGCCGCCCGCCGTGGGGGTCCTGTGGACCCCGGGCTACTGGGGCTTCGTGGGTGGGGTCTACGCCTGGCATGGCGGATACTGGGGACCGCACATCGGGTTCTACGGCGGCGTGAACTACGGCTTCGGCTACGGCGGAGTCGGCTATGCCGGCGGGCGCTGGGTCGGCAATTCATTCTCGTATAACACTGCGGTGACGAACGTCAACACCACGGTCATTCACAACACCTATGTGAACAACGTGACCGTCAACAACATCACCGTGAACCGCGTGAGCTACAACGGAGGCGCCGGTGGCGTGACCGCGCAGCCCACCGCCGCGGAGCGCACCGCAATGGCCGAGCCGCATACGGCTGCCACGCCGCTGCAGACACAGCACGTGCAGGAGGCGCTGCGTAATCCGCAGCTCTCCGCGGGCGCTAACGGCGGTCATCCGGCGATTGCTGCGACCGCCCGGCCGGCGGTGTTCACCGGCGGCGTGGTCGGTGCGAAGGGCGCCCCGCCCTTGAAGCCGGTGGTACCGCCACTGAATGCCCATGCCCCGACACCGGTCGGCGGGCATGAGCCGATCAGCGCAGGCGGGATGCGCGAGCCCAGCAACCCAGCCGCTGGGCACGAGACTTTCAATACCGTTCGCCCGACGGAGCCGGTAAGGCCGCAGCCCAATCAGCCGCCGCCCCGCGCGCAGACCGAGGCGATCAAGGCGCCGCCCAAGGCGCCACCGCCGCCGAAGGCGCCAAAACCGTCGAAACCGCCTCAAGAGAAGAAGCAGAGCGAGAAGCGGGAAGGCGAGAAACCCTGAGGGCGCGTAAAGAGGAGCGCGCCTCGAGGAAGCTCGCCGGTCAGGCAGAGGCGCCCGCGCAGCTCAACGCTCGCGCGCGGGCGCCGCTCTCAGCACGGGGAGCTCGACGAAGCTTGCGGAAAAGCCTCCCTCGAAGATCCTGATGTCCGCCTTTCGATAGTCGCCCGGTTTTGCGAAGAAGATATTCTCGACGTAGGTCTGCGGGAGTCGCGATAACGGCCGCGCAAGATGTCGGCTGAAACGAGCGGACGAGGTAGTCGCCCTCGGAGCCGTACTTGCCTCGCACATCCTGCAGCACTCGGATGTAGCCACCGTTGATCACCGCGTCGACGGCAACGTCGCCAGTTTCCCTCATCGCTACTCGCGTCGCGACGCCCTGTACGCGCCGCACAAGGCCGTGCGCTTGCAGGGACTTGACGAGGGGCGCATGATCGGAAATCGCAGGAGTGAGCGTTTGACAATACATGCCGCCGGCTGGCGTGGGAGGGTGTGCACATGACCTCGTTGTGCGTGACGATCGCCGACAGTGTCGCGACGTTGAGCATCCAACGGCCTCAAGTCAGCAACGCGATCGACATCTCGATCATTCGGGCGATGCATCTCGCGCTCGATCAGGTGCAAAAAGGCGAGGGAGGCGCCCGAGCCGTCGTCATCACGGGAAGCAACGACGTATTTTGCAGCGGGCTGGACCTGCATTCGGTCGATTTGAAAACCCAGGCCGCAAGGCAGCGCGCCCATTTCGAGATGCGCCGCTTCATGGATCCGTTGATCCTACGGCTCAGCGGTTTTCGATATCCGATCGTCGCCGCAGTCAATGGAGCGGCGGTCGGCGCGGGGATGAGTCTCGCGCTCGCGAGCGACATCATCGTCGTCGGAGAGAGCGCTTACTTCTGCCCCTCCTTCGCTCGCTTGGGGCTGGTGCCCGATGCGGGCGTCACCTTTCACCTGGCGCGTCGCATCGGCGGCGGTCGCTCGCTGTCCGCGCTCATGCTGGCGGAGAAGATCTGCGCGAAGACCGCCCTCGACTGGGGCCTCGCCTACGCCGTCGTGTCGGACGCCGAGGTGGTGTCGCGCGCGCAAGCCGTGGCACGCAAGCTCGCCGCGGGGCCCTGTGCGGTCCTCGGTCAGATTCGCTCGCTCCACGCCTCGACCTTCGACAACTCGCTGCAGGAGCAGCTCCGTGCCGAGCGCAGCGCTCAGGAGATGACGCTCGAGACCCATGACTGCGTCGAGGGCGTGCGCGCGTTCTTCGAAAAGCGCGAGCCGAACTTCTCGGACCACTAGTGTCCTGAATCGGATCCGCGCGCCTCGAAGCCGAGCACGACGAGCGCGCTCAGAGTGCGTTGCGCGCGGCGTAGATCGCGCGGATGTCATCCGGCGTCGTCCGGCAGCAACCGCCGATCAAGCGCGCCCCCGCGCGATACCACTCGCGCGCGTAATCACCGAACGAGGTGCGCACAGCCTCCCCGCTCCAGCTCTTGCGGAGCGCGTCATAGCGCTCGCCGGAATTCGGGTATGCGGCCAAGGGCTTATCCGTGCGCTCGCGCATTCGATGTAACAGGGAAGCAACCTCACGGGGGCGCGTGCAATTGACGCCGACGGCGCAAATCCGGGGGTTCCCATCCATGGCCGCCGCGCAATCCGCGATCGGCTCGCCCTCGGCATTGTGCGCGCCGTCCCGGCACGAGAAGCTGACCCAGGCGCTGATCGCCGGGTGCTCCTCGAGCAGGCGCGAAATGACGATCGCCTCGCGCAGGCACGGGATCGTCTCGCACGCCAATAGGTCCGCACCCGATTGTGCCAAGAGACGCAGGCGCGGTGCATGAAATGCGGCGAGCTCGGCATCGCTCACGCCGTAGCGGCCCCGGTACTCCGAGCCGTCGGCCAGCATGGCGCCGTAGGGGCCGATGGACGCCGCGATGAGCGGCCGAGCACGGTCGCCGCGATTTTCGAGTGCCGACCAGAACTCGTCTCTGGCTGCAGCCGCCAGGGCCACCGCCTCGCGCATCAGCCGCGCGGCGCCACCGGGCGTGATGCCGCGCCGCTCGAACCCCTCGAAGGTGGCTTGATAGGTCGCCGTGGTGGCGAGATCGGCGCCGGCCATGAAGTAATCACGATGCACCGCGCTAACGAGGTCCGGACGCTCCAGGAGGCATTTCGCGGACCACAGAGGATCGTTGAGATCCGCACCACGGCGCTCGAGCTCGGTGGCGAGTGCACCATCGATGATGAGGAACGGCCGATCCTCGAGCAACGCTGCGATCGGACTCGAAGAGCGATGAGGCTCGCGCGGATTACTCAGTCGGGCTCCTCGCATTGGGGCGATGCCCGGCGGCTTCGCCAGGCGCGCGCGCTCGCGCCGCAGAGTGTGAAGGGGGCGCCGCATTGAGGTGGCGCGCGCCACTCACGTAGGCGCTGCCGGCTAGAAAAAAGCGCAGGCGCGCATCGGCCCCCTTGGTGAGTCCGATGCGCACGCTTTGACCGATCGGACCGACTGTGAGGTCATCGCTGCCGATCCACAAGCTCCCGCGACGGAACAGGTCCATGCCGTCGAGGCGCCTATCGACGTCGAGCGCCGCCGTCAAGCGACCGGGACCTCTGGCAAGATCGCGCAAGGCACCGCTGCCGCGCGCACGCCGCATCCGCTCGATGCCCGACAGGGGCTCGAGCGCGCGCAACAGCACGCCCGCGCCCGTGCCCGCCGCCTCGCTCGACACGTTGAGGAGATAGCTGGTGCCGTAGCAGAGATAGACGTACGCATGGCCGACGTCGAGGAACAGCGAGCGGTTGCGCGGCGTGATGCCCCGATACGCATGGCAGGCCGGATCGCCCTCGAGGTAGGCTTCGGTCTCGACGATTCGACCGGATGCGAAACTCGAGCCGAATCGGCGCACCACGATCTTGCCGAGCAAGAAGCGCGCGAGCGCCACGGTGTCGCGCGGAACGCTGTCACGCTCGAGCGGTGGGGGCGGCGCAAGCGCGGACTGCGACTCCCCAATGGGGTTGGCGGCGATCTTCTCGGCTCCTTCAGCGGCGCGGCTCGTGCAAAGTCGCACGCACTCGGCTAAGTTGCAATTATTGTGGTCGCGACCGCACCGTTCAAGTCATCTTCGACGGCGCTCCCCGTCGGCGTGCTGGTCATCTCGATGGTGAGCTTTCAGATCGGCGCCGCGCTCGCCAAGGAGCTGTTTCCAGTGGTGGGAGCGTCGGGCACGACGGCGCTGCGGCTGGTGCTGGCGAGCCTCATGCTGCTCGCGGTGTGGCGTCCGTGGCGCCGGTGGCCCACGGCACGCGATGCGCGCAGCATCCTGATCTACGGCATCGCCATGGGATGGATGAACCTGTTCTTCTACTTGTCGCTGGCGCGCTTTCCGCTCGGGATTGCGGTCGCCGTGGAGTTCACTGGACCGCTCGCGGTCGCGATGGCTGCATCCCACCGAGCGCTCGATTTTCTGTGGATCGCGCTGGCAGCGCTCGGCATAGCGGCGTTGCTCCCTCTGGGGCTGGAAGCAAAACCCGTATCGCCTGCGGGAATCGCATTTGGCCTCGCCGCGGGATCTTGCTGGGCGCTGTATATCGTTTTCGGGCAGAAGGCGGGAACGGCGCACGGGGGCACGAGCACGGCGCTCGGTACCGTCGTGGGCGCGCTGGTCGTCGGGCCGATCGGCATCGCGCATGCCGGGGCGGCCCTTCTAGCTCCCGCCCTGCTGCCGGCTGCGTGCGGCGTGGCATTGCTATCGAGCGCGCTGCCGTATTCGTTGGAGATGTTCGCCCTGACACGCTTGCCAGCCCGCACGTACGGTGTGCTGATGAGCGCAGGGCCGGCGCTCGGTGCGCTCGCGGGGCTTGTGTTCCTGCACGAGCGCCTGACGGGCCTTCAGTGGGCGGCGATCGCCAGCATCATGGTGGCCTCGAGCGGCAGCGCCGCGACGAGTCGGACGAGGCTGCCGGCGAGCCTGCCCGATTGAGCGAGCGCGGTCCATCGCGAGCACCCGCGGCCCAGGCCGTCAACCGACGAGTGCGATCACCACATAGAGGGTCGCTGCGCCCGCCAGGGTCGTCGCCGTGGTGAGAAACTTCGGGTGCGCGTGATAGCTCTCCGGAATCAGATCGCTCGCCCCGATGTAGACGAAAAACCCAGCCAGTAGCGCGAGCACCAGACCGACTCCCTCGCTCGGCAGCGCGCCGAGCCGTGTCGCCGCGACGCCGACCACCGGCGCCGCGGCATCGAGCAGGAGCCAGCGGAGCGCGAGGGACCGATCGCCGCCATTCTTGAGCACCACGTTCATCGTGTTGACTCCGTCGGAAAAGTCGTGGGTCAACACCGCAATCGCCACGACGATGCCGACGGCCCGGGAAACCTGGAATGCAAGCCCGATCGAGACTCCATCGAGAAGGCTGTGGCAGCACAATACGCCGGCGCCCACCGAGGCGCGCGGCGCGGACTCACCGTGAAACAGGAGAATCCGATCGAGAACCAGATAGGCGAGAAAGCCGAGCGCAGTCCACGATAGGATCGCGCTCGGCGGGTGGAACCCGACGCCCAGGTTGACCGCCTCGGGAAGCAGATCGAAGAAGGCCACACCGATGACCGCCCCGGCGCTGAACCCCAATATCAAGTGCAGCTTGTCTCGCAGCCCGAGCGCCAGCAAGCCACCGGCCAGAGTACTCACGAAGGCGAGGAGCGCGATACTCAAGAGCAGCACGATCAAGTACCTTTTGGCTCCGCCGGCGCGAATTCCCCGCCTCGAGGCCAGCGGGTAATATGGCCCCATCACACGCGAGCTTTCGGAGGCGACGTGAGCTACGAGGCATATCATAAACGTAAAATCGGCGACCACGTGCTGAAGCCCGAGACGCAGATGATGGGCTACGGCTACGACCCTTCTCTGTCGGAGGGCGCGCTCAAGCCGCCGATATTCCTGACATCGACGTTCGTATTCAAGACGGCGCAGGAGGGTAAGGATTTCTTCGACTATACCTCCGGGCGCCGCGAGCCCAAGGCCGGCCAGGCCGCGGGCCTGGTCTATTCGCGCTTCAACAATCCGAATCTCGAGGTGCTGGAGGATCGCCTCGCGCTCTGGGAGCAAGGAGAGACCGCGGGAGTGTTCTCGAGCGGCATGTCCGCGATCTCCACGGCGCTCTGGGCCCATGTGCGTCCCGGCGATACGATCCTGATGAGCCAGCCGCTCTACGGAGGCACCGAGACGTTGATCGAGAAGACCTTGCCCACATTCGGCGTGAGCGCCGTGGGCTTCACCCAAGGGTACGATCGCAAGGCCGTCGAGGATGCCGCCGCGCAGGCACTCGCGCGCGCAGCCGAGAAGCGCGGCCGAGTGGCCGTCATCATGACGGAAACCCCGGCCAATCCGACCAATGGTCTCGTGGATCTCAACCTGATGCGCGAGATCTCCGAGACGATCGGCGCGCGTCAATCGGGCGGCCGGCCGCCCGTGCTGGTGGACAACACGTTCTTGGGTCCGGTCTTTCAGCGCCCCCTTGCGCACGGCGCCGATCTCGTCCTGTACTCGCTCACCAAGTATGTCGGCGGGCATTCGGATCTGGTGGCGGGCGGGGTGGTCGGTGCACGGGCGATCGTCGATCCGATCAAGAGGCTGCGCGGCGCGCTCGGGACTCAACTCGATCCCAATACGGCGTGGATGATCATGCGCTCCATGGAGACCTTGTCCCTGCGCATGCACAGGGCGGCGCAGAATGCGGCGCAGGTTGCAGGCTTCCTGCGAAGGCACGCCAAGATCGCGGACGTGAATTACCTCGGATTTCTCGCCGCGGACGATCCGCGCCAAGGCGTGTTCGAGCGTCAATGCCAGAGCGCCGGCTCGACCTTCGGATTCCGGGTCAGGGGTGGCGAAGCGGAGGCGTTCCGACTGCTCGACGGGCTGCAGGTCATCAAGTTGGCGGTGAGCCTGGGCGGCACGGAAACCCTGATCTCTCACCCCGCGAGCACCACGCATTCGGGCCTCTCGAAGGAGACCCGCGATCGGATCGGAATCGATGATGCGCTCATCAGGATCTCGGTCGGCATCGAGGACCCCGACGATCTCATCGCCGATCTGGAGCGAGCGCTCCGTGCGGTTTGAGGTCGCGTTCGCAGGCCTGCTCCTCTCGGCACAGTGGCTCGCCGCGCCGCCGGCACGCTGCGCCGAGATGGCCGCCGCCCAGCCTCCCGGGCCCGCGGCCCCCGCGCAGGCGCTGAGCCCCTCGCCCCCGGCGCCCGTTGAGCCCGCGGACGCGGTGTACCGCCACGGACTCGTCTACACCGTCGATGCACGCGACAGCGTGCAGCAGGCGATCGCGATTCGCCGCGGGCGCATCGTCTATGTCGGAAGCGACACGAGCCTCGGGCCGTTCATCGGCGCGCGCACCGAGGTCGTCGACCTCAAGGGACGCATGCTGATGCCGGGATTGGTCGACGGGCACATGCATCCTTTGATGGGCGGCGCGGCACTCCTCAAATGCAGTTTGAATTACGAGCAACTCACCATCGAAGCGATGCAGGCGAAGATCCAAGGGTGTCTCGATCGGACCCGCTCGCGCGAGCCCGACGCCTGGCTCGAGGTGGTCAACTGGTTTCAAGAAGGCATGCGGCCCGCGGGCACCACCACGACGCGCGCCACCCTGGATGCGCTCGCGACCAAGCGCCCGATCCTCGTCACCTCCTCCTTCGGACATACCTCGCTCGCCAACTCCCGTGCCCTCGCGATCGCGGGCATCGACGCCGCGACCAAGGATCCGCTCGGCGGGCGTATCGCGCACGATTCGTCCGGAAAACCCACGGGCATCCTGGAGGATGCCGCGCAGGAGCTGGTGAGCGAGCGGCTGCCGAAGCCCACCCCGAGCGATGACCTCAAATCCGCCGAGGCGGCCCTCGAGGCCATGCGCAAGCAAGGCATCACCACGTTCCTGGATGCGATGGCACTGCCGCAGATGCTCGCCGCGTTCGCCGCGGTGGAGCGCAGCGGCCATCTCACCGCGCGCGCGCACTTCGCCGTCTTGATCACACCGCCCGAGGGACGCGATGCGCAAAGCGCGACCGCGAAGGTGAGCTCGCTCGCGCGCCGCTACGATCAGGGCCCGGTCGACGTCGAGCCCAAGCTCACCGTGCGTAACGTGAAACTGTTCCTCGACGGGGTGATCGCCGCGCCCGCGCTCACCGGCTCGATGCTCGAGCCTTACTTCACTCCCCAGGGCACGGGGACGAATCGACGCTGGGTGCAGGGGAGCAATCGCGGACCGGATGTGTATTTTCCCGCAGCGGTGTTGCGCGAGGTCCTGATCGCCACGGCGAGCGCCGGCTTCGAGCCGCACATGCACGCGGACGGCGACCGCGCGGTACACGAGGCGCTCGACGGCATCGCGGCGCTGCGCGAGCGCTTTGCGGACAAGGACATTCGCGCGGCCATCGCTCATGACGAGATCGTGGATCCGCAGGATTTCGCACGATATCGCAAGCTCGACGCAATTCCGGTGCTGTCCTTTCAGTGGGAAAAGCCCGCTGCCGATACGATCGACGGCTTGCGCGACTACCTCGGCCCGGCGCGTTTCAAGTATCTCGAGCCCGCCGGGTACCTCGCGGCGCAGGGTGCGCGGATCGCCTACGGAAGCGACTGGCCGGTGGATCCGCTCGATGAATGGTTCGCGCTCAAGGTGGGCGTGACGCGCACGAACTCCCCGACGGCACCGCCCCAGTATGCGGGACGCCTCGGCGAGGATAGCGGCCTCACACGAGCGCAGGTGCTGCGCGCCATCACCATGAACTCCTCGTACGAGCTGCACCAAGAGCTCGCGACCGGCTCGCTCGAGGCCGGCAAGCTCGCCGATCTCATCGTGCTCGACCGCGATGTGCTCGAAATTCCGGCGGAGGACATCGCCCGAGTGAAGGTGCTGCGCACGGTCGTCGGCGGGCGCGTGGTCTATCAGTCCGAGAATTTCTGAGTCTGGTGAAACTGTGACCGATCGCTCGCCGCAGCCGCGCGGCATGAGCGCGGATTTATTGTCGAGCCGCGCGATGTGCGCACTCGAGTCGTGATGCAGGTACGCTCGAGCGTGACGCAGTTACACTGCAAAATGCGCGGTTATCGGCACTTTACGAGGGATCTTGAGGCACCCCCTCGCGTTCTGCGACGGTAGTCACGTCGCCCCCGCGCCACCTCGCCAGAATAGCTGCTGTAGCGAAGCTTCAGACCCGAGGTGATGAAATGATGTCTCACAGCAAGGTTTTGGCCGCCACCGTCGCGTTCGTTCTAGGAGCCTCGGCAATGAGTGCCGGGGCCGGGACGCTGACGACGAGCTTCAATGTGACGGCCACGGTGATCAACGACTGCACCATTTCCAGCACGAACATCGCGTTCGGCAACTACGATCCGACCAGCGCAAGCGCCGTGACGGCGCAGGGCGGGGTCACGGCGAAGTGCACCAAGGGAGACTCCGTCTCCGTGGCGCTCAATCAGGGGGCCAACCCGGCCGCTGGCTCGACGGCTGCAGTGCCGGCACGTCAGATGATCAACGGCGCCAACCTCCTGCCTTATCACATCTACATCGCCGCCTCGCCCAGCACCACGGAGTGGGGTACCGGAACGGTAGGCACCAACGAGCCACCCGCCCAGACCTCCACGAGCGTCAATACGGCGCTGACCTTCACGACGTACGGGTCGCTGCCCGCGGGCACGGACGTGCCGGCTGGAGCGTACAGCGATACGGTGACGGCGACCGTCACTTTCTGATCTGTCGATCTCCCCATCGGGGTGGCCCGCCGCCAGCGCGCAGCGGGCCATCCTCGCGGGGAGGATGACCATGGAACCGCACCGTATCTCGGCCCCCTTCTGGGCGCTCGCTGGGCTTTTGTTCTGCTTCGCGCTCGACGTGCGCGCGGCCACCTTCTCCATCAACCCGCTGCGGGTGGAACTCGGCGCGCGCCACCGCACCGACATCGTCACGCTCAAGAACGTCGCGGAGTCGCCGCTGCGCGTGCAGGTGCGCGCCATGCTCTGGACCGTGGCGGACGACGGGCGATGGCAGCTCTCGCCCAGCAAGGATCTCATCGTCACTCCGGAGCTCGCCGAGATTCCCGCCGGACAGTCGGCGCAGTTTCGAGTGGGCACGCTTCTCGACCCGGGGGCCACCGAGGGCGCCTACCGGTTGCTGCTCGATGAGCTGCCGGATCTCGACACCGCGGCAGGCTCGCAGCCGCAGATACGCGTGCTCACGCAGATCAGCATGCCCGTTTTCGTCGAGCCTGCGCAGCGCACGCGCGTGCCGTCACTCGGAGCGGTGAGCGTGGAGCGCGGCGTACTCGCGGTGAGTCTCGGCGACAGCGGCACGCAGCACCTCGATCCGCAGAATATCAAAGTCGCCGTGCTCGATGGCGCCGGACATGTCCTCGAGCAGCGTCAGACGACGGAAAACTACGTGCTGCCGGGCCGCAGCTGGTTTCTCAACATGAAGCTGCCGGCCGGGGCGTGTGAACGCGCGGCCACGGTGTCGGTCACATGGCCGGATCTTGCGGGCGCCTCGCTCATCCGCGCCATCACGCCGGATGCCCAGGCATGCGAAGGCGCCGACTCTCCCTGATCGCCTCGGCGCTCCTCATGTCCGGAACCCTGAACGCGCAGCCGGACAAGATGCTGCTCGACCTTTGCGTGAACGGAAGCTGCTACGGTACGGCTTTCGTGCTGATTCAACCGGGCCATGTGCTGGTCGATGCGGAATCGCTCGAGCGCGCGCGCATCGCGTTTCGCCGCAACGCCGGCCAAACCATCGACACCAAGCAATTCCTCGACGTGAGCTCGCTCGCCGACGGCGTCAAGGTCAAGGTCGACGCCGAGGCGGGACGGCTCTCACTCGTCCTGCCGCCGAGCGCTTTCGGCACCAGCCGGATCGATCTCAGCACGAGCCCGCACGCAAGCGCGGCGGGCGCGGTTCCCAGCGCGTTCGTCAACTACGGCCTCAATGCAGGCACGATGCGCGACGATTCGGTGTACCTCGACGCAGGCTTTGCGCTCGGCCGTGGGCTCTTGCGCGACAACCCGTCCTGGAACGAGGTCACCGGCTTCTCGCGCGGCCTGTCGCGTCTCGAGTACGACGAGCCGGGGAGCTTGCAGCGCTGGACGGTCGGCGATCAGTTCGCCTCCTCGAGCGATGGGCTGGGCGGCTCCGCTCTCATCGGAGGGATCGGCGTCGTACGTGCGTTCGATCTCAATCCCTACCTCATCACCTTTCCGCAGCCGCTGATCAGCGGCGTGCTGCAGGCACCCGGCACGATCGATATCTACGAAAACGGCGTGCTCGTCGGACAGCGTCAGGTCCCGGCCGGTCCATTCAGCTTGGCGAGCCTGGGTCTCTCGGCCGGCGCCAACAACGTGAGGGTCGTGGTGCAGGACCCCTTCGGCGGGACGACCGTCCTGCAACAGAATTTCTACGGCGCCAGCCAGATGCTGGCGCCGGGCCTCTCCGACTATGCCTATGAGCTCGGCCTCGAGCGCGCCTCGACCTTGGCGAACGGCTATCTATCCGGCCGCGGGGTGCTGCTGGCCCGTGAGAGCTACGGCTTCAGCGATCAGCTCACCGCGGGCTTTCGACTCGAAGCGGACAACGATCTGGTGAATGCGGGTCCCTCGGTGAGCGTGCGGCTCCCCGCGGGCGTGCTCACGACGGGGGTCGCGGGAAGCCGCGCGGAGGGTGCGAGCGGCTACGGCACCTCCACCGTCTACCAGTACAACAGCCGCTACTTCAGCGCCGGGGGCGGGGCGCAGATCTACTCGAGCGGCTATCAGCGCATCGGAGATGATCTCTTGCCGCCGGCGGACCGAACGCGCCGAATCGCCTCCGTGAACGCCGCCTGGCTACCGAATGCCCATCTCAGCCTGCAAGTGAGCGGGGGCGACACGCGCTTCGACGACGGCACGCGTCAGCGCAATCTCGGATTCACCAGCGAGATCAATCTCGTCGGCGGCTCGCGCATTGCGCTCACTTTCAATCGGCAGCTGAATCTGCCCGGTCCCAACGACAACCAGCTGATGCTCACCTTTGCCGTGCCGCTCGGCGGAGGCAGCTTCGGCGTGGATGCCTCGCATGATCGCAACGAAGGCAGCGCTTACGGCTTTTATGCCCAGCGCTCGGTCCCCATCAACACGGGCTGGGGCTACAACGTGAACGTGCAAGACGCGAGCGCCGGCTCGACCGGGCTCGGTCAGCTCGCCTATCAGAGCCAATACGGTCTTGCGCAGCTCACCGCGCAGCGCTTCGGCGGCGAGACCGGCGAGAGCTTGCTGCTCTCCGGAAGCCTGGTCGCGCTCGAGAATCACCTCTACGCGAGTCGCGCATTGCAGAACGGGTATGCGCTCATCGAGACCCCCGGTCTCTCCGACGTGGAGATCACCAGCCAGAACCAGCCGATCGGCAAGACCGATGCGAGCGGAAATCTCCTGGTGACCAACTTGTTGCCCTACCAGATCAACAAGGTCGGGATGGACCAGGCGAGCGTACCACTCGAATTTCAAATCGATGCGACCGAGGAGTCGGTGAGCGTGCCGCGTCTCGGCGGAACCGTCGTACGCTTCGGCGTGCGCGCGTTGCACGCTGCCCGCGGGGTGCTCATGCTCGGCGGCAAGGCCGTGCGCTACGGAACCGCCTCGGTGCTCGTGGAGGATAAGCCGGTCAAAACGCTGATCGGACTCGATGGAAGCTTCTACTTCTCCGATCTTCCGGGCGGCAAGTACGTGCTGCGTGCAGACACTGCGGACGGACGCCTGAGTTGCCCGGTGAGAGTGCCGGCGAGCTCGAGCCCGGTGATCGATCTGGGCCCGGTCCATTGCGCTCTCGAGATGGCGGTCGCGCGATGATGCGCTCGTGTGTCGCCGTGTTTTTGTCGTTGGCCGCGCTTGGCTGGGCGGGGTGCGCACACGCGGGTCCGCCATCCTGCACGATGTCCACGAGCGGTCTTGCGTTCGGCAACTACGACCCGACCTCCGCGACCGCCGTGAGCACGAACGGCAGCATCAGCTTCACCTGCACCTATACCGGAACCGGTTTCACCGCCTATCTCACGGTCAGCGCAGGAAGCAGCGGGACTTACACCACGCGCACGCTCACCATGGGCACGCAGTCGCTCAGTTACAATATCTACGTGAACGCCGCCGACACCGAGATCTTCGGCGGGGGCACGGGCAATGGCGTCGCCGGCACGTATTACTATTATTTGTGCTACCCCGGCGGCGGCGTTACCTGCAGCGGCGGCGGTGGGCAGAGCGGCACGCAGTACGTCGCGCCGATGTACGGCCTCCTGCCGGCCGGTCAGGATGTGAGCGCCGGCCTCTACTCCGATACGATCATCGCAACGCTCACCTATTAGAACGTCACGGTCGCGGTGACGACATCGCTGTACTCGCCCGCCGGCACGTTGGTGCCCGCGGGGAGCGAAGCGTAGGTGATGAACGTGATCGGCGTACTCCAGGCGGCGGCCACTTGTGCAGGCGGCTCGCTCCTTCCGGCGCCTCCCGCCCCCCACTCCTCCTTGTTGGGCGGCGCGCCGATGTAGATGTGGTAAGGCAAGTAGGAGCTGCCATTGGTCATCCGCCGTGCAGGCACCGCCGCCGTCGACCCGGGCGCCGGGCTCGCGCCCTGATTGAGCGCGACCGACACCGAGTCGCCCTTGGTGCACCGGGCGGTGATGGCCCCCTGGGCGGTCATGGCGCTGGGGCTGGTCGGATCGTAGCTGCCGAACGAGATCCCGCGGCTCGCGACCATGCAGTGGTTGACCACGGTGGCCGTGACGCCAAACTCGGTGCTCGCCGTTCCCGCCGAGGAATTCACGGCCGAGCTCCCCAAGGCGATCGCGGCCGCCGCCGCACACCGTGCCCGGTCCGCGGCTGTTGTGGCTCGTGCAAATGAGGTCTTCAAGCCCAAAACGTATCGGCAGCCGGCAGGGAGGCTTGAGCTGCATCGCGGCTGAGCTGCATCGCGAGGCCGGAGCGCGGATTATGTTCACCGTTGCGCGTCGAGGCGGCCCTCGATCCGCAGTGCGACTTTCGCCGCTGCGCCGCGCATTGCGACCTTCGCCGCGCGCCGTGCACTGCGACTTTCGCCGCTGCGCCGTGCATCGACGTCTTGATAATCTTGTCGATCGGGATTATGTGGAGGCTAGGGCCAAGGGATAAACAGTCCTTTGCATTACTTATGTGCACCCGGGGGGTCGTAGCGCGTTCTTGAGTTTAGGCTTCATACGTTTCAGGCGCCGGGCCTCGCGCCGGTGCGGAGATTTGCAGCGATGACTAAACGAATCGGTTTCGCCGTTGCCATTTTAGGCTCCATGCTGGCCGCGGCACCCGCCCTGGCGCAGGCGCACCCGGGCGGAGGCGGACACGGTGGGGGTCACGCCGGCGGTGGGGGTCACGCCGGCGGCGGTGGCCATGCGGCGGCGCCGCATATGGGCGGCGGCGCGCACTACGCGGGAGGCGCTCGCTACTCAGGAGGCGCCCATTTCGCGCCGGCTCCGCACTATGGCGGCGGGACGCACGCCTTTGGCGGCGCCGCACGGAGCTACGCCGGGGCCGTACACGGGTCGACGTTTGCCGGGCATGGTTCCACCGGATGGGCCGGCTACGGCGGCTACCACGGCGGTTATGGGGGCTTCCACGGCTATTCGACGGGCGCCTACTGGCACGGCGGGTATTGGCATGGTGGTTACTGGCCGCGCGCCTATTATGGCGTGGGATTTGCGTGGTTCCTGCCGGTGCTGCCGCTCGCCTACGCGACCTATTGGTACGCGGGCGTGCCGTACTACTATGCGAACGACGTCTACTACACCTGGAATCCGGACTATAACGGCTACGTCGCGACCGACCCGCCGCCCGTCACGGACCCGAACGGTTCAGCAGAGGCCCCGTATGGAGCGCCTCCCGCGGCGCCCCCGCCGGGCGCGGCCTACCCCAGTGCGCCGCAGGCCGGCGCGCCACCGGCGGTTGCACCGCCGGCTGCGGCACCCCAGCCTCTGCCCCAGGCCGCGCAGCCCGTAGCGCCCGACGCGGCTCAGCCGGGACGGATTTTCATGTACCCGAAGAATGGCCAGAGCGAGGAGCAGCAATCCATCGACCGCCGCGAGTGCCAGCAGTGGGCGGCGCAGCAGGCGGGTGCCGGCAACGCGTCGGATTATCAGCGGGCGATGGCGGCCTGCATCGAGGGGCGCGGATATAGCGTGAACTAGTTCGTCCAGCAGGTCGCCGGCGGCGCGGTACCTGTTGAGCCCTGCTGACCCAGGTTGTTCAAGGTCAGGGTGGCACAGGCCGCGTCGTTGGCCTGCGTACCGATGGGCGTTGCGGTGATGAAATAGGTCGTCGGTGTGACCGGTGCCTGGTTGGGATCCGGCACCTGGACGCTGACGTTGTAATAGCCGCTTCCCACGATGATCGGCCAGGGGACGCCGACCGCGGCATAGCCCAGATCGGAGGGCAAGCCGCTATAGGCATTGTTGGTGCTGAAGATCTTCTCTTCGCGGCCCGCGAGATCGAGGAGTGCGCTCCTCGCGTCCGTGCGGCGGGCCTGCGTCGTCTGCGTTGAATAGGAGGCATAGGCGATCGCGGCCAGAATGCCGACGATCGCCACGGTGACCATGAGCTCGATCAGCGTGATGCCCCGCTGGCGTCGCGATGATCCTGTGCGTCGCGATGATTCTGTGTGCAGGTGCATCGATGCGTTCTCCCCTTACCGCCGCTCGACCCAAGTGAGGCGCTTGGCCTTGGTATTCGAGGGGATGTTGACCTTCTGCCCGCCCGGTGTACCCGAGATCGTCTGGAAGATGATGTTCGCGGTATGCTCGGCGGTCGTCACGACGTACACGCTGCCTGTCGCGTTCGTGTTGACGCCCGCCGCCAGCGAATCAAGGACGAGCGTCCCGTTCTTGGTGTAGGTCGGGAAGGTGTTGGTAAAGATGCCCCCGTTCGCGACCGACAGCGCGTAAGTATAGCCCGTGTCTAAGTTGATCGTGCACGAGGTGGGAACGTTGTTCGCCGGCACGACCGAGTTGACGATGAACGCCCCCTGGAAGAACACCGGGTTGTAGATGATCTGCTCTTGAGAGCTCGGCAGATTCGCGTACCAACCGAAACTGTTGTTGGGGCCGCCTGCGCAGGTGCTGGTGCCCTGCCAGCACACCGTGACGTTGGTGCCTTCGACCACGCCGTTCGCATTGGGCGCGGACAGGGTCTGCGCCGTAAGGTTCGAGACGCCGAGCGTGTAGGGCGATCCCATGCCGGTGGCCCCCGGAGCGAGGCTCGCGTAGGTCGCCGTCGACATCGAGTTCCATGCGCTCATGTTCCAGTCCCATACGCCGTAAAGCGATTGCATGCCGCTTGCGTACTGAGCCGGGGCGGCATTCGTGATCTGGGTGCGCTGCCCCGTTCCGAATTCGATGAGGAGGCGGGATGCGCCGCCCGTGAACACCTGAACGGCCAGCAACTGGCTGGTGATCGGTTGACCGGCTTGGTCCGTGAACAGAGGTGCCGGCGAGCCGCCACCGTTGTTGACCGAGATACCCGTCGGTCCGACGACACCCCATTGGAAGGGATTCGCGCTCGTCAAATCGAACTTCCAGACGTTGCCGAGCAAATCCCCTGCATAGACATAGTCGGTGATGTGATCACCGTCGAGGTCGGCGGGCGTCGTATAGGCGATGCCGTTGCCGTTGCCGGCGGTTTGTGTGCTCAGGTAGTAGAAGGTGATGTTGCTCGGACCCACCGTGCTGTCGATCAGCATGATGAAGATCCCGGCATCGCCCGATTGGCTGCCGAATCCGTTGCCGAAGATCGCCGCCCAGTTGCCGTTATGGAGCCGCCGGATCTGCGGCGTCCCGAAGGTGTTGCCCAGGTTCTGGCCGCAATTCGCGACATTGGCGCAATTGATGGTGCTCGGATTCCACTCGCCCAATACGAGATTTCCGGCATTGCCCTCCGCGAATGCGACGGTGCCCGGCCCGCTGCCGGTCGGATCGCTGACGTCGAGGGCGTAGATTCCGGCACCGCCGACGCCCAGCCCGCCCACGACCCAGGTATGCCAGTTACCGCCCCAGAATAAGTCGCCCGTGCCCGGGGTGGCATCGACGAAGAAGTTGTGGCCGTATTGCGGGTTCGCATAGTCGAGGAGCGGATCGACGCAGGCCGCGTTCGCACCGATCGCCGGCGTCCAGCCGTGGATGTTCTGCACCAAGGTGTCGGTGTTCGTCGGATCCAGGCAGCCGCCGGCGCCCGACGGTGATGGGGCGCTGACGAGCGTCCCTCCCGGCATGTAGGCGAGCACTTCCAACCCATCGTTATTCACGTTCACGAAGTTGCCGTTCCCATCGAAGCTTCCGGCCTCGAAGCCGTGCAGGAAGCCGTCGTTCGCGCCGGCATAGACTACATTGAGCCGCGTTCCCTCCTGGGTGATGTACTGCGCGTAGGTCTGGCCGGCGTTCTCCGGCAGGGGCGCCCCCGCGTTGATGCGATCGTGCCAGACGGTCGGCCAGGGCGAGGAGGGCGGGCCGATCCAGATAGGGCTCGAGTCGACCATGTCGCCGAGCACGCCGTCCCTCGCGCGATAAAGCCCCACGCCCGAGGAGTTGATCTCGTTGCTGCGATCGCCGCGCAGATACCACAAGCGCGTCCATGTCGGGATCGCATCGCCGAAATCGAGCGCTGCCTGCTGATCCGCGTTGATATCCGCCCAGCGGAACGGGATGCCCACATTATTGTCCGTATCCCAGGTGAGCATGGTGCGGTTCCTGGGCAACGGCAGAGGGCCCGGCACAGGCGGAGCCCCGCCCGTGATATTCGCACACGTGGCAGCGGTGGGGCCGGTCAGCAAGCATTGCGCATCCCAGTTGGCGGTTGGGGCCACCGTCACCACGCCGCCGGTATCGATCAGATAGTTCGCATCGATGGTGCCGGTCCAGTCGTTGGGATTGTAGTTGGCGAAATAGGCCTGCGTGCCGGCCTCGACTTTCGCGGCTTGCTTCTCGTTGACGGTCGCGGAGCTTCCCGCTTGCACGGCGGGCGCCGCCTTGAAGCACATGATTTCGTGCACGTTCGTCGATCCGCCGGTCGATCCGGCAAAGCCGAAGCGGAAGCTGGCCGGGAGCAGGCCATTCGAAGCCGTGATCGACTGGCCCGAGATCACGTTCGTGTACGCGCCGCCGCCGATGCTGTAAGCCAGACTCAGCAGGCCGTTCTGAGTGATCTTGAGGTTATAGAAGATCGGCGTCGCCTGCGCTCGGGTCGTTGCGCCCTCGGCCGCGATCTGAACGCCGTTGAGCTCCTCGTAGGCATTCGGGATCGGCGTGTAGTCCAGGATGTTCGCGGTGTTCGCCGGGTTCACGCTCGCGAGCACCGCCGGCCCGGCGCTGGTCGGCGCACCGAACACGCTGTAGTTCCACAAGGTCCCCGTCTTGCAGGTGTTCTGCACGGCTTGCTCCGCTTGCGTCGCGGACCACGACAAGTTGCCGCTGCTGCAGGTGCCGTTGGCAGCGTTGAAGGTCCCGCCCGCCGAGCACGAGCCGCATTTGTTGTTAGGCGAATAATAGGTGCCTACCGGACAGGTGCCGGACAGGGAGGCGGGGTAGTAGGGCAGGGCCGAGTTATTCGGATTGGTGCCGTACGCGCCGGTGAGCGAGTTCCAT
>DATHCO010000090.1:0-2856 GCA_035319505.1 Steroidobacteraceae bacterium | reverse complement strand
GTCCCGGGCGTCCGCCGGAGCGGGAATGAGGGTCGTGAATCACGACGAGTCCGCGCGGCGATTCTTCATCGACGAGGAGGGTCAGCGGGCCGTGCTCGATTACACGCTCTCCGAGCGTGTCATGGCGATCACTCATACGGGTGTGCCGCAGCCGATCGCCGGGCGGGGTATCGCAGCACAGTTGATGCGCGCGGCCCTGCGAACGGCACAGGAGCGCGGATGGGAGGTGGTTCCCCGGTGCTCCTATGCGCGGGCTTACCTCGCGAGGCACCCGCCCATCCTGGCCGATCAGGTGGCGGAGAGCGGCGCGCAGCACCAAAGCGACTTGCTGGATGAGGCATTGGAGGAGTCTTTTCCCGCGAGCGACCCCCCAGCCGTGGGTAGCGTCTCCTGAGATCACGATGCAGCCAAGAGGGCTCCCCCTTCTCGGCATCGCGGTGCTCGCGCTGCTGCCGCTCGATCGGGTCGGGGCAAGCACGGATCTCGTCGACTCGCAGGCGCTCTATCCGGAGGGTCCTCTGTGGCGGGATGGCAAGCTCCTCTATGTCGAGTACGCTGGCCCGGGGATCAAGATGTGGGATGGTCGGCGGATCGAAGTGTTCTGGCGGCGCGAGCACTGCGGCCCATCCGGCCTGATCGCCTACGGGCACGATCATCTGCTCGTCGCCTGCTACGACAGCAATAGCATCATCGAGGTGGACGAGCGCGGGAACACCGTGCGCGTGATCGATAAGGACAGCTCGGGCAACCCGTTCGTGGGCCCGAACGACTTCGCGGCGGACGGGGCGGGTGGAGTGTACTTCTCGGCGTCCGGGGTCTACGACTTGAGCGCCCCCATCACCGGGGCAGTCCTACACATGAGCGCCGACGGCAACAAGATCGTGGAGCTCGCCAATACCATTCACTACTCCAATGGTCTCACGCTGTCGAAGGACGGTAAGAGCCTGCTCGTCGCCGAGGACCTCGCCGGCCGAATCCTCTCGTTTCCTATCCGTGCGGACGGCACACTGGGACCGCGCACCGTGTGGGCGCGGCTGCGGGATCTGGCACCGCCCACCCCCCACGAGGATGCGTACAACGGACCCGATGGGTTCAAGCTCGGTCCTGACGGCAACTACTACATCGCACAAAACGGATCGGGCCGTGTGCTCGTGGTCGATGAGGCCAAGAAGCTCGTGCGCATCGTGACCGTGCCGACCCCTTACGTCACCAACGTCAACTTTGGCGCCGACGGTGCGCGCACGCTTTATATCACGGGCGTCTTCGAGCAGTTCAAGGCGCCGTACTCGGGCGCCGTCTATCGCTGGACCCCTTGAGCTTCCCAATCGAGGGCCCGGGCGATCGCGGCGCGTTCGCGCGCGCGACCGAGGAGCTTGTGCGCTCGCGACGCAGCGCGTTTGCGCTTGTGGTAGCGTTCGCCGTCGGCTCGGCAGGCCCGCGCCTGCGCTTGAGGTCGGGCATATGGGGGTGCTTCGATGATCGGTGGACGATGGCTCGCCCGTCTCATGGCGGTGACGGCGTGTATGGTGTGCGCAACGAGCGCGTCAGTCGCGGACAGGTGGTCGTCAGTGCCGATCACATGATCGATGTGATTGCCGGACGCGTGATCGACGCACCGCTCATCACCATTACCGACGGGCGGATCTCGAGCGTCGCGGCGCAAGGGGGCGCAATCCGCACGGGCGCGCGCAAGATCGATCTGCCGGGCATGACGCTCCTCCCGGGACTGATCGACATGCACACGCACCTCACGTCCGATCCGCGCTACAACGGCTATCGCTATCTCGGGTTCACCGATAACTTCTGGACGGTCGTGGGCGTAGCCAACGCCAAGAAAACCCTCGAGGCGGGATTCACGACGGTCCGCAACGTGGGATCGGCCAACTTCGACGACGTCGCAATTAAGCAGGGGATCGAGCAAGGGTTCATCGTCGGCCCGCGCATCGTCCCGGCGACCTACGCCATCGGAGCTACCGGCGGTCACTGCGACGCGACTGAGTTCCCACCCTCGATCCGCGTACCGAGCCCGCAGGTTGCAAACGGGCCCGACGAGCTTCGGGAGACTGTGCGCAAGCTGCGCAAGTACGGCGCCGAGGTGATCAAGTTTTGCGGCACGGGCGGAGTCTTTTCCAAGACCGACACCGTGGGCGGCCAGCAATACAGCCTGACCGAGATGAAGGCGATCGTCGACGAGGCGCACATGGAATCTCCGCGAGAAGCGCGCTGTCGAAAGGCCGGATGGCTCAGCTTCCGATGAGACCCGCGGTGACATTGATCGCAAAGCCGAGTATCCAAGCATTGAAGATGACCGAGATCAGCTCGTGAACAATCACGATCTTTCGAATCGAGCTGCGTGTCGTGAGCACGTCGGCCGTCTGGCACGCCGACGCGATGGTGAACGAGAAGTAGGCGAAGTCCCAGAACACCGGCATCTCGGTATCCGGGAAGATCAGCGGCCGGTCCTTTTTCTCCACGCTGTAGAACATGCTCGCGTAATGGGTGGTGAACATGGTGGGCACGAGTAGCCAGGAGTCCACGAGGGTCACGGCCGCCAGCGTGAAATGCCCGATCCGCTCGCTCCCGCTCACGTGCCTCAAGCTCGCCAGCGGCTCGACGATGGCGACCAGGCTCAAGAGCGCCGCCATCGTGACCACCACCAGAATCACCGGTTGCGATGCGTTCTCCTCGTTGTAGCGCAGGCAGATCTGCTGGGCGGTCAAGCGTCTCATCCACAGGTAGATCAGCGTCAGGAACAACGTTACTCCCGAGTCCCAGCCGATCAACACGCGGGTGAGCGACGAGGAGCTCGAAGGGAGAAGGAAGAATACCGCCGTGCCGACTCCGAGGCCGATCCAG
>DATHCO010000089.1:0-20387 GCA_035319505.1 Steroidobacteraceae bacterium | reverse complement strand
TGAAGAGTACATCGCCCTCCCAGTCCGGCGCGAAGTGCAAGCTCGTGTAGCGGGTCGACACCGAGCTTTGCCAGTTGAGGGGACCGTTGGAGTGCTGCCAGCTCACGATGGCGTACTCGGCGAGCTCGTGCTGGCGCTCGTTCAGTTGACTGCTCGGATAGGAGGTCTCGCCGAGATAGTCGAGCCCGAGCGACGGCTCGAGGGTGCGCTGATTGGGGATCTGGAACTCATCGTCCGAGACCCCGAGGATCAGCGACAGGCGGTTGCTCGGATCCAGAATATCCTCGAAATAGCCGAAGCCATGGAACTGCGTGGTGTGATCGTGGAGCGGATTGGAGCTCCCGTCGGGCGATTCGATGCCGAGATTGTCCTGCTTGTAATCGCCGAGCACGTAGTAGCTGTAGGGACCGCTGCTCGCGCCGTACTCGGCCGCCGGCTCGTAGGTCGAGTGGCTCCCGCCATACACCGACACGCTGCCGCCCGGCTGGAGGAGTCCGCTGT
Organism: Steroidobacteraceae bacterium; assembly: GCA_035319505.1. Lineage (GTDB taxonomy): Bacteria > Pseudomonadota > Gammaproteobacteria > Steroidobacterales > Steroidobacteraceae > Bog-1198. The sequence goes on along the minus strand of DATHCO010000089.1, from coordinate 19,886 downwards.
TGGTGGTCAAGTCGATGATACCGGCGGTGCGCAGTCCGTACTCCGCCGGCAGCGCGCCGGTGATCAAGCTCAGAGACGAGATGAGGCGCGGGCTCAGCGTCTGACTGAAGACGCTGATCCCCTCGGGCAGGATGATGCCGTTCAGCCGGTACTGCAGGTCGTTGTGGTCGGCACGGACGTGGAGCTGCCCGAAGGAATCCTGCACCACGTCCGGGGCCTGAAGCAGCACTTGGTTGAGCTGGACGTTCTCGCCGCCGGGCATCGCCGCGATCGTCTGGCTATCGATCGTGTAGGTCGAGGCGCCGGTTTGGATCTCGATGCTGCTGCGAGCCTCGTTCAGCCGCTGCGCCGTGACCACAATCTCCTGCAGTGGCGCCGCGCCCGAGGCGCTCGCGGTCGCCGACGCATCGAGCGCCGCCGATGCCTCGGTAGCCGATGTCGCGGCGCTCGTGTCCTCGCTCCCCGCCACGGCGGTCCCCGCAGCCACCCCGCATCCGAGTACGAGCGCCGCGGCACCGTAGGAGGCCGCCTGCCTCAAAGAAAATCTCGACATGAGGAAACTCTCCACAAATGCCCAATACCGCGCAGCGCCGCGCGATCGCGACGTGCGCTCTAGTCGAACGAGCGATTAGCTCCGGGAGGGCGGGCCGCGGCTGCGCGGCGTCAGCACCGCGCTGCTGAGCACCCCGAGGGAAAGCTCGGCAGCGCGCGCGGGCTGAGTGCGGGCGAGTGAAGGGACGAGAAACGAATGACTGAAGGCGGGCGTTGCGACCTGTGCGAACGCGGGGCAGAGCGCGCAAGACCCCTCCGAGGCTTCCCCCGTATCGAGGCGCAGCTCGGCAGCGTGAATCGTGGAAAGATGCCCGATCTCGTGAACGACCGCGCCCTGCTGGGTGAGGAGGAGCAGGACCAGGGCAAGGGCCTGATAAACCTGCTTCATCAGAGGGGAGGTCGAGGGCAGCCGCCGCATCAGTTGAACGTTAACAGAATGATGGGCTCTTTTCACCCTGCGCCGGCGGCTCCTCGGCGCTCGCCGGTATCCCGGCGTTCGATGATCGGTGATCGCTGCCCCCTCGCCGGCCGCGCTACACCGCCGAGTCGCTCCTGCCGCCGCGGCTCACTTGGCGGTGCAGCCACACCCGGGCGGTCGCCCAATCACGATCGACGGTGGCGCGCGAGATGCCGAGCACGTCCGAGATCTCCGAGGAGGATAGTCCCCCGAAGAACCTCATCTCCACGATCTGCGCCTGTCGCTCATCGATGCGCGCGAGATCGCTCAACGCATCGTCCAGGGCGAGAAGGTCCTCGTCGCGCTGGATGGGGAGCGAGGGCATGTGCGAGTAATCGATTCGAACACCCCAATCGCGCTTGTCGGCACTGCGTCCGCGCGCGAGATCGACCAGGATCTGGCGCATCGCGCGCGAGGCGACCGCGATGAAGTGCGCGCGGTCCTGCAGATCCGCCGGCCGCCCGCCGATGAGTCGCAGGTACGCTTCATGCACGAGAGCGGTGCTCTGCATGGAGTGCTCCGCATGCTCCGCCCGTAAATGATGGTGCGCGAGCCGCCGCAGTTCCTCATACACGAGGGGCAGGATCTCTTTGAGGGCGCGCTCATCACCTTGCTTCCACTGGCGCAGCAGCACGGTGACCTCGCCGGACTCGCTCATGCACATCTCCCGGACGCCGAATCAGCGTATGCAAGCGCACAGGCCCCGTCAACGATGCGCGCACGCGGCGCGCACCCCGCCCCTCCCGCCCGCGTGCCGTCGGCCGATGGATTTTACTTAAGTCGCGTTGCACGGGCGCTGTCTCTGGTTTAGCTTTGCGCTCGACTCAACAACAAGGAATCGCGATGAAGCTGCGAACCCGGGTGGAAGGCGGCGGCACGCCGAGGTCGGAGCGCTGGGGCGTCGACAGCGAGTACGGCCGGCTCCGCGATGTGCTGGTGGGTCCGATCGATCACTTCAGCTGGCAGGTGGGCAACGCCGTCGCGCAGCGCTCCGAGCGGGTCGGCCTCAAGTTCGATTTCAATGCCGCGCGCGCGCAATACGGGGAGATGCTCGATGCGTATCGGCGAGCCGAGGTGAAGATCCACACGCTGCCGGCCGACCCACGCCTCCCCTACCAGCTGTTCGCGCGCGACTCGAGCGCGATGACGCCCTGGGGCGCCGTGATCCTGCAGCCGCAAAAGGTCTATCGCCGCGGCGAATATGCCGCATGCCTGCAATTTTATCTGGACGCGGGCATTCCGATTTACGACCTCATCACCGCGGGCAACGTCGAAGGCGGCGACTTCATGGTGCTGCAACCGGGGGTCGCGGTTTGCGGTTTCTCCGGCGAGCGCTCGAGCGAGCCCGCCGTGCGCCAGCTCGGGAGCTGGTTCGAGGCCGAGGGGTGGGAGCTCCATACGTACGAGTTCGATCCGCATTTTCTGCATCTCGACGTGCAGATGGGCATGCTCGCCGAGGGCCTGGCGGTGGTGTGCGTGGAGGCCGTCGAGCCCGAGCTCCTCGACTGGCTGCGCTCGAAGGGCATCCGAGCCATTGCGGTTCCGTACAGCGATGCGATGCAACTCGGCACCAACGTGGTGGCGCTCGGCAACGAGCGCGTGCTGGTGCCCGCCTCGAGCAAGAACCTGATCGCCGCCTGCCGCGCCGAGGGACTCACCGTGTATGACCCGGACGTATCGATGATCGGCAACGGAGGCGGTGCGGTGCATTGCATGTGCCAGGCGTTGAAGCGAGACCATGTCCGACCCAGATGATCCGACCCGTCGTAGCGTCGTGCTGGGCGCGGCGGCGGCCGCGGGCCTCTGCTCGCTTCGGGGACTCGCGTTGACCGGCCCCGGCGGCCCGGCGAGCCTCGAGCTCGCCGATTTATCGGCGGTCGCGGCGGTTGCCCGAATGGCACGCGGTGAGCTCTCTTGCGAGCGCTACGCCGAGGCGCTCATCGCGCGCTGTCGAGCGGCGAGCGCGCTCAATGCATTCATCACCTTCGAGCCCGACCGCGTGCTCGGCGAGGCTCGGGTCCGCGATCGCGAGCGGCGCGCCGGCGTGAGGCCGGGACCTTTGTTCGGTTTACCCATCCCCGTGAAGGACAGCGTGAATACCCGAGACTATCCGACCACCGCGGGCACACCCGCGCTCAAGGATTTTCGCCCGAAGGAGGACGCGCCCCTCGTCGCCGCGCTGAAGAGCGCCGGAGCCATCGTGCTCGGCAAGACGAATCTGCACGAGCTCTCCTACGGCTGGACGAGCAACAACCTCGCCTTCGGGGCCGTCCACAATCCCTACGACCCGGCGCGCATTCCGGGCGGCAGCAGCGGCGGCACGGCCGCGGCGATCGCCGCGCATCTCGCGCCGTTGGGAGTCGCCGAGGACACCGAGGGCTCGATCCGTGTTCCAGCTGCTTTCTGCGGCATCCAGGGATTCAGGCCGACCACGGGCCGCTACTCGACTCGGGGTTGCGTGCCGATCTCGGCGCTCTTCGATCAGATCGGGCCGCATGCGCGAAGCGTCGCGGATCTCGTCTTGTTCGATTCGGTGGTGACGCGCGAGACACCCTTGCCGGCGTCGCCCTCTCTTCACGGGACGCGTCTCGGCATCGTGCGCGACTACTGGTACGCCGATCTCGATCCGGACGTCGAGCGCATCGCGAGCGCGGCCCTGAAGCGGCTCGAGGAAGCCGGCGCGGTGTTGGTCGAATCCGCACCGCTCGAGGGCCTCGCGCGTCTCATCGATCTCACCACGGACGCGGTGCAAAACCATGACGTGCGCCTCGCGCTCGCCCAGTATCTCGAGGCGTACGGCGCTCCCGTCACCTTCGACCAGTTGATCGCGCGCGCAAGCTCCGACATTCGCGCCATCTTTCAAAGCGACGTGCTTCCCGGCGGTGCTAATTTCGTCACGGAAGCGGTCTATGCGGCGGCTCGCGATCAGTACCTGCCCGAGCTCAGGCGCCTGTACCGTGATTACTTCGCGCGCGAGCGGGTCGCTGCCATGGTGTTTCCGGCGATTCGCGTGCCGCCTCCACGCATCGGCGAGGAAACGACGATCGACATCCGCGGCCATGCGGTCCCTTTCGAGGATGCGGTCGCGCGCAACATCGCGCCCGGCAGCACCGCGGGCCTTCCCGGCCTCGTCCTGCCGGCCGGCCTCACCGCGAGCGCACTCCCGGTCGCGCTCGAGTTCGACGGCCCTGCCGGCACCGATCGCGAGCTGCTGGCGCTCGGCGCGGCGCTCGAGCGCGCGCTAGGGCCCGTTGCGGCGCCGCGCATTTGAAAGCACCGTCGCCCCGCCTCGTCGCGCTCACCGCCGGCGCGCTCGGCTTTCCGCGGCCCGATCGGCTCTACGGCGCGAGCGATTCGCGCGCACCCGCGGGATCGGCCGCCGCCCCTTGAGAGCGGGGCTCGAGCGCTCATCCCATCGGGTAAACTCGAGTTGTCCCACGTTCGCATCCAGGCAGGTTCCTCATGATCAAAGTCAGCATTCTGTACCCGAACAAACCCGGCTCGCGCTTCGATATGGGCTACTACCTGACCACGCACATGCCCATGGCGATGCGGCTCCTGCGCAAGGGGCTGCACAAGACCGAAGTGGATGCCGGCATCCAAGGACGCACCCCGGATGATCCGCCGGCTTTTTTGGCCGGCTGCAATTTCTACTTCGACTCGATCGATGCCTTCCTCGAGGCCTGGAAGCCGGCGGCCGGCGAGCTCACTGCCGACATCCCGAAGTACACGGACGTCGCGCCGCTCATCCAGTTCAACGAAGTCAAGCTGTCGCTGTAACCGCGCGCGAGCGCTCGCCACTCTCGCCGATGAGCATTCACGAGTACTTCCCGACGCTCGTGTACACGGCCTCACTCGAGCGCTCGGCGGCACGCACGGCGGCGCGCGACTTCGATCGAAGGCTGCTCGATGAATGCCGGCAACTGCGCGAGGACGATGCGGCCGGCCGGCGCTGGTCGCGCAAGAACTATCCCGGCGGATACACCTCCTATGGATCGGTGCACCGCCTGCAGCGCATCTCACCGACGTTCGCGTCCCTCGAGGAGAAGCTCGAGCGCCACGTCGATGCGTTCGCGCGCGCGCTCGAGTGGGACCTCACCGCCCGCCGCCTCTCGATGACGGATTGCTGGGTGAATATCATGCCGCGCCGGACGGTGCACGCCCTTCACCTGCACCCGCTGTCGGCCGTGAGCGGCACTTATTACGTGCGCGTCCCGCGCGGCGCTCCGGGCTTGAAGCTCGAGGATCCGCGCCTCGAGCGGTTCATGGCGGCGCCGCCTCGCAAGGCGCGCTCGCGGTCCCGCAATCGCTCCTGGGTCACGCTCCCCGCACGCGCCGGGCACCTCGTGCTGTTCGAGAGCTGGCTCCGGCACGAAGTGGCGCCGAACCCCTCGGACCATGAGCGCGTGAGCGTGAGCTTCAACTACGGCTGGTTCTGAGCGAGGCTCTTGAGCGCGCGAGGCGCTCGCCGGGTAGAATGTCGCATGCCCACGGCTCCTTCGATGCCTACCGCCCCGTCCGATGCCACGATGGCGGTGTTTCTCGATCTCGAGAACATCGCCCTCGGTGCGCGCGATGCCAACTACCCGAGCTTCGACATCGAAAAGGTGCTCGAGCGGCTGCTCCTGAAGGGTCACATCGTCGTCAAGAAGGCCTACTGCGACTTCGATCGATACAAGGAATTCAAGCGCGGGCTGCACGAGGCGGCCTTCGAGCTCATCGAGATTCCGCACCTGCGCCAGTCGGGCAAGAACTCCGCCGATATCCGCATGGTCGTCGATGCGCTCGACCTCTGCTACACGAAAGGCCATGTGGATACTTTCGTCATCGTGAGCGGCGACTCGGATTTCTCGCCCTTGGTAAGCAAGCTGCGCGAGAACTCGAAGACCGTGATCGGGGTGGGTGTCAAGAATTCGACCTCGGACCTCTTTCTGAACAACTGCGACGAGTTCATCTATTACGATGATCTGGTGCGCAAGGAGCGAGGCAAACGCCGGGGCGCCGCGGCGGCGGGCGCGGCGCCTCGCTCGGCGAGCTCGCCCGCGGAGCTCAAGGGCCCGGACCCGGCCGATGCGCGCGAGCTGGTGGTGGAGACGCTCGATGCGCTCACCGAAGAGCGCGGCGAGGGCGAGCCTATTTGGGGCTCGATGATCAAACAGGCCATCAAGCGCCGTCATCCCGGCTTCAACGAGCGTGCGTATGGATATCGCTCGTTCAACGATTTGCTGGCCGATACCGAGAAGCGCGGGCTCATCACCCTCGAGGCGGACGAGAAATCGGGCGGATATCGGGTGCAGGTCGGGGAAAAGGCGCCGCAATCCAAGGCTTGAAACGCCTCCCCGAGCCCACACTGTGGCAAGACCTAGGGCGGGATTTCCTCATGAACGTATCGCGTCGAAAATCGTGGATGTGGGCGGAGGCCTGCGCAGCCCTCGAGGAGGCGGAGCGCCGGCATCGGCATTTTTTCGAGCTGCTGACGGGACCCTCGGCGACGCCCGTGTGGGAGCCCCCGGCGAACATCTTGACGCGCGGTGACCAAATCGAGGTCACGGTGGCTCTTCCCGGCGCACGCGCCGAGGATGTCGTCGCGCAGGTCACCCCATCCGGGCTGGTCATCGAGACGACCGTCCCCCCTCCCTCCTTCGAGCGCGGCAGCGAGGTCGTACGGCTCGAGATTCCCTATGGTCGGATGCGGCGGCGCATCGAGCTGCCGGCCGGCAGCTACACGCTGCTCGAGCTGCACCTGGAGCGCGGCTATTTATTCTTGCGCCTGGCGGGGTCCAGCCTATGAACACGGAGAGCCCAACGGTCAATCTGCCCGAGGATGTGCTGATCATTCTTCCCTCGCGCGATGTGGTGCTGTTTCCCGGTGTGGTATTACCGATCGCCGTGAGCGGCAAGCACGCCGCGGCGGCCGCCCAGGAGGCGGTGCGCACGCAGCGGCGTGTCGGTCTCGTCCTACAGTCGGAGCCGAGCGACGACCCCGGCCCGGAGCAGCTCCATCGCGTGGGCACCATCGCCTCGATCGTGCGCTTCGTGACCGCGAACGACGGCACGCATCATCTGATCGCCCAGGGCGAGCAGCGCTTCACGGTGCTCGATTACGTGAGTCGCGAGCCCTTCCTCGTGGCGCGGATCGAGCCTCACAAGGAGCCCGCCGTCATGGACAAGGAGGTCGAAGCGCGCGGCCTCACCCTGCGCGAGCGGGCGATCGAAGCGACGCAGCTCCTGCCGCAGGCCCCGCCCGAGCTCGCCAACGCGATCCGCTCGATCGAGTCGATTCCGACGCTCGCCGACGTCGTGGCGAGCTTCATGGACCTCAAGGCTTCCGAGAAGCAGGAGATCCTCGCCACCTTCGACCTGAAGACGCGACTGGATCGGGTGCTTGCGCTCCTCAACCGGCGTATCGAGGTGCTGAAGGTCTCGCGCCAGATCGACGAGCGCACGCGCGAGGCATTCGATGAGCGCCAGAAGGAGGCGGTGCTGCGCGAGCGGATGCATCAGATTCAAAAGGAGCTCGGCGAGACGGGTCGCGGCGGCACCGAGATCGAGGACCTGAAGAAGGCCGTCGCGGAGGCCAAGATGCCGCCCGAGGCCGAGGAACAGGCGCAGCGCGAGCTGGCGCGCCTCGAGCGCATGCCCGAGGGCGCGGCCGAGTACTCGATGACGCGCACCTATCTCGACTGGCTGGTCGCCATGCCGTGGTCGAAGCTCGACCCCGAGCAGCTCGACATCGAGCGCGCGCGCAAGATCTTGGACGACGATCATTACGGGCTCGAGAAGGTCAAGCGGCGAATCCTCGAGTTTCTCGCGGTCCGCAAGTTGAACCCCCAGGGACGCAGCCCCATCCTCTGCTTCGTGGGGCCGCCGGGCGTGGGCAAGACCTCGCTCGGGCAGAGCATCGCGAAGGCCCTGGGACTCAAGTTCCGGCGCGTGAGCCTGGGCGGCGTGCACGATGAGGCGGAAATCCGCGGGCATCGCCGCACCTACATCGGCTCGCTCCCGGGGAACATCATTCAGGCGATCCGCAAGGCCGGGACCCGCAATCCCGTGCTCATGCTCGATGAGGTGGACAAGCTCTCGGCGAGCTACCAGGGCGATCCCTTCTCGGCGCTGCTCGAGGTGCTCGATCCGGAACAGAACAACACCTTCCGCGACAATTATCTCGGCGTACCGTTCGACCTGTCGAAGGTGCTCTTCATTGGCACGGCGAACGTGCTCGACGCCATTCCCGCTCCGCTCCGCGACCGCATGGAAGTCATCGAGCTCGCGGGCTATACGGAGGAGGAGAAGCTGCAGATCGCCCGGCGCTATCTCCTCACACGTCAGCTCGCCGCGAACGGCTTGAGCGCCGAGCAGGTGCAGGTATCGGATGAGGCGCTTCGCCGCGTCATCGGCGATTACACCCGCGAGTCGGGTGTGAGGAGCCTCGAGCGCCAGATCGGCGCGCTCCTGCGCAACGCCGCGGTGTCGATCGCCTCCGGGCAGGCGGCGAGCGTCTCGATCGGGGTCGACGACGTGCAGAAGATCCTGGGCGCGCCCCGCTTCGAGAGCGAGTTGGCGATGCGCACCAGCATTCCGGGCGTGGCGACCGGGCTCGCTTGGACCCCTGCGGGCGGCGACATCCTGTTCATCGAGTCGAGCCGGGTGAGAGGCAGCGGGAAGCTCATCTTGACCGGCCAGCTCGGCGAGGTGATGAAGGAGAGCGCTCAGGCGGCGGTTACCCTGGTGAAGTCCCAGGCGGATCGGCTCGGGTTCGATCCGGCAATGCTCGATAACTCCGACCTGCACATTCACGTGCCCGCGGGCGCCATTCCGAAGGACGGACCGAGCGCGGGCGTCGCGATAGCAACCTCACTCGCCTCGCTCCTCTCGCAGCGGACCGTGCGCTCGGATGTCGCCATGACCGGCGAGATCAGTCTGCGCGGCGTCGTGCTGCCGGTGGGCGGCATCAAGGAGAAATGCGTGGCCGCCGCGCGCGCCGGCATTCGCACCGTAATCCTGCCGGCCCGCAACCGCCGCGATCTCGAGGACATTCCGGAGAGCGTGCGCAATCGACTCGAGTTCGTGTGGGCGGAGAAGATCGAGGAGGTGCTCGCGCGCGCACTCGAGGCGGCGCCGGTCCAGCGCGCGGCGGCATGAGCCGGCGGGCGCGGGCGCATGCGCGCGGCGCCCGCAGCGGAGAGGTGGCGGCGGGTTAAGTCGCATAGGGACTTCATCCGTCAACCTACCCAGGGGAAACTACGTACAGTCCACGGGGTCTCGGGCGCTCGTAGGGGGAAGTACTTATTGGCGGGCGCAGCCTTTCGATCGAGCCTAGCGATCGGGCACCCGTGTGACCAGGAACTTTATGACAACTGCAACGGCCGTCGCCTTCGACTGCGATCTCATGCGCCGCTATGACCGCGAGGGGCCGCGCTACACCTCGTATCCCACGGCGCTGCAATTCACCGACTCGATCGACTGCGAGGCCTATGGTCGCGCGGCAGCGGCGAGCCGCGGCGCCGCGGAAGGCATTCCGCTGTCGCTCTACGTGCACATTCCGTTTTGCGCGAGCCCGTGCTTTTATTGCGGCTGCAACAAGATCGTCACGCGCCAGCTCGATCGCGCGGATGCGTACGTGCGGCTGTTGATTCGCGAGATCTCGCAGCGTGGCGCTTACTTCAACCGCTCTCGAACCGTCGAGCAGATGCACTTCGGCGGCGGTACGCCGACGTTCCTTTCGGCGCCGCTCCTCAGTGAGCTCGTGGACCAGATCGATCGGCATTTTCAATTGACGCGCGCGGAGTCACGCGATTACTCCATCGAGATCGATCCGCGCACGGTCGATGAATCCGGCTTGCACTTGCTCGCCGCCCTCGGATTCAACCGCTTGAGCTTGGGCGTGCAGGATTTCGACGAGGCCGTACAGCGCGCGGTGAACCGCGTGCAGAGCGCCGAGCTCGTTGCGCGCGTGTACGACCGAGCGCGCGGCCTGGGCTTCGGCTCGATCAATTTCGACTTGATCTACGGGCTGCCGCGGCAGACTCTCTCGAGCTTCGCTGCGACCTTGGCACGCGTCGTCGACATGCGTCCGGACCGGCTCGCGGTCTACGGCTACGCCCACCTGCCGCACGTATTCAAAGCGCAGCGCCAGATCAAAAGCGCCGAGCTTCCGGATGCCGCGACTCGCCTGCGCCTGCTCGAGCTCGCGATCGATACGCTGCGCTCGGCCGGCTACTGCTACATCGGCATGGACCACTTCGCACTGCCCAGCGACGGGCTCGCGCAAGCTCAGCAAAACGGTACATTGCATCGCAGTTTCCAGGGCTATACCACCCACGCTGATCGGGACCTCGTCAATCTCGGCGTGAGCGCCATCGGCCAGGTGGGGAATCTTTACGTGCAAAACCCCAAGTCGCTCGCCGACTACCAGCGTGCGGTGCAGGCGGACGAGCTGCCGGCGCAGCGCGGAGTGCAGATGAGCCGCGACGATGTGCTGCGCAAAGAGGTCATTCATCGGCTCATGTGCGATGGCAGCCTCGACATCCCCGCCATCGAGTGCCGCTACGGCATCGAATTCGACCGCTACTTCGCGCCCGAGCGCGAGCGGCTTTCCGATTTGCAGGCCGATGGGCTCGTGGAGCTCAGCGAGAGCCAAATCGCTCTCACGCCGGCCGGGCGGTTGCTCATGCGCTCCGTCGCCATGACCTTTGACGCTTACATTCTGAGAAAACCCCCTGCGCGCGCCTCGCGGCTGATCTGAGGCGCGGCGGCTAGCAACGCAGCGGGCGGGGCGGCGGCGTTCGAATGCCGGCGAAATTCTGATTTAGGACACTAGCTTTGCGGCACGGGCCGGGAAGAAGCGGCGATTCGGTTCAGCCACGCGATCCGTTCCAGAGCAGGCGGATGGGAATCATAGAACGCCGAGTATAGGGGGTCCGGCGTGAGCGTCGCGGCGTTGTCTCGATAGAGCTTGATGAGCGCACCTGCCAAGCGGTCCGCTCGCGCATGGGCGACGGCGAAATCATCGGCCGCTCGCTCCTGCCGCCGCGACCACCACGCTTCGAGCGGGGTCACAAAGAAGAGAAACACGGGCACGCTCACGCCGAATAGGAGCAGCGCCATCGCCGGCGAGCCGGCGGGCACGCCCAGCGCGGTGTAGAAGCTCGGCTGGCGCGCGAGCCATCCGAGAAGCGCCAGCCCGGCGAGCGCGCCCACGGCCGATAGGCCCAGGCGCTGGCGCACGTGATGCAGCCGGAAATGGCCGAGCTCGTGGGCGAGCACCGCCTCGATCTCCTCGGCGTCGATTCGCGCCAGAAGGGTGTCGAAGAACACGATGCGTTTGTGACGTCCTATCCCGGTGAAATAGGCGTTGCCGTGCGCCGAGCGGCGCGAACCGTCCATGACGAACACCCCGCCGCGGGCGGTGAAGCCGCAACGCGAGAGCAGTGCCTCGAGGCGCTCGCGCAGCGCCGCATCACTCAAGGGAGAGAACCGGTTGAAGAGGGGCGCGATGAACCTGGGCGCGGCCCAGCTGAGCACGAGCGTGGCAGAGAGCCACAGGACCCATGCCCAGATCCACCACCACGGCCCCGCGCTGCGCATGAGCACGAGCGTCGCGAGAATCAGCGGGCCGCCCAGCGCGAGACCCAACAGGAGCCGCTTGCCGAGGTCGAGAGCGAAGAGCGAGGGTGTCACCCGATTGAAGCCGAATCTCGCCTCGATGTGAAACGTCCGCCACAGCGAGAACGGCAGACCGACCAGCCCCAAGAGCACCACGACCCCGAGCACGAGCGCCGTTCCCCGCCAGGGTTCGCGCCATTGGGTCCGGCTCACCACCGATTCGAGCACAGCGAGACCGCCGCCGATCGTCAACGCGAGCTTGATCAACGCTTCGAACACCGTCGACCACCGTCCCAGGCGCACGCGCGCGAGCGTGTAGTCGACGGAGCGCTGCTGCTCGGCGAGTGCGATCTCTGCCGAAAACAGCTCCGGCACGCGATCGCGATGCGCGCCGACTGCGCGGATTTGTCGAGACGCGAGCCACAACCGAAGCGCCGTTTCCGCGCCGAGAGCGACGAGAAACACCGCCGTCACCCCCGCCATCGGGGGTGCTCGCTCATGGGTGGAGCGCCGCCGAATTCGCCGGGGAGCGAAAGATCAGCGGCTTCTCGATGAGGGTGCTCGTGGACGGGACCGCGCCGATCGGCCCGTCAGCCGGGCTCGGCGGCCGATTCGCCCGCGCGACCACCTCGGTCACCAGATGATGATGGGGTGACAGGTCGCACACCGGGTCCGCATTCGCGGCATCGCCGGTGAGCAGGTATGCCTGGCAGCGGCAGCCGCCGAAGTCGCTGCCTCTCTCCGGGCAGCTGCGACACGGCTCCTTCATCCACGCCTCGCCTCGGAAGTGGTTGAATCCCGAGGATTCGAACCAGATCTCGGCGATGCTCGCGTTCTTGACGTTCGGGAATTCGAGCCCCGGCAGCATGCGCGCGGCGTGACAGGGGAGCGCCGTGCCGTCGGGCGTGATCGTGAGAAAGATCGAGCCGAGGCCGTTCATGCACGCCTTGGGCCGCCGCTCGTAGTAATCGGGTACCACGAAGAAGATCCGCATCGGCCGATCGAGGCGCTCGCGAAAGCGGCGAGTCGCTTCCTCCGCTCGCTCGATTTGCGCGCGGCTCGGCATCAACTGCTCGCGGTTCTGCCACGCCCATCCGTAGAACTGCGTGTTGGCGAGCTCCACGTAGTCCGCGCCCATGCGCTGGGCCATTTCGAGAATGGCCTCGACGTGATCGATGTTGAGCCGGTGCAGCACCACGTTCAGCACCATCGGATAGTCGTATTGCTTGATGAGCGCGGCGACCTTGGACTTCAGATCGAAGGTACGCGTGCTGCTCAGGAAATCGTTCATCTGCCGCGTGCTGTCTTGAAACGAGAGCTGGATGTGATCGAGCCCCGCCTCTTTCAACGCCCGTATGCGCGGCTCCGTGAGGCCCACGCCGGAGGTGATGAGATTGATGTAGAACCCGAGCCGATGCGCCTCCGCCACGATCGGCACCAGGTCCTCGCGCGTGAGGGGCTCACCGCCCGACAGCCCGAGTTGCACCGAGCCCTGGGCGCGCGCCTCACGCAGTACTCTGAGCCACTCCGCGGTCTCGAGCTCCGGCCCGGTGCGCATGAAATCCGTGGGGTTGTAGCAAAACACGCAATGCAGCGGGCAGCGGTAGGTGAGCTCGAGCAACAGCCAGAGCGGCGGTCCAGGCTGCACCTTCGGCATGGCGCTCGGGATCGCGGTGCTCGCAGTCGCATGGGGCGAGCTTGGGGTCTGCGGTGCGGCGCTCGCCACCGAAGGGGTCACTGCCGCGCTCATGTCGGCACCGCCAGCCAATGCTTCCCGTGCGCCATGGTCACGAACGCGATGACATCGCCCGCGAGCCCGTTGGTGGCGAATGCGCGCTCGAGATCCTGGGTGATCTCGGCAATCGTCGCCTCGCCGTTGCAGCGCTTCATGATCTCGCCCGCGCTCGTGTTGAGCTTGATCATGCCTTCGGGGTAAAGGAGCACGTAGGCGTTCTGGGCGGCCTCCCACTGCAGGCGGAACCCGCGGCCGACCGCGGGCCGCGAATCGAGGCTGATGCTGCTCGTGCTCACCGCGGCATCCTCATCGCGGCACTCATAGCGGCACCGCGTAGCGCAGGGCCATTGCATCGTTCATTTGCCACAGCACATCGAGCTTGAACTTCAATATCTCGAGCGCGCGCTCCTGCAGCTCGCGCGTGGTGAAGGTGTCGAGCGTGAAGGAGAGGCCGAACTCGACGTCGCGGCGCGCGAGAGTCACCCGGCTTTGAAAATATTTGAGCCCCGCCTGGTCGATCCAGGGATAGTGCTGCGGCCAGGTCGCGAGGCGCTGCTTGTGGATCTCGGGCGCGAACAGCTCCGTGAGCGAGGAGCAGATCGCCTCTTGCCACGGCGCGCGCCGCGCAAAGTTCACGTACGCATCCACCGCGAAGCGCACCCCCGGCAGCACGTCCTTGAGGCTCTCCACATGCGCGCGCGACAACCCCACGGCTTCCCCCAGCCGTAGCCACGAGTCGATTCCGCCGGGGTCATCGCCGTAGCCATCGTGATCCAAGATGCGCTGCACCCAGTTGCGCCGCACCGCCCGCTCCGGGCAGTTCGACAGGATCGCCGCATCCTTCACCGGGATGCTGATCTGGTAGTAATAGCGGTTGGCTACCCAGCCCTGGACCTGCTCGCGATTCGCCTTGCCCGTGTTGAGGAGCACGTTGAACGGATGGTAGATGTGGTACGCCGAGCCCTGCTTCCTGAGCGCTGCCTCGAAGGCATCGCGGCTTAACGGGGCATGATCCCTCGCCGCGCTCGCATCACCGCTCACCGCGTTCATAGCACGATCTCCATCCCGTCCCGCGCCAGCTCCACGCCGTGGCGCTCGAGCTCGCCCGACTCCGCGGAGGCCTGGTTCAAGATCGGGTTCGTGTTGTTGATATGGATCAGTATCTTACGGGTTCGCGTTGGCAAGCGATCGAGCCACTCGAGCATTCCCCCGGCACCGCTTTGCGGCAGGTGCCCGATCTCGCGGGCGCGCTTGACGGAGACTCCCAGGCGGACCATTTCATCGTCGCTCCAAAAGGTACCGTCCACGAGCACGCAGGCTGCCGACTGCATAGCCTCCCACGATCGATCGTCGATCGCACCCAGGCCCGGCGCGTAGAGCACCGATCGCTCGCTGTGGCGGTCGGTCATCAGGAGGGCCACGTTATCCCCCGCAACCGGGGATTCGCGGTTCGGTGAATACGGAGCGGGCTTGCCGGCGACCGGCAGGGCGCGAAAGCGCACGTCTGGAACCTCATCGACCGTGAATTCGACATCGAGCTCGAGGCGCCGCCGGTCGACGCCGCAGAAGTGAGCAAGGACGCCCAGGATGGGATTGCCGCGGGTGAGATCGGCATAGACGCTGTCGGTGCACCACAGGGGCCAGCGGCGGGTCGACTCGCGCAGCATGTAGAGCCCGGTGGTGTGGTCGACTTGGCCGTCGACCAGCAGGATGGCCGCGAGCGCGCTATCGCGCAAGGCGCGATTCGGCTGCAGCTCCGGGCTGCTCTCGATCTGGGTGCGGATGTCGGGCGATGCATTTACCAGCACCCAGCGAGCCGGATCCTGGCCGCGGAGCGCAATCGAGGATTGGGTGCGAGCCTCGCCCCGGAGCTTTCCCGAGCGCAGGCCGGCACAATTAGGGCAATTGCAATTCCACTGGGGAAAGCCGCCGCCGGCGGCCGACCCCAGTATCCGAATTTTCACGGGAGGGCGGGCGCGGCCGCTTGCGCGGGCTCGCGCCCAATCGACATTTCAGCGATTGGCCACGTACATGGTGATTTCCATGCCGAACCGTAACTCGATCGCTTGCGGGGTTTCCCACTTCATGACGGATCTCCAATTCGAGGTACGGCCTCATCATCCATGCCCCCCGGGGATGAATACATCGTGAGGGTCATGAAATTCGCCTCATGATTTTCATGAGCCGGCGGCGCGCGGGCTCTCCGCCGCGGGGCCGGCGGGCCGGGCGGGCCCTCGAGTGCGGTTGAGACGGCGGGCCGGGCGGGCCCTCGGCCGTGCCGGAGCCCCTGGTACCATTGAGCGCATGAGACTGCGCACGCGCTTGAATCTCGTGGTGGCTGCCTTGAGCGGCGCGTTCGTGATCGTGCTCATTGCCGCCGAGTTTCAAAGCACCCGGGAGTCGGTCCGCGAGGAAATTCAGGCGGCGAACCTCGTTGCGTCCCACTTGCTCGGCCGATTGGCGGCGGTCTACTCGACGATCGGAGGCCCGGAGCTCGTGTTGCAGTTCTTGAATCAGCTCGGGCGGGTGCGGGCGAACGAGGTCTACCTTCTGTCGGGGACGGGGGAGGTGCTGTATCGCTCGCCGCCTGCCACGTACAAGGCGGGTCGCGAGGCCCCGGCGTGGTTCGCGCGACTCTTTACCCCCGAGTCGGCCAAGGAAGCCTTCGATCTTCGGGGCGGTGTGCGGCTGGTGGTCGAGGCTCAGCCCTCGCGCGCGGTGCTCGATGCCTGGGACGAGATGGTGCGCCTGTCCGCGCTCGGCGTCCTCATGCTCGTCGTGGTGAATGGGCTCGCCTTCTGGACCGTCGCACACGTGCTCAAGCCCTTCCCGGTCATTGGGGACGGGCTCGAGCGGCTCGAGCGCGGCGAGCTCGCGTTTCGCCTGCCGCCCCTCGCGGGGTTCGAGGCCAAGGCGATCGGCCGCGCCTTCAATCGCATGGCACAAGCGGTGGAGGACAAGGTGCGGGCCGAGCGTCAGGCGCGCGATGCCGAAGCGCGGCTCGAGGAGCGTCGCGAAATGGCCTCGCTCATGGATCAGCGGGTGGAGGAGGAGCGCCGGCTCATCGCCCACGAGCTGCACGATGAGTTCGGGCAGTCGGTGACCGCCATCCGCAGCCTCGCGCTCGCGATTGCGAGCCAGGGCGGAGCGCGCGATCCGGCGACTGGGGAGGCGGCGCGGATGATCTCCGATGAGGCGGCGCGGCTCTATGATGCGATGCACAGCCTGATTCCGCGGCTCGCACCGTTGTCGCTCGATACCCTCGGACTGGGTGCGAGCCTGGAAACCCTGGTGGCCGACTGGCAGCGCCGCCATCCGTCGGTCGCCATTCAACTCGAGCACACATTGCCGCCCGATCTAGGTCCGAGTGTCACGCTCGCCATCTACCGCGTGGTGCAGGAAGGGCTGATCAACGCCCTGCGCCACGCCCGGTGCAGGCGCATCGACATCGCGGTTCGGGGCGATGCGCAGGGCATTCGGGTCTGCGTGACGGACGACGGCGTCGGCCTGCCGGGAGACTGGTCGCGCCCGGGTCACTTCGGGCTCAAGGGCTTGGCCGATCGCGTCGCGCAGCTCTCGGGCACCTTCCAAGTCTGCAATCAGACCGGCGGCGGCGTCGAGCTCACGGCCGAGATTCCGCTCGGTGCGCCGGCATGATCCGCGTGTTGCTGGTTGATGACCATGCGGTCGTGCGCACGGGCTTCAGGCTCTTGCTGCAGTCGCATGCCGATATCGACGTCGTCGGCGAGGCCGACTCCGGCGAGGCGGCGTGCCAGCGCTACGCGGAGCTCGCCCCGGATGTGGTGGTGATGGACATCGCCATGCCGGGCATGGGCGGTCTCGAGGCGCTGCGGCGCATTCGCGCTCGCGATCGGGAGGCGCGTGTCCTGGCGCTCTCGGCGCACGATGACCCGATGCACGCGCGCCGTTCGCTGCAGGAAGGCGCCCTGGGCTTTCTGTCCAAGCGAGGCGCGCCCGAGGCGCTCTTGGAAGCGATCACCGCGGTGGCCGCCGGCCGCCGGTACTTGGATGCCGCCCTTGCGCAGAAGCTCGCACTGGCAGCGTTCGAGGGGACGAAATCGCCCGTCGAGCGGCTCTCCGAGCGCGAGTTCGAGGTGTTCATGCGCTTGGCTCGCGGCGCCACGGTGCAGCGCATCGCGCAGGACCTCAAGCTGTCGGCCTCGACCGTCGGCACGCATCTCTACAACATCAAGCAAAAGCTCGGCGTGGACAATCAGTCCGAGCTCACCCTGATCGCCATTCGTCACGGGCTGATCGAGGCCTGAGTGATGCTCGAGCGGTCGAGGCCGCAGTGAGTCGCTGACGACACATGGGCTTCCACGTCGGCGGCCTTGTGCGGGGCGTGATGCGCTTACTTCGACCCGGCGGATCCGAGCACGACGGCCGAGCGGGCGGCGCCGAGCAATGCGATATCCGGATACACGATCAGCTGGGTGGGAATCGCAGCGACGAACGGCCTTAGCCGGCCCTTGTCCTCGAAGCGCGCGCGAAACGGGCTCTGGAGGAGAAATCCCTCGATTTTCTCGGCGATACCGCCGGCGATGTAGACTCCGCCGCGCGCCCCGTGCGCGAGCGCCAGGTCGCCCGCGACCGCGCCGAAGATCGAGCAGAACATGGTGAGCGCAGCCCGGCAATCCGCGTCATTGCGCATGGCGCCGGCGCTGATCTCCGCCGCGGCGAGCGCATGCGCCTCGCGACCGCCCAACTGCTGCAGCGTTCGGTAAAGGTTCTCGAGGCCCGCGCCCGAGAGGACGCGCTCGATCGACACGCGCCCTGTTTGTTTCCACATCAATCGCAGCGCCGCCAGCTCCTCCTCGTTGCTCGGTGCGAAGCCCATGTGGCCGCCCTCGGTCGCCATCGGGACGACGCGATCGCCGTAGCGTGCAAGGCAGGAGACACCGAACCCCGTCCCGGGTCCGAGAATCGTGATCGTGCCTCCCTCGAGCCCTGAAAGCTTGGGTCCAATGGTGCGCAGGTACGGCGCCTCGAGGACGTCGACGGCGAGGGCGAGCGCCGCAAAGTCATTGATCAGCAAGGCCCGCTCGAATCCGAGCTTGCTCAGATCTTGCTCCGAGATATCCCACCCGCGATTGGTGAAGCGGGCAGTTCCCGCCACGACCGGGCCGGCCACGGCAATGGCGGCCGTCCGAGGGAGGGGCCGCACGCCCGCTCGCTCGAGATAGCTCTGCAGGGCCCCGATGAAGGTAGGGAAGGGCTCCGTGAGGTCCAGGCGTTGCACGATGCGCCACGGGCCGGGCCCGGATGCCTCCACGATCGCAAAGCGGGCGTGAGTGCCGCCGACGTCGCCGACGAGGATGTGGTCGGCGCTCACGCGGTCGATCTCAGGAAACGCGTCCTTCCGACCCCTGGCGTTGCTCGACCTCGGCTTCCGCTGCGAGCCAGTCCTCGAGCTCGTGGCCCGGGGCAAAGCCGCGATGCTGCGAGCGGTAGTAGGCGGCCTCGGCGATCGTTGCATGGCGATCGTCCGACGGGCCACCACCCTCGTGCACCGCGGTCGCACCGCTCGGCGATGTCAGGGAGGGAGAAGTACTGTCGTTCGATGGTTGAGCGGACTTGTTCGTGCGGCTCGTCTTCCTCTTGCTCGTGGTCATAGCTACTCCATAGCACTTGGATCGACCCCATCAACCTGGATTCGAGCGCGCGGTCGTGCGCACGCCGGCGAGTGCGAAATCCACCAGATGTCGAGTCAGCGGCACCGCCGGATCGGCGCTCAGATCGAGCCCCGGGAGCATCCGTTGCAGCTTGCCACGATTGATCAACAGGAGCAACGCACAGGGGGCCATGACGCTCATGCAGGCGCGCGCCACGAGAGGGTCGCCGGGTGAGCGCTCGGTGAGCGCGCCGACGATGCGGCGGAGCATCTTGGCGCGCGCGGCCAACGCGCGATCGTGCGCCTGTCCGTAGACGCTCGAGGGCGTCACGAATTCACGGCCGAACAGCCGCCCGGCCCAGCTTTGCGAGGCCGGGCTCGTCACGGCCTTCACGATCAGGCCGAGAAAGGCCTCGAGCTGGCGTCGCGGGTCGGACTCGGCTTTGACCGCCGCACGGATCGCCTCGGTCGTGACCAAGCGGCGGCGAGCCTCCTTCAGAACGGCCCGGTACAGCCCCCTCATGCCCTCGAAGTGATAGACGATGGCGGCGGAATGTACGCCGGCGCGGCGGCAGATATCCTGGCCGGTCGCGCCGTCAAAGCCGAGCTCGGCGAACATCTGCCCGGCGGTATCGATCAATCGGGCACGGGTACGCAAGCTTCGCGCCGACACCCGGCGCGACGAGCCGCGCCTCGTCGCATGAGCCTTGCCTCGCATCAGCCCGTCATCTTGCTCCAGTCCGCTATAGAGTTCAAATTCAAATTTGAATTTAACTTGACTGCAAAAGCGAATCCATCTTAACGTCCCGCCGGGACGTCTCGCATGCCAAGAATCGAGCCAAGAATCGCCCGCTACGGCATCGTGTTCGCCGCGGTCGTCGTCATCGGCGCCGCGCTGTGGTGGG
>DATHCO010000088.1:0-2236 GCA_035319505.1 Steroidobacteraceae bacterium | reverse complement strand
CGGGGCAATCGGTTCGGGCTCACGCGCCGGGAAGCCGAGATTCTGGGGCTCCTGTCGGAGGGGCTCCGCAGCGCATCGATCGCCAAGCGTCTGTTCGTTTCGCCCAAGACGGTCGAGCACCATGTGTCTGCGATTCTCGCGAAGCTCGGCGTGTCGTCGCGCGCCGAGGCGGTGGCGCGCGTGCGCAAGGACTCCGATCGGAGGTCGTAGCCTACTTCGGTAGCAACCTCACCGCCACTTCGGTGATGGAATCCACCGGCAGCGCATTCAGACGAGCTCAGCTGTCCTTCTGGTGCACGCAGGTCACGAGCGTGTTCCAATCGGCGTAGCTTCCCTTCGGGTTGTGCTGCCAGGCCCAGACGTGAATCTCATAGAACGCCGGCAGCCCGTAACGGTTGGGCGCGCCGATGTAGTTGAGAAGATTCCCCTCCAGGGCGGGCACACCACCGCTCGGGTTGTTGGCCGTCCACACGCTCTCGAGCACGATGAACTCCACGCCCACGAGGCGCATCGCCCCGTTCGACATCGGCTCGTAGATCAGCGCCTCGGGCTTCTCCGCGTCGAGCACGCCGCCGGCGATACGCGAGGGCAGGACCAAGTGGATGCCCATCGCCCCGGTATCCGGTCCGCTAACGCAGGGCGTGGCCGGCACGAAGCCCTCCCCGAGCGCCACATTGATGTCGACATAACGGGCCGTTGCGTTGCGCACCGTGTCGATCAACGGAGTGGCGGTGTCATCTGCCGCCGCAATGAGCGGCAGTGCCATGCCGAGCGAGCCGCACAGCAGTAGCTTGTTGAGCGATGCATTCATACGCTTCTCCCTCTTGGTCACAATGGCCGCGGAGTTATCTGTAGAAATAGGGATCCAGAACCCGCACCTCGGTGATGCGCTCGACGGGCAGCTTGTTGCGGCTTGCCGTGCGACGGATCGCCTCGGGTGAGGGCGCGTCGTATAGGCAAAAGGTCTTCTTCTTGTCGGCACTTACGTAGGAGTGAACCCAGGTCACCTGCTCCGAGAGATTGTTCTCCACGACCGCAAGACAGGCATTCGCGCCGGCCTCGTTGATCGGAATCTGTAGCCCGTCGGGGAACTCGCGTTCGACCATATAGCGCGGCATAGCGTCCTCGTCAGAGCACGAAAGTGGTGAGGCTCTTCGGGGAGAAACACTAGCCCTGCGACCGCGGGCTCAAATCGGGGGATCTGCCTATATTAGCCGGGTCGGCACCCCATTTTGGAATCTCACATCGCTCGCGCTCAGCCCGCAAACAGCGCGGATGGCAAACCATGGAAACCGGGGCTGACCTCGAATAGCGCTCCTGCCTCGGGCTCCTCCTTCGTACCCATGGCCGCGGTCGTCACGAACAGACGATCGAGCTTCGCACCGCCGAAGACGCAGCTCGTCACCTGGGAGGCGGGGAGCTCGATCCGGTGGGTCTCCCGACCCTCGGGCGTGAATCTGCGCACGCAGGACCCGCCCCACACCGCTACCCAGACTCCGCCCTCGGCGTCGGTGGTCATGCCGTCCGGATAGGCGCCCTCCTCCAAGGCTACCCAGACGCGCTTGTGCACGAGCTCGCCCGAGGGCAGGAGGTCAAAGCGGTAGATCGTGCGCAGCGCGCTATCGGTGTGATAGAAGACCCGTCCGTCGGGGCTCAGCGTCGGACCGTTCGCGACACAATAGCCTGAGTCCACCCGCGACCAGGCGAGATCCGGATCGATGCGGTAAAGCGAGCCGCTCGCTGCGCGCTCGGCCTCGTCCATCGAGCCCGCCCAGATGCGACCTCGGTCGTCTGCTTTCGCATCGTTGAGGCGATTGCCGGGCAATTGCGGCTCAGGGCGCGCGAACAGGCGAATGGACAAGGGTTCGAGCGTAAGCTCCGCAAAGCCGCTCTTGAATCCGGCGATGAAACCCTCGCGCCCGCGCCGCTCGATGATCCAGCCGATCGGCTCCGGCATGGACCAGGTGCAGCGAGATCCATCCTGAAGCGAATAGCGGTGGACCGAGGGCGCCATGATGTCGACCCAGTACACGGCGGACTCGCGTGCCGACCACATCGGACCCTCGCCGAGGAGTGCCTTCGCCGGCCAAATGCATCTCGGCGTCATGTCCCGCCGCCACGGAAAGTCCCGTGCGCTCCCATATTTCGCAGTATACCCGGATCGCGGCCCTCGCCACTCCGTCCGGGTCTTCTTCGCGAGCAAATGCTGAACCCTCGTCACGACCGGGGTCCGCGT
>DATHCO010000087.1:0-24134 GCA_035319505.1 Steroidobacteraceae bacterium | reverse complement strand
TCCCGCGGCATTGAAATTACCCGTCCCGTCCACGAAGCTCTCGGTGGTCAAGTTCGCGACCGTCACCGCGGCCACCGGCACGATCGAAATGCTCGCCCCCGCGCCGCCCGTCGCGGCGCTCGTCATGGTGTTGGTCGAGCTCGAGGTCACATCGACGTCCCCGCCGCTCTTGACCGCCGCCGTGCTGTTCACGATCGACTCGGTGGTCTCGTCGATCACGTTGATCGAGGCCGAGGCGCCGATCCCGACGCTCGACCCCTGCGCGATCCCCATCGGCACCGCCGTGGCGCTGTCGGCGCTGTTACTCGTCGCGCTGATCGTGATCGCATTGGCGCCCGTGGAGGTGAGGCTCGCACCGGAGTCGATCTGCGCCTGCGTCATGAGCTGCCCGACGTTGATGGCGAGCGAGCCGGCCGCGCCCACCTGGCCGCCGCCCGCCCCGGAGGTCGCGCTCGCCGTGAAGCTGTCTTGTGCGTTGGTAGGCGTGGTCGGCAACCCCGCGGTGACGCTGATCCCCGCGCCGCTCACCGTCGCGCCCGAGCCGATGGTGGCGGTGTTGCTCACGTCCCCGACGTTGATCGCGACCGCGGCGCCGATCCCCACTCCGCTGCCGCTCGAGCCGGACCCGCTCGCCCCGCTCGAGCCGCTCGAGCCCGAGCTCCCTGCGGACTGCACCGCCGAGCCGTCCGCGGTGGCCGACACGGTGTCCATCGCGGTGGAGGCCACCATGACGGCACCGCCCGCGCTCACGCTCGTGCTCGCTCCGATCGTCGCGGCGGTGCTGGTGAGAGCGAGGTTGAGCGCGAGTGCGCCCGCGACATCGACCGATGAGGGCGCGCTCGCGGAGCCGGCCGTACTGGCGACCTGGGCGAGGGGCGCGGCACCCGTGCCCTGGCTGTTCGGTGCTCCGTCTTTAGCGGCAAGACTATCGCCGAAATTTCTGACCGCACTCTGTTGTTGGTCGATCTGATCGGTGCCGTTGTCGGAGTTG
Source organism: Steroidobacteraceae bacterium (assembly GCA_035319505.1). GTDB lineage: Bacteria > Pseudomonadota > Gammaproteobacteria > Steroidobacterales > Steroidobacteraceae > Bog-1198. The sequence goes on along the minus strand of DATHCO010000087.1, from coordinate 23,143 downwards.
CCGCCGGCGGCGCTCGCCTTGGCGCTCGAGGTGGTCGACTGCGTGCTCGCCGCCGTGACGTTGAGCGCGCCGGTGAGCGCGAGCGAGCGGCCGAGGAGCGCCGTGGTGCTGTCGAGCACCGAGCCGAAGGCGAAAGCAAGACCCACGCCGAGATTGCTGCCCTGCGCCGCGCCGGTCGCGGTGGTGGTGGCCGTGCCGGTGTGGGTGGCGCTGACCGAGGCGCTCGCGAGGGTGAGCGTATTGCCCGAATTGATCGTGGCGCTGGTGTCGTCGTTGGCGATGGTTTGCGCGAGGGTGGGACTCACCGCCGTGCCCCCCGCCGCGCCGCCGGTGGACGTGGTGGACACCGTGTTATTCGAGGTGGCGCTCACCGTGAGCGCGGAGCCCGCGCCGGTGATCTCAGAGCCCGTGTCGATGAGCGCCTGCGCGGTCGGATTCGAGATGTTGATGGCGACCGAGGCGCCGACGCCCACGCTGTTGCCCGAGCCGTCGACCTTGGAGCTCGCGCTGGCGCTGTCCGAGGTCGTATCCTGCGCGGTCACCGAGAGCGGGGTGTTGTTGAGCAAGGTGATGTTGGCGGCGCTCGACACGAGCGCCTCGGAATCGACCACGCTCACGTTGATCGCAAGCGCGCCTGCGACGCCCACATCGCTCGCGCCCGCGCCCGAGGTGGCCTGGGCGCCGAACTGGGCCGTGGTGAACTCGGATTCGAGCGTGAGACCGGTCGCGCTGAAGCTGGTGGCGCCCGTGAGCTCGGCAAGACTCTCGACGTTGGCAGTGTTGATCGCGGCGCCCGCCCCGATGCCGACGCTCGAGCCGCTGCTGCCCGTGTTCGAGCCGTCGGCGACGGTCGACATGCCGCCGCTCGGTCCGGAAAGCATGGCATCGCTCAGGATCGAGGTGGCCCCGGTCGAGGTGATGGTGCTGGTGCCGCTGGTGCCGACGTCCACGCTGGTATCGCCGGTGACGTTGGTCACGGCCACCGCCGCGGCGATGTTGAGCGAGCCATCGCTCGTGGCGGCATTGTTGTTGGCGAGTGCGCTTTCGGTCTGCGTGTTGCTCCCGCCGCTGTCGGTCGCGCCTCCCTGCGTCGAGACCGCGTGCGTGGCGACGGTGTCGTTGCTCTCCGACTCCACGGTCACCGTGCTGCCGGTGAGCGAGGTGGAGCCGGCGATGTCGGTCGTGGTGTTGCCGCCCAGCGTATCCATCGCAAGCGCCGCGCCCGTGGCGGTGCCGGGGGAGGAGCCGGCGGAGCCATCAGCCGTGGTCTGCGCGCTCACTGTGTTCGTGGACACGATGGAGAGGTTGCCCGCGGCGGTCAGCCTCGTCAGGCTCGAGGAGTCGCCGATGGACACATCGATGTTGCTGTCGATGGTCGTGATCGCGACCGTAGCGTCCTGTGAGCTCGAGTTGCTCGAGGAATCCGGCGCGGTCGAGAGCTGCGTGCTCACGTCCGCGCCGCCCTCGATGGAGAGGTAGCCGCCGGCATTGATGGTGTTGGTGCCGGTGAGCGTCACGCCGCTCGTGGCATTCGCCTGCACGTCGCCGAGCTTGACGGCGCCGCCGAACAGCGATTGCGTGGTGCTGGTGACGGTGATGTCGGCCTCGGAGTCGATGCTCACGTTGTTGCCGCTGATGGTGGCGCCCTCGAGCGTGACACCGGTGGTGGCCGTGGCGGTGATGAGCGGGTTGCCGTTGGCGTCGGGTTTGCTGGACAGGGCGCCCGACGCGGTGTCGTCGGCTGCGAGGCGGATGTCGTCGGGCGTCGAGATCGAGGTGCCCGAATCCAGCGTGATCTGCTGCTGGGCCTGCACGTCGAGATCACCGCTTAGCGTGGTAGTCCCCGGCTCAAAGGTCACGGTGCCGGGGCCGGGCGCCGTGCTGCTGTCGATGAACAGCCCAGCAGGCGTGTACGCATCGGGCCCCGAGGGTGCGATCGTGATCTGCCCCTGGTCGGCGGGGTTGCTCGAGTTGCCGTTGAAGTCGATCCCGATCGCGTAGGAGGTGAAGTTGGTGGCGCCGGTGTAGTTGAGGTTGACGGTGAGCGAATCGCCGAGTCCCGAGCCGGTGAACGACACGCGCGTGTTCTCATCGAGCTGCACCGCAGGGGCCAACAGGTTATTGGTGCCCGTGGTCACCAGCTCGAGCATGAGATTCCCGTTCTGAACCGCCAGCTCGAGGGTGGCGTTGACGGGAGCGGTGGTCGGCGCGGTGTAGTTGAGCGATCCCGGGAAGCTCGGCTGCGGAAGCGGTCCGGTGGAGAGCAGTACGCGGGGCTCCAAGGTCTCGACGATGGGTCGCGGCGTGCGCGGCCGCGCGCTCTCCTTGCTCGGACGCAGAAGCTTGGCGATCAGTCGGGCGAGCGGCGAGGCGCCCGGCGGCGGCTCGCTCTGCCGACGCTCCTCGCGAGATGCACGCCGATGCGTTCGATCGTCAGGCCGGAGCTTTGCTTTCGCCATGGCGCCTCCGCTGCGAGTCGGCAGCTGCGACTCGCAAATGCGCGAGAATGAAATCGATACGATCTGGAGGGATCGCAACCCTAATAAGAGGAGAGGGCAACCTTATGCGCGCGATCGGGTACCCACGCACAGGGGTGTGTCGGTGCAGCTGGGCGCTAGAGTTGAGCGCGCACATCGAACGAAGGAGACAGCGGATCCAGCTCCCGCACACGGTGCGACCGTCCGAGCAATGATTGGCGAGACATGCCAACCCTCCATCTTGTCCGCTTCGCTCCGCGAAGCTCTTTACTTCTTCGAGCAGCTGTCATCGCGCGCTCGAGAAATGGCGCGCGAAGTACCCCACTATCAGTGTCTTGTTCGCTGCAATGTTAAGCTCGCGTGAACCATCTGTCTCATGGATTTACCTTAATGCGTGTGAGTGAATCCCCCAAGGACTCGCCTGCGACCACGCGTGATGCGGTGCGATAGGGTCACGGCCCAAGGCGTGCCCCGAGCGCAAGCCCAACCCGTTACGGAACCCCGATGTGATCGAACGGGTAGTAGCGAATGCTCGCGAACACCATGTTCTCGATCGCGAGCGGCCCGCCGCCCACGCCGGGGAACGCCTTGAACTCGCTGCGGGAGTACTGTAGCCCCCACCGGATTGTGCCGTAGCTGCCGGCGTACGGGCTCTGCCAGAAACCCAGCGTTCCTTGCTCCACCGCGCGCAGGTTACCGATGCAGGCGGCCATGGAGGTTTCGCTGTAACAGCCCGCATTGGAGTAATGCTCGTTGCCGTAGCCATAGGGGGTGATCTTCGCCTTCTTCCCCTTGCCCGCGACGAGGTTGTAGGCCTTCGAGTCGTCCTTTTCTTCTCCGGCCATGAGATAGAAATCCCAGCTCGGTGCGGCATGCAGGGTAAGTCCAGCCAGGCCGATGAGTTCCTTGATGGGCCGAAGATCGCCCTGGGCGTCGAACGTGACGTCGGGGAGTTGTGCGCTGCCGTAGCGGCCGATCCCGCGCCCCGAGAGGCCGGATACCTCGAGCTCGAGGAGCCGGGGAACCAAGGGCAGCAGGACGCCGGCGCCGAACCCGCCACCCGGCTCGCTTTCACCCGCATGATTCAAACGCTCGTAAAAGCTTCGGTACAAACCAAACCCCTCGAGGTGCATTTGATAATCGCCGATCGACGGGTCGCCCGCCGCTTTCAGGATGCCATCCGGGATATGGTTGAGCGAAAGGGTGTTCTCACTGTTGAACCCGAGGCCCGTGCCGGGAGCCTCGTAATTCAAGTTGATGCCGGCCGGGAGTGCGTTCGGTCCGGTGTAGAAGGTGGTCTGCGGATTTTCGAGCGATAGTGCCAGCGAGACTTGCTGGCTGACGTCCTCCGTGATGCGCAATTGTGCTTGCCGCGTCCAGGTGAAGCCCGGTAAATATTGCGCATCGATGGTCGGCGGGATGGCGACCGCGCGCGGATCGATGCCGCTCACGTTCATCGTTGCGAGCGACCAGGCCTGGCCGGCGAGCACGTGCAGATGCATGTCGTCCCAACCGGCGCTCCCGTACAGCTGTCGCAGGCTGGGGTTGTAGGAGTTGCTTTCCTTGGAGTTCGCCGTCTGCGCGGCGCCCTGAAAGTCGAACTCCCCGTACGCCATGAGGTGCGTGAGCGGGTTCGGGGCACCCTCGATCAGTGCCGAGAGCTGGCTCTGGCGTGCCGTGAACACGAGCTGCGATGAGTTTGCTTCGGGATTGTTGTGGAAGTAGTCGCCATCGTAGGCGGTCGCAACGTCGTTGCCCGTCCCGCGCGTGCGGTACACCGACTCGCCCGCGACAAATCCGCCCAAGGTGATGCTCACGCCCTTGTAGTAGATCTTATCGGTTCGAGGTGCCTGCGCCTGGGGTTGGGTCTGCGCCGCGGCACTGGCGCTCGCCGCCTGCGCTGCGGCCGCTGCAGCCTGCGCGGCCGCAGCCTCCTGCGCTCGGCGCCGCTCCTCGAGATCCGACAGGCGCCGCTGCAACGTCTCGAGCTGCTGTCGCAGCACCTCCTCTTCCTGGAGGTCCTCTGCCGAGGTGCCGGCCGCACCGCTCGGCGCACCGCTGCTCGGCACATTTTGTTGAGCGATCACCGTGGAAGCGAACGTGCCGGCAGCCACTAGACTCGCGCCGACCAGGAGCGATTTAACGAACACCGTTGCTATCCACCATTCCCTTGAATCCCACGGGACCGCGCTTCTAATTGTTGAGGGACGATGTTACCGGATCCGACGGGTGAGGGTGCAGCAACTTCTCGAGATCGGCTCGGACTTTCTCGACTACTCCGTCCCAATCCCCCGGCCGCTCTTGCCGGTACAAGCGCAGCGTCGGATACCAGGGGCTGTCGGTTCGATCCGTGAGCCAGCGCCAGCAGCCGCTATAGCGGTTCAATACCCATACCGGCAAGCCGAGCGCTCCGGCCAAATGGGCCGTCGAGGTGTCCACGGTAATGATGAGATCGAGTTGCTGCATCAGCGCTGCGGTATCTGCAAAATCGTGGAGCGCGCTCGTGAAATCCTCGAGTTCTGGTCCGTCCCACCGTCGATCCACGAGCTCCCTCAGCTCCGACTCCGCGCACTCGCCTTTCTGCAGGCTGTAGAACTCGATACCTGAATGCCTCAATGGCGCGAGCTTCGCCAAGGGAATATCCCGCCCGCTGACCGATGATCGCTCCTCGCGCTCAGCGTGAGAAGCGCCCGCCCATACGAGCCCAACGCGCATCTTCTCTCGCGGTCCCAGCCGCTCCTCCCAAAGGCGCAGCCGCTCGGCACTGCTGCTCAAAGGGGGGTTGTGCGCCGGCACACTCTCGAGCGTCGTCTTGAATGCGAGCGGCAAGCTGAGGAGCGGACAGTAATAGTCAAAAGATGGCAGAGGGTCGCCATGTGCGATCACTCGTGAGACTCCCGGCAGAGTCGCAAGTAAATCGCACAGCACCGCGGGAACCTCCAATATTACGCGAGCCCCGAGATCGGCGACGAGCCTCGTGTAGCGGCAGAACTGAATCGTGTCGCCGAAACCCTGCTCGCTGTGCACGAGGATGGTCTTGCTCGCGAGCGGCTCTGCGCCGAGCCACAGTGGCTTGAGGGTGTTCTTCTTCCTGTGCAGGATCCAGCCGCTCTCATCCTTCCAGCGCCATTCGTAGTCGCGCCATCCCTTCTCGAACTCTCCGATCGAGAGCCACGCGAGGGACCGATTGACGTGCGCGCGCGCAAACTCCGGGTTGAGCGTGAGCGCGCGATCGTAATCCGCAAGCGCGGCCTCGATTCGCCCGAGATCTCGCAGCACATTGGCACGGTTGCAGTAGCCTTCCGCAAAATCCGCCCGGATGGCGATCGCCCGATCGTAGCTCGCCACAGCCGCCTCGAGCTGGCCCAGATCTCTTTGCACGTTGCCGCGGTTGCAGTAGCCTTCGGCAAAGTCCGGCTTGATGTCGATCGCCCGATCGTAGCTCGCCAGCGATGACTCCGATTGACCGAGTTCTCGTTGCACGATGCCGCGGTTCAAGTAAGCGTCGGCATAGCCCGGATTGATCTCGATGCTGCGGTTGAAGCTTGCCAACGCCGCCTCCCACCGCCGCATTCCCTGCAGTGTGGTGCCTTTGTTGTAATGCGCCATCGCATCGTCCGGCCTCGCCTCGAGTGCGAGGTCGATCAGCTCGAGCGCCCGTTGCAAATCTTTGCGCTGAGCAGCGATCACTCCCGCCAAATGCAGCGCGCCGAAATGCCGCGGGTGCACGCTCAGAATCTCCTCGTACAGAGCCTGCGCCTCGCGAAGCTCCCCGCCCTGATGCAGCGCCACCGCTCGCTTCAGGTTCGCTTGCGAATTCGCCGCGCGTGAGCTCCAGGCGTCGAGATCGCGACCGACGCGGTTCACGACACCGTCCCAATCCCCGGGGCGCTCTTGACGGTACAAGCGCAGGGTGGGATACCAAGGGCTGTCGGTGCGCTCGAGCATCCACCGCCAGCACGTATCGAAGCGGTTCATGAGCCACACGGATTTCCCCAACGCGCCCGCCACATGCGCCGTCGAGGTATCGACGGAGATCACCAGATCCAGCTGCTCGATCAGCGCCGCCGTGTCCGCAAAGTCGCGCAGCTCGCTCGTGTAGTTGATGATTTCGGGCCCGTCCCAGCCGCTCGTCAGCAGCGCCTCGAGCTCCGATTCGGCCGGCTGCCCCTTTTGCAGGCTGTAGAACTCGATATCGGGCCGCTTCAACACCGCGAGCTTCTTCAACGGGATGTTGCGGCGCTTGTTCAACGACCACAATTTGGGCTTGTCCAGGCGCACGATGCCCGACCACACCAGCCCGACGCGCGGCTTGGTGCGCGCTCCCAGCCGGCCTTGCCAATATCGCGCTCGCTCGGCATCGCAGCGCAGGTATGGAATGCGCGCGGGCACGCTCGCAAGCGTGGTCCGGAGCGCGAACGGCAAGCTGAGCACGGGGCAGTAGTAGTCGAACGCAGGCAGCGGCTGCCCCCGCACCACCACTTGCGCGACACCGCGCAAACTCTTGAGCAGACCCGCGAGCGTGTGGGGCACCTCCAAGATGACTCGTGCCCCCAGCTCCGCGACCAGCGTGGCATAGCGGCAGAACTGGATCACGTCGCCCAAGCCCTGTTCGGCGTGCAGCAGGATCGTCTTGCCGGCGAGCGATTCCTCACCCTGCCAGAGAGGCTGCGTGAAGTCGTGCTTGTCGCTCTCGAGCCAGCTATCCTCGAGCTTCCACCGCCACTCGTAGTCCCTCCATCCGCTCTCGTACTCGCCCGCCAACAGCCGTGGCACCGAGCGGTTGAAATGTGCCTCGGGAAGATCAGGGTCTATGGCGAGCGCGACGTCGTAGCAGGCGAGCGCTTCAGGGACGCGATTCAGTTCGCACAGCACGGTGCCGCGGTTCGAGTGCGCTTCCGCATAGCGAGGGTTGATCACCAGGGCGTGGTCGTAATTCGCCAACGCTGCCTGCCATTGCCCGACGTCCTTGAGCAGGTTGCCTCGATTGTAATAAGCCTCGGCATAGTCGGGATCGAGCTCGATGGCTCGAGCGTAGCTCGCGAGCGCCGCCTGCCACCGCTCGAGCTCGGCGAGCACGACACCGCGATTCAAGTAAGCCTCGGCATAGTCGGGCTGGATCGCGATGGCGCGGTCATAGCTCGCGAGCGCCGCCTCCCATTGACGCCGCTCTTGCAGCACGGTGCCACGGTTGGCGTGGGCCTTCGCGTAGAGAGGTCGGAGCGCAATCGCCCGATCGTGGCTCGCGAGCGCCGCTTCCCATTTGCCGAGCTCCGCGAGCACCAGGCCGCGATTGGAGTACGCCTCGGCCAGCTCAGGCTGGATGGCGACGGCTCGATCGTAGCTGTCGATGGCCGCTTCCCGTCGACCCAGCGTCGCGAGCGCCAGGCCGCGGTTGGAATGCGCCTCGGCCAAGTGCGGGTTGAGTGCAAGGGCTCGATCGAGGCTGGCGAGGGCTGCTTCCCATCGGTTCATCGCCATGAGCACGATGCCGCGGTACGCGTGCAAGTCGGCATCGGCCGGCTCGAGAGCGATGGCCTGGTCGCAACTCGAGAGCGCGGACTCCGGTCGATTGAGCTCATGGAGGGTGATGCCGCGCGCGAAGTGCGCCGCGACCAGGTCGGGCTTGATGGCGATCGCCCGGTCGCAGCTCGCAAGAGCCGCTTGCGGCCGACGCAGGATCCGTAGCGCCACGCCGCGGTTGCACCACGCCTCGGCATAATCCGGCCGGATCGCGATCGCTCGATCGTAGCTCGCGAGCGCCTCTTCCCAGCGCTTCAAGTCCTGGAGGGTTTTGCCTCGATTGTAAAGCGCCACGGCGTTGGTCGAGTCGAGCGCCAGGGAGCGCGCGAATAGCTCCAGCGCCTTGTCGGGATCGGCGCTCTGCGCAACGAGTGCTCCCAAGAGGTGCAGCGCGTCGGGGTGCGCGGGTTGCGCCCTCAGGATTTCCTCATAGAGAGCTTGCGCCTCCGATAACCGCCCGCGCTGATGAAGGGCAAGCGCTTGTTGCAATTTCACCTGCATGAGTGCGCTCAACGCTCGACGGCTGCACGAGCTGCCACCCGGCAGCGACGCGAGCGGGCCGAGTATACCAGCGGCGCTGGCAAACCGGCGAAACGAGTGTACTTTAAGTCAAGACTCCTGCGCTCGAGCGACGGAGCTGCTCCAGGCAAACGCTCCCGAGCGCTCGCCGATCCTCGGGCGTGCGCATCAAGATGGGCGCGATCTCGATCGCGGGATCATCCGCCTTGCGTAACGCGCAGAGCTCCGCGTCCGCCACGTCGATGAGCATCACATCGAGAAAATCGCGATACTGCCGCGCGATCTCCAACGCCGACACGGTTAGCTCGAGCTCACGCATGATCTTCGCCGCCGGCCCTTTCACCGCGGCGCCGCCGATGATCGGGGAGACCGCGACCACGGGAACGCGCGCGCGCGCGAGCAGCTCGCGCAATCCCGGCACCGCCAGGATCGGCGCGATGCTCAGGTAGGGGTTCGAGGGACAGAGAATGATTCCCGCAAGGCCCGCATGCTCGAGCGCGGCGCGCACCGCACGGGTCACCCGCGCGGCGCTGCCGGCGTAGCGCAATCCGCGCACCGCGGGGCGGCACCGTTGCTTCACGAAATATTCCTGAAAAGCCATCTCGCCCTGATCGGTGAGCACGGTGGTCGGCGCCGGCTCATCACACATCGGCAAGAGCTCGTTCCCAACGCCGAAGAGGCGCGCGAGCGCGGCCGAGATCTCGGTGAGCGACATGCCCCGCGATCGCATCTCCCGCCGCACGAGATGCAAGGCGATGTCGCGGTCTCCCAATTGAAACCAGGTATCGAGCCCCAGCTCGCGCCACTCGGCCTGCACCCGCCAGGATTCATCGGCGCGGCCCCACCCTTGATCGACGTTGGCGACGCCGGCGAGCGTGTAAAGAACGGTGTCGAGATCCGGCGAGATCGGCAGCCCGCGGAACTCGAAGTCATCGCCCGTGTTGACGATAAGGTGCAATGCACCCGGCGCGAGGCATTGTTGCAAGCCGTCGGCGAGCTTCGCCCCGCCGACGCCCCCGCAGAGGGCGACGATGTGCATCTCGCTCACCGAAAAAGATCCTCCGCGAGCGGCCTCACCACCTCCGCCGCACGTGCCGAGGGCGATTGCAGCGAGGGAGGCAGGCCGCGCGCGAGCACCACGGGCCGCCCTTCATTGCCCTCCCCCATGAGCAACGTCGCGGCGGCCGCGAGCTCATCCGCGATGGCCACCTGCGTCACCTGGAGCTTGCGCCCGAAGCGATCCGGCTCGCCGCGCCGATCGAGCAAGACGACGATCCCCGAGGCACCGATGGCCGTTCCGCACACTCCCTGTCGCCAGGGTCGACCGAAGGTATCGGTGATCACCACGGCCGGCGCCGCTCCGAGGCGCTGCGAGAGCGCTTCGCGAAGTGCCGCTGCCGACGCATCGGGATCCTCGGGCAGCAGCAGCACCCTCGAAGCGGAGTTCGGCACGTTCGACTGGTCGACCCCGGCATTCGCCATCACGTACCCGAGTCGATGACGCACGATCAGCACCGAGGGAGCGCAGCGCAGGACCTCGGTCGACTCGCGCAGGATGATCTCCACGAGGCGCGGATCCTTGCCACAGCGAGCCGCGAGTTCTCTCGCTCGCGCCGAGGCCTCGATCGCGTCGAGCTCCACGAAACGATTTTCCGATTTCGATACGATCTTCTGGCAGACGAGGAGCACGTCGTCTTCCCGCACGCGAAGGCCGTGCCGCTCGAGCGCGCCGGCAATGAGCGGTGCCAACGCGGTCCCGGGTGAGACTTCCGGAATCCCTTCGAGCGCGATCAGTGTGAGAGTGCAGGGCATCGGCTAGCACCGGCGATCGCTGCGCGCATCCTGCGCGGTTGCGTCGGCCTCGCTGAGCTCGGGGGTCGACGAGCCTGCACTAGGAGCCTGTCTGAGTAATCCCCGTGAGCCGCGTTGGCCGGGTGGGGATGCGGATGCAAGGCGCGCGGCGCAGGCCGTGGCGGGCACCACGGCCAAGACGCGCAACGCCGCAGACGCGCCCCACCCGACCAACCCCGCGGGACCGGACAGATTTCGCTTCATCCGTCGTTGTCGCCTCCTCATTGGGTGCCAACCCAACTTCGTCGGCTCCGCCTCGGCTGAAGCGAAATCTGTCGCGGTCGCGGCCACGGGCATTACTCAGACAGGCTCCTAGAGTGCGCGGGTGAGCGCGGCGTAGCGCGCGAGATGGCTGTCACTGTCGCCGAACAGGATCTCGATGGCGGTGAGTCTCTTGAAGCAATGGCTCACCTTGAGCTCGTCGGTCATGCCCATGCCGCCGTGCAGTTGCACCGCCTGCTGTCCGACGAATCGGCTCGCCTCGCTGACCACCACTTTGGCCGCCGACAGCGCGCGGCGGCGCTCGGCGATATCGAGCGAGGTACAGCGCAGCGCCGCGAGATAACTCATCGAGCGTGCCTGCTCCAGGTGAATCACCATGTCCGCGATGCGATGCTGCAAGGCCTGGAAGCGCCCGATGGGCTGGCCGAATTGTTGGCGCGTGCGCAAGTACTCGATCGTCGAGGTGAGGAGAGCCTGCATGATTCCTACCGCCTCGGCACAGAGCGCAGCGAGCCCCACATCGAGCGCGGCCTCGATTGCGCCAAGTGCGGCCCCTTCCGCGCCGATCCGGCTCGCCGCGGGCACGAGCACCTCCTCGAGGTGCACATCCGCGGCGCGCTGACCATCGACGTTCACGTACTCCTCGAGGCGCACACCCGCCGTCGCGCGCGGCACCGAGAAGAGCGTCACTCCCTCCTCATCCCCGGGAGCGCCGGCCGTGCGCGCCGACACGAGCAGCACATCCGCGAGCCCCGCATGCAGGACCATCGCCTTGTGACCGTCGAGGCGATAGCTCTCGCCGCTTCGCCGTGCGCGAGCCTCGACCCAGCGGCTTTCGAAGCGTGCACCCGGCTCGAAATGCGCGACCGTGGCGATGCGCTCGCCGCGCACCATGGCGGGTAACAGATCGTCGGCCGGGGTCTCCCCGGCATGCTGGGCGAGCAAGGCGCTCGCGATCACGGCGCTCGAGAGCACGGGCTCGAGCAAGAGGCTCGGGCCGCAGGCATCCATCAGCACGAGCGTCTCGGTCGGCCCGTACCCCAAACCGCCGAGCGACGCCGGGACATTGACGGAAAGCACGCCGAGTTCCGCCAATCCTCGCCATATCGCGGGATCAAAGCCCGACCCGGAGCGCTTGAGCGCCCTCAAGCGCTCGAACGGGTACTCCTTGGCGAGAAAGCTCTCCACCGCGTCGCGCAGCTGGCGTTGCTCGTCGCTGAACTCGAAATCCATGCTATAGCCCCATCATCTTGGCGATGATGTTCTTTTGAATCTCGTTGGTACCCCCGAAAATCGAGAGCTTGCGTTGATTCAAGTAGGCACTCATCACCGAGCCCGCAGAGGACGCTGCGGAGGGCAGATGAGGATTCGCCTGCCAGCCCGCGGCCATGGCCTCACGGCGCAGCGGCAGGGCATACTCGCCGGCCGCACGCATCAGAAGCTCAGAGATGGCCTGCTGAATCTCGGTTCCTTTGATCTTGAGAATGGAAGCCTCCGGGCCCGAAGCGTGCGCGGCGCTCGAGAGCACGCGAAGATTGGTGATCTCGAGAGCCTTGAGATCGATCTCGACCCGAGCGACGCGCGCGGCGAACAACGGATCCTCGAGCAACGGCCGGCCTCGATGACGCTGCTCGCGGGCCACCTGTTTGAGACGCGCCAGCTCGCGCTTGGTGACTCCGATGCCCGCGATGTTGTTGCGCTCGTGAACTAACAGAAACTTCGCATAGGTCCAGCCGCGGTTTTCCTCTCCGACGCGGTTCGCGACCGGCACACGTACGTTTTCGAACCACACATCGTTGACTTCCTGCCCGCCGTCGAGGAGCGGGATCGGGCGCACGGTGACGCCCGGGCTCTTCATGTCGATGAGCAGGAAGGAGATGCCCGACTGCTGCTTGGCCTGCGGGTCGGTGCGCACGAGGCAGAACATCCAATCCGCGTATTGACCGAGCGTATTCCAGGTCTTCTGGCCGTTGACGATATACTCATCGCCCTCGCGCACCGCGCGGGTCCGGAGCGACGCGAGGTCCGAGCCGGCACCGGGCTCGGAGTAGCCCTGGCACCACCATTGTTCACCCGAGCTGATCTTCGGCAAAAATCTCGCCTGCTGGGCGGCGCTGCCGAACGCGATCAGCACCGGGGCCACCATTTTGACGCCGAACGGAATGAGCCGCGGCGCGCCCGCCAATGCCGATTCTTCCTCGAAGATGAACTGCTGGACGACGCTCCACCCGGTGCCACCGTATTGCACCGGCCAGTTCATCGCGCCCCAGCCGCGCCGATGCAGCACGCGCTGCCAGCCAAGATAGTCTTCGCGTCCGAGCTCGATGCCGCGGTTCACCTTGTCGCGAACGGCCGCCGGAACATGGTCCCTCAAGAAGGCGCGCACCTCCTCGCGAAACGCCCGATCTTCCGCTTTGAATTCCAGCTGCATGATTGCTTTCGCCGTGCTCGTTTTGATTCTACTATAGACACCACACGCCGCCGACTCATTCTGAGGTCTATAAAAAATGGCAGTCCGCGAGTTATTCGAGCTGTCGGGCCAGGTCGCCCTCGTCACCGGAGGCTCTCGCGGCTTGGGGCTTCAGATCGCGCGCGCATTGGGCGAGATGGGCGCGATCGTCGCCCTCTGCGCACGGCTCCCCGCTGAGCTCACGCAAGCGGCGGCGAACCTTCAGGCTCAGGGGGTCGATGCGTTCACGGTGACCTCGGATCTCGCAAAGCCCGCGCAGGTGCCGACACTGGTCGAGGCCGTGCTCGAGCGATTCGGTCGCATCGATATCCTGGTGAACAATGCAGGCACGAGCTGGGGCGCCCCGGCCGAGGAAATGCCGCTCGAAGCCTGGGACAAGGTGATGCGGCTGAATGTGGGCAGCGTCTTTCAGCTCAGCCAAATCGTAGCGAACCGCTCCTTCATCCCGCGCCGATCGGGCAACATCATCAACATCGCGTCGGTCGCAGCGCTGCGCGTCGAATCGGAGATGCGCACCGCGGGCTATTACGCCTCCAAGGCTGCGGTGCTGCAGCTGACTCGCGCGCTCGCCCGCGAATGGGGCCGTTACGGTATTCGTGTGAATGCGATATGCCCGGGATTCTTTCCCTCCAAGCTCTCGAAGGGGCTCCTCGAGACGATCGAGACCTCGGTGGTTGCGCGAACACCGCTCGGACGATTGGGGAACGAGACCGACCTCATGGGCGCTGCGGTTTATCTCGCCTCGGCCGCCTCGCGCCACGTCACCGGCCAATACATCTGTGTGGACGGCGGTGCGTCCCTATGAGTGCATCCGCTTGCGCATCGGCCGCCTCATGAGTGCGCCTGCCGCCGCCTCGGCCATCGCCTCATGAGTGCCCCCGCCTGCGCCGGTCTCGATCCGGCGCGGCTCGGCGTTTGGCTCGCCGATCACGTCGAGGGATTTCGCTCACCTTTCGGGATCCGCCAGTTTCCGGGTGGACAATCCAATCCCACTTACCTGATCGAATCGGGGTCCGCGCGTTACGTGCTGCGGCGCAAGCCCGGCGGCAAGCTGCTTCCGTCCGCGCACGCCGTGGAGCGCGAATACCGCATCATCGCGGCGCTCGCCGGGAGCGGCGTTCCCGTGGCTCGTGCGCGCGCCCTTTGCGAGGACTCTTCGGTGATCGGCACCCCGTTCTACGTGATGGATTATGTCGAAGGGCGCACGTTCTGGGATGATGCGCTCCCGGAAGTGAGGGCCTGCGATCGCAGAGCCATTTACGATGAGCTCAATCGCGTGCTCGCCACGCTTCACGCGGTCGACTTCAAGGCACTCGGCCTCGAGGACTACGGTAAGTCGGGCGAATACATCGAGCGGCAGGTCGCCCGCTGGACCAAGCAGTATCGCGCCTCCGCGACCGAGCCCATCGATGCCATGGATCGGCTCATCGACTGGCTGCCGCAGCACGTCCCTCCCGCCGAGGCGCCCGCGATCGTGCACGGCGACTATCGGCTCGACAATGTCATCTTTCATCCGCGCGAGGCGCGTATCTTGGCGGTAATCGACTGGGAGCTTTCCACGCTCGGCGCTCCGCTCGCGGACCTCGCGTACCTCTGCATGCGCTGGCATATGCCGGCGCAGGAATACCGAGCCCTGGGCGGACTCGACCTGCAGGCGCTCGAGATACCGACGGAGAGCGAGTTCGTCGCCGCCTATTGCCGGCGCCGCGGCCGCGAGCCATTGACGCCTCAGACCTGGGCCTACTACCTGGCCTTCAACATGTTCCGCCTCGCCGCGATTCTGCAGGGCGTCTTGGCGCGCGGGCTCCAGGGCAATGCCTCCAGCGCGACCGCCGTGGAGATGGGCCGGCGCGCCCGTCCGCTCGCCGCGCTCGCCTGGCAGATCGTGTGCCGCGAGTTCGACGCGAAATGATGCAAAAGGGCTCCTACTATGGACTTTTCCTACAGCGATAAAGTCGAGCGGCTCAAGGAGCGGCTCGGCGCCTTCATGCACGCGCACGTCTATCCGGCCGAGCGGCCGTTCCGCGAAGAGGTGGAGACGAACCGCCGCAGCGGCAATCCCTGGCGGGCGAGCAGCGTCATGGAGGAGCTCAAGCGCCGGGCGCGCAGCGAGAATCTGTGGAATCTGTTCCTCCCCGATTCCCACCACGGCGCCGGGCTCTCCAATCTCGAGTACGCGCCGCTCTGCGAGATCATGGGCCGCTCGCCGCTCGCTCCCGAGGCGTGCAACTGCGCGGCTCCCGACACCGGCAACATGGAGGTGCTCGCGCGCTACGGCACCCGCGCTCAGCAAGAGCGCTGGCTCGTGCCCCTCCTCGAGGGTCGCATCCGCTCGGGCTTCGCGATGACCGAGCCCGACGTCGCATCGAGCGATGCGACCAATATCCGCTCGAGCATCGTGCGCGACGGCGATCACTACCTCATCAATGGGCGCAAATGGTGGACATCGGGTGCGGGAGATCCCCGCTGCGAGATTCTGATCTTCATGGGCCAGACGGATCCCGCAGCGGCGCCGTATCGGCGCCAGTCGATGATTCTCGTGCCCATGAATACCCCCGGGGTGCGGCTGTTACGACACCTCACGGTATTCGGTTCAGACGATGCACCGCATGGCCACGCCGAAGTCGACTTCGTCGATGTGCGCGTACCGGTGGAGAACCTCTTGCTCGGCGAGGGACGGGGCTTCGAGATCGCGCAGGGCCGCTTGGGGCCGGGGCGCATTCATCACTGCATGCGCCTGATCGGCCTGGCCGAGCGTGCGCTCGAGCTCATGTGTCGCCGCGCCGGGGAGCGCGTCGCCTTCGGACGCCCCTTGTCGGAGCAGGGCGTCACGCTCGAGCGCATCGCGGAATCCCGCATCCTCATTGATCAGGCGCGCTGGCTCGTCTTGAACGCCGCCTACCGCATGGATACGGTCGGTAATCGCGAAGCCAAGCAAGAGATCGCGATGATCAAGGTCGCCGCACCGCAGATGGCGTGCCGCGTGATCGATTGGGCCATCCAGCTGCACGGCGGCGGCGGCGTGAGCGATGACTTCCCGCTCGCGGCCGCGTACGCGAGCGCGCGGACGCTGCGTCTCGCCGACGGCCCCGACGAGGTGCACCGCCAGCAGATCGGCAGGCTCGAGCTCAAGCGCCATCGGGTCGCGGGAGCCGACGATGCCCGCTGAGACCATGCCCGCGGAGCCGAGGCCCGCTGAGCTGAAGGCGCCGTCCCGCCCGCACTTCAAGTTCTGGCCCGCGCACGCCGAGCATCACCTGGATGCACCGGCGACGAGTCTCTCGTACAACGCCGAAGTGTCGGCGCGGCGCTACCCGAACAAGCCCTTTTTGGTCTTTTGTGACTCCGAGCTCACCTTCGGCGCATTTCTCGACGAGGTCGAGCGGCTCGCAGGCTTCCTCGAGCACGAGTGCGGCATCACAAAGGGCGATCGGGTGCTCCTCTACATGCAAAATAGCCCGCAGTTCGTGATCGGCTTCTACGCGATTCTGCGCGCCAACGCGGTGGTCGTCCCCGTGAACCCGATGGGCCTCACGGAGGATGTGGCGCGCTATGCGCAGGACTCCGGGGCGCGCACCGCGCTCGTCTCCCAGGAGCTCTATCCGCGAGTGGCACCGCTCGTGGGGGTGGAGCCGGGCGTTGCGCACGTCGTGGTCGCGGCGTACTCGGATTATCTCAAGAAACCGACCCGCCTCACCGTGCCCGATTACATCGCCGAGCCGCGTCTCGATCTCGCCGGAGCGGGCCTCACGCAGTGGAACCGAGCGCTCGCGAGCGCCCTTGTGCCCGGACCGCTCACCACGGGCCCGGACGATCTCTGCGTCATGCCTTACACCTCCGGCACGACCGGCGTCCCTCGCGGCTGCATGCACACGCATCGCAGCGTCATGCATACCCTGGTTGCGGGTGTGCGCTGGTTTCCGGTCGAGCCGGAGACCACCATGCTGGCCGTGGCGCCCATGTTCCACGTCACGGGCATGCAGTACGGCATGAACTCACCGCTCTACGGCGGCAATACCGTGATCCTGCTTCCGCGTTGGGACCGTGACGTCGCGGCCCAATGTGTGCAGCGCTATCGCATCAGGAGCTTCAGCGCGATTCCCACCATGGTGCAGGATTTTCTCTCGAATCCGAGCTTGAGTCGCTACGATCTCTCCTCGCTTCGTCACTTGAGCGGCGGTGGAGCGGCGATGCCCGCCGCCGTCGCGCAGCGACTCGAGGAGATGGGTGTGCCCTACCTCGAGGGCTATGGCTTGTCAGAGACGATGGCCGCGACTCACAAGAACCCGCCGCAGCGGCCGAAGAAGCAATGCCTGGGAATCCCGATTCACGATGTCGACTCGCGGGTGATCGATCCCGTGACCCTGCGCGAGCTGCCCCCGGGCGACGTAGGTGAGATCGTAACGCACGGCCCGCAGGTATTCCTGGGGTATTGGAAGCGACCGGCCGAAACGCAAGCGGTGTTCGTGGAGATCGACGGCAAGCGGTTCCTGCGCACCGGCGATCTCGGCCGGATCGATGAGGACGGCTACTTCTTCATGGTCGACCGGCTGAAGCGCATGATCAACGCCGCGGGCTACAAGGTGTGGCCCGCCGAGGTGGAGTCGCTGATGTACCGCCACCCGGCGGTCCAGGAAGCCTGCATCATCGCTTCGCGCGATGCCCGGCGCGGCGAGACGGTGAAGGCCGTGATCGTGCTCAAGCCCGAGTGGCGCGGGCGCATCGATGAGTCCGAAATCATCGGTTGGAGCCGCGAGCACATGGCGGCGTACAAGATTCCGCGGCTCGTGGAATTCGTCGAGAGTCTCCCGAAGTCGGCGGCGGGCAAGATCTTGTGGAGGGAACTTCAGGCGCGCGAGCTCGCTCACGAGCGCGAAGGCACTCAGGAGGTCGCCCCATGAAGGCCTTGCTCAGCCGGCGCCCGGGGGGGCCCGAGACGCTCAGGCTCGAGGAGATCCCGGAGCCGAGCGCAGGTCGAGGCGAGGTGCGCGTCGCCGTGCGCGCCTGCGCAGTCAACTATCCCGACTTTCTCGTGATTCAGGATCTGTACCAGTTCAAGCCGCCACGTCCCTTTGCGCCCGGCTCCGAAGTGGCGGGGATCGTCGATGCCGTGGGCCCCGAGGTGGACAACGTGCGCATCGGCGATCGCGTGCTCCTCAGCCCCGCGCGCGGCGGCATGGCAGAGAAGATCGTCGGCCAGGCGAACCACTGCTGGAAGATTCCGCACAGCATGCCGTTCGAGGAAGCTGCGGCGCTTCTCATGACTTACGGCACCTCACAGCATGCGCTCGTCGATCGCGCGCAGCTCGAGGCGGGAGAGACCTTGTTGGTGCTCGGGGCCGGCGGCGGTGTCGGCCTCGCCGCCGTTGAGCTCGGCCGAGTCTTGGGCGCGCGTATCGTCGCCGCGGCCTCCAGCGCGGAGAAGCTCGCGCTCGCGCGCGAGCGCGGCGCCCAGGAATGCGTCGAGTACCCGGCCGGGCCGCTCGACAAATCGGCTGCACGCTCGCTCACCGATCGATTCAAGGCGGCCTGCGGGGCGGACGGTGCGCAGGTGATCTACGATGCGGTCGGCGGTGATTACACCGAGGCCGCCATTCGCGCCATCGCCTGGGAGGGCCGGCACCTCGTGATCGGGTTCCCGGCGGGCATTGCCAAGCTGCCGCTCAATTTGCCCCTCCTCAAAGGCTGCCAGGTCATCGGTGTCTTCTGGGGCGAATTCACGACTCGCCATCCGGCGCAGCATGCCGCGAACGTCGCGGCGTTGATGAGCTGGTACGCCCAGGGACGGATACGACCCGCCGTGACCGAGCGGTTTCCCTTGGCGCGCGGCGGAGAGGCGATCGCAAGGCTCGCGACGCGTGCCGCGCGAGGCAAGCTCGTGGTACTGATCGGCGGGGAGTGAGGCAAATCGGCCGGGCGATGCAACGACACTAGCCAGAGCGATCTCGCGGCGGCAGTTGCGGGAGGTGCTCCTTGATCGCCTGCAGCGGATGGTGCACGAGGTCCTTGGGCACCTCGGCGGCGATCGTCGCCTTCACGGAGTCGGGCAGAGCGGCGCGCAGCACCCCGAGAAATTTCGGGCCCGCCATGATCACCAAGCGGTCGAAGCGATGCGCGCGCCGGGCGGTCTCGAGCTCATGGGCAAGCTGTCGGGCGAAGATCTCCACTTCGTGCTTGTGCGCCTCATGCTCGCCCCCGGTGCCGTGATGGGCAGTCGCACCCCGTCGGCCGCCCTGTCGCGGTGCGTGATCATAGACGCGACCGGGGCGGTCCGACACCAGCTCTTGATCGTGCAAGCGCGCGCGCGGATCGGACAGTTGACCTGCCGGTTGCAAGCCCTTCGCCGGATCCTCTAGATCATAAAAGATGGCGCTGATCTCATCCGCAACTACGACCCTGACGTGCATACTTGCCCCTCCGGCGACCAATCGGGGTAAGAAGATACCCCCGCGAGTGCAGATTTTGCCATGAACGGGAATTCAAAGCCTTTTTCGATTCTTACGCGTACCCGACATGCGCTCGGGCGGCTTGCGATCAGATCGCCTCGTCGAACTCGCAGTGTGCGCGGAGTTCGAGGACCGCACGAAACGCCACGCCTCGTGCAAGAGTTGCGCCAGTTCGGTACGAGTGATTCTCGACAGTCGGACAAGCACGGTCGGGTGGGGCGCGTAATGATCCGTGATGTAGTAGATCTCCGGCTTCTGTTGAAGCAACTCGGCGCGGCGCTCGAGGTCGATCCGGACCACTGCGCAATTCGCTTCTGCAGACTTGTTGGTGGGGATGCAGGCGAGAAGTTTGTCCCCGAGTTTGAGCGCACGGGCTCCATACGCGGTGCCGTCGACGACATCGGGCAGCGAGAGACCGATCTTTCTCACCGTGTCAAAATCGTGCATGCCGTTTGTGGTCATCGACCCCCCGTCAGAGTCGCGCAATTGCTCGCGCTCGGCTGGCCCGCGAAGCGCTCGCGCACCCAGGCGAGCTGGTCGGGCGTCGAGTGATCCATCGTCGGATCGTGATCGAGACCGGGGTAGGAGCGAAACTCGAGTGCGATGCCGTTACGACAGGCTTTCTGCGCGACCGCTCGCAAGATAGCGAACGGCACGGTCTGATCGGCTTCGCCCGCAATGACGAGCAAGGGTCTCGCGATCGGCGCGACGCCGAGCTCATCGGTCTTGAAGAATCGCTCGGCGCCGGGCGTCCTGTCCCATCCCGGCTTCACCACGGGCCCGGGCGATGCGTCGAGAAAGCTCGCGTATGCATAGTTCCAGCAGCCCTTCCTCGTCACGCTCGGGTAGCGCTTGAGCGCCTCGCCGACCAGCATGTCGCTCGGCTGAAAGCTCGGACTCAACACATGAATGGCATACGCCATGTAATCCATGTAATAGGCGGCGGCGCTTCCGGGATCGCCCATGGCGGTGAGGATGGCCTTGATGTCGCCCGCACCCGCGACCGACACGGCCCCGAGGTAATCGGCGTCGTGCAACGTGGCCTCGATCTCGGCGACGCTCCAGGCCGCGGCTCCGCCCTGAGAGTGGCCGATCACGACCCATTTGCGGCCGAGCTCGGCCACCGCGGCACGCGCGGCGGGAACCGAGTAGATCACATCGCGTCCCTGCGCGATCTTGTTCACGTAGACATGCGGACCCACCGTGCCCAGCCCGTGGTAGTCGGTCGCGACGACTGCAAAGCCCGCGCGCACCATCGGCATGAGCCCCTCCTCGCCGTAATCGACATCCTTCATCAGCGACGGCGCGCACATGCGCGCGACGCCGCTCGTGCCGTGCGCCCAGGCGATGACCGGCCAGCCCCCTGCGGGAGCATTGCCGGCCGGGATCAACACGACACCCGAGGTCGCGACGTCGCTCCCGTCGGGGCCCTGCGAGTGGTAGAGGATGCGTACCGCCCGCGCCCCGGCGGGCAGCGTGTAGCCCGAGAAACCTTCGTGACGCAGGAGCTCGCCCGGCTTGGTCCTCGCGAGCGAGGGTGTCTCGTAGAAGGCCGTGAGCGGCAAGGCATCCTGCCGCTCCATCTTGACCGCCTCGGCGAGGGAGTGCGGCATCGTGGGCTCATCGGCGCGGCTCGACGAGGGGAGCAGGAGCGCCAGCGCACCCATCAACGCGATGGCTGCAAGGGCAGGCGTCGAGGGCTCGAGGTCGGGCATCGGTTTGACTCCTGAGTTTGAGCGAATGCAAGTCTACTAGAAAATACCCAGGGCGATGCCGGCGCCCAAGGTCGCGCCGAGATCTTCGCAACGCTTCAAGTCCGTTGCGGTGATTCGCTTCGGGCCGAGGATTGCCTCCGGGGTTTGCGCGTGAGTACAGACGATCAGCGGCTCGGCGACCGCGCGCAGCCGCCAGCCGGTGGCGATGCGCGCGATCTGCTCGGCGGCTTGACGGCCGTCGCTTCCCGCGCAGATGAGCACTGCGTAAGGCTTGCCGTTGATCCGATCCAGTGCCGCATAGTAGCTGCGATCGAAGAAATCCTTCATCTGTCCCGACATGGCGGCGAGATTTTCCGGCGTCGCGAAGAGGTAGCCGTCGGCGCCGAGCACATCCACGGGCTGCGCCTCGGCCGCGCGCAGGAACGAGATCGACAGCGTATCCGCCGTCCCCGCCGCCTCAGCCGCGGCCCGCGCGCCGTCGCGCGCGGCATGTGCCATCTGCAGCGTGCCGCCGGTCATGGAGTGATACACGATGAGGAGCGTCTTCATGCGCTAAAGCTCGGAACAACCCTCGGGCCCGGGCGCGATCCGCTATCTTATCTCGTCCTTCGGGTGAACGAGCCCACCGCACTCTAATGGCCGTGCTCGCGGTCTCGCAGCTGCCCGCCCCGCCGCCGGAGAGCGATCGGGCCGAGGCCTGGCAGACGGCGCTGCGCAGCGATGCCGCATCGCCGGGCACTTGACCCGTCGCTCGCTATCTGCGGTCGATGACGCGGGATGCCTTTCCGGTCGAGCGCTTCAAAGAGCCGCTCTCCACGACTTGTACTTCCGCGGTGATGCCGATCATCGCCTTCAGGTGATGGGCGAGCGTGCGCCCTTCGGCCTGCTGCTCGTCGCGAGGCAGCTCGGCGCGCGCCTCGACACGCACCGTGAGCTCATCGAGCCGGTGAGGCCGCGATATGTCGATCTCGTAATGCGGCGCCAAGCCGCGGCAGCTCAAGATCAATTCCTCGATCTGCGAAGGGAACACGTTCACGCCCCGAATGATCAGCATGTCGTCGGCTCGGCCGGTGATTTTCGCAAAGCGGCGCATCGCCGTGAGGTTTCCCGGTAGGAGGCGCGTGAGATCCCGCGTGCGATAGCGGATGACGGGCATCGCCTCCTTGCTGAGCGAAGTGAATACCAGCTCGCCTTGCTCGCCATCGGGCAGCACCTCTCCGCTCTCGGGGTTCACCACTTCCGGCAGAAAATGATCTTCCCAGATCGTGGGTCCTTCGCGAGTGCGTACGAACTCCTGCGCGACGCCTGGACCCATCACTTCGGACAATCCGTAGATGTCGCTCGCATCGATGCCGAACGCGCTCTCGATCTCGTCACGAACTCCCTCGCTCCAGGGCTCGGCGCCGAAGATACCGATGGACAAAGCGCTGGCCTTGGGATCGATCCCCTGGCGCTTGAACTCATCGAGTATCGCCAGCATGTAGCTCGGCGTGATCATGATGATGTCGGGCTCGAAATCCATGATGAGCTGAACCTGACGTTCCGTTTGCCCCCCCGACATGGGAATGACGGTGCAGCCTGCGGCCTCTGCGCCGTAGTGGGCGCCAAGACCGCCGGTGAACAGGCCGTAGCCGTAGCCTACGTGCACGCGCAATCCGGGCCGCCCGCCGGCCGCACGGATCGAGCGGGCCACGAGACCGCTCCAGGTAGTGATGTCCTTGCGCGTGTATCCGACCACGGTGGGTTTCCCGGTCGTACCGGACGAGGCGTGAATACGCGCCACCTCCTCCATCGGCACCGCGAAGAAGCCGAACGGGTAGCTCTCGCGCAGATCCGCCTTGGTGGTAAACGGAAATCGGGCGAGATCTGCGAGCGATCGCAAATAATCCGGGCGCACTCCGTGCGCATCGAAGCTGCGGC
>DATHCO010000086.1:0-2758 GCA_035319505.1 Steroidobacteraceae bacterium | reverse complement strand
ACAACCTGAAGGGCGAGCTGCTCCGCACCTCCTCGAAAACCATCCCCTCGGGCTTTGCGCTCAAGGATTATTCCCTCTATCAGCTCAAAGTCACCGAATGGCGCGGTTTCATCTTCGTCTCGCTCTGCGATGACCCGCCGTCCTTGGAAACCACGTTCGATGAGAAATCCGGCCGGCTCGCCCGATGGCCCCTCGAGGATTTGGTCGTTGCGCAGGTCGCGACGAAGATCATTCAGTGCAACTGGAAGATCTTTTGGGAAAACTTCAGCGAGTGCCTGCACTGCCCGATCGTGCACCCCAAGCTCTCGCAGCTCGTGCCGATCTTCGGCCGGGGGCTGCTCCGGGAGCGAGACGATCCCGATTGGCGCAGCCACTCCGACGATCCGAGCCCCCTCTACAAGGGCGGCCTGCGGAGCGGCGCCTCGAGCTGGTCGATGGACGGCGGCCTCACCGGAATTCCCTTCCCCGGTTTGAGCGACGAGGACCGCAAGCTGGGTCAGGTCTACCTGACTGCCTTGCCGGGCAGCTTCTTCGTGGCGCACCAAGACTATGTGCGCACGGTGCGCGTACGACCGCTCGGCCCCGAGCAGACCGAGCTTCGAATCGAATACTTGTTTGCGCCCGAGGCCCTCGTTCGGGAGAACTTTGACCTGCGTAACGTCGCCGAGTTTACGGACTTGGTGATGAGCGAAGATGCGCGTATCTGTGAGGTCAATCAGCGCGGCCTGCACTCGGAGCGCCACGTTGCCGGGGTGGTGATGCCCGAGGAATACATGGTGCACTCATTTCACGATTGGATTCGCGCCCGCATTTGAGGCTCAGCACCGCCCCGCTGAGCTTCACACGCGCCGCGCCGCAGAACGTGAAGCCCCAGCAAACTACGTTCTCCGGACTTGAATCACTGCTCTGTTTACGGCGCTATGGGTGTTCGCATCATCCCAATCCCACCATGACCGATGCGCTCCGTTACTGCAATCCCGCCCCGCTGGTCAGATAGACCGCGAACGTTCCCAGCCAGTGTCCGCCCTCGTAGTGCTCGCCGGTCACTGCGGGAAGGGCGGCGTTGCGATGCACTTGGGCGGTCGCGAGCAGGACGGCGATGCGCCGATCCTTCGGCGGCAGGCCGTGAGCGATCCCCTCGAGCATCCACGCACGGCTCAGGTTCAAGCCGTCCGTGTGCGCGAGCTTCGGATCCGCACGGTCCGTGACGACGGCCGGGCTGAGCCAGGGCTTGCCGGCCCGCTTCGGAATGTCCGGCAGGAAACCCGAGAGCCACGGGGCGAACGCCTGTGGCTCGAGCACGCGACGCATGAAGTCCGCTTCCGCGAGGCACGGTGAGAGGAAATCCTCGCCGGAGGGCTCGTAGCTCAGGGGGCAGTTGCGATCGCCGAGATAGAACCGTCGCGCCGCATACGCGAGGACGCTGCGCATTTGCGCATTTCCTGCTACGCCGGCCCAATCCCAGATCAGGCTGAACGAGAACGCCGTCTGGTCGTGCTCACCCACGCGAATGGGATAGTGAAGCTTTCCTGCCCAGATCTCGATCCGCGTCGCTGCCTCCGACTCGAGCGGGCGCAGCGTGCCCGCCCATTGCTGTGCCTGCGGGTCGTCCCAGGCGCGCAGCTCCCCGCATAGCGCGAGGAGCCACGCCAAACCGTACGGCCGCTCGAAGGAGGCACGATCCTCGTGCCTCAAGTAGGCAAGCTCCCCTGCGATGTTCGCCGGCGTGAGGCTGCGCTCCACCGCGGCACGAGCCGCGGGCGCGAACTCGGCCTGCGGAAATAGTCGAGCGAGGCGCACGAGGAGCCAGTGATCGTGCACATCCGAGTGCCAGTCGTAGCAGCCGTAGAAGGCCGGAGTGAGCGCGTGCGGCGGTCGCGCATCGGCCTCGCTCGAGAGCGTGTGGGAGATATGATTCGGATACTCCTCATGCAGGCACTTGAGCGCAAGCCCCGCGAAGCGTGCCGCCGCCGCGGGGTCGAGCGCATTGCCCGTGGAAGCTTCGTCAGTGGCTCGACCCGCGACGGCTTGCGCCGCGAGCATCGCGAGACACCCGACGCCAAGGAGTCGCTTCAGCCGCGAGCGCTGCGCGGCGAGCAGGTAGATCTTGGAGCGCAGCGACATCTACTCCCGAGGATGACTGAGATAATCGAAGAGCTGTGCCGAGAGTCCGAGCACGAGGAAGAGGCATCCGCCCGCCATCAGCGTAAGTGCGGCCATCAAGGCGACGTTCAGCGAGCGCTGGTATGGAACCGATGTTTTGCCGGGCTCGGTGCTCGCTGCGGAAGGGCTCTCGCCGGCACCGCCCGTCGAGCCTGCCGCCGATGGATCGGCGGCGGCCGGCAGTACTCCGCGCTTCGCGAGAGCGAGGAGCACGGCGGCGGCAAGGATACAAATGACGAGAAGCTTGGCTCCCCAAGCCCAGAGCAGCTCACCCAGTCCCGGGGTGAGATAGCCGAAGCCTCTGTAAGACTTGCGCAGCGGCACGAAAGCGCCCGAGAACGTGAGCACGTAGCCCAGAAGGGCCGTGAGCGCAAGCCAACCGTTGCGGCTCGCGGGCTTCATCGAATCACCGGCCCTTTGAGGAATCGACCGACACCGATCCAGCTGAGACCGAGCGCCGCAAAGAATGCGCCCCCCAAGCCGAAACCCAATGGTAGGGCCCAGCCGCTGATCCCCCGCTCGATCATCGCCTTTCCCGGCGCGTTCGCGAGATAAACGACCGCGACCTCCTCTCCCACACGGTACTGAGGTGGGT
>DATHCO010000085.1:0-15000 GCA_035319505.1 Steroidobacteraceae bacterium | reverse complement strand
GAGCACGAGAAGGAGTACCTCGTTTCGGTGAACCGCCCCGTCACCGATCTTGCGCTCTCGATGCTGGCGAGCGGTGTCAAGATCGGGGGTGAGATGACCAAGCCCTGCCGGGTGGCGCGCATCGATCGCGAGACATTCCGCATGATTCTCACGCAGGGGCTCAATCGGCAGATCCGGCGCATGTGCTCGGCCCTGGGATACCGCGTGCAGCGCCTCAAGCGCGTGCGCATCATGAACGTCGAGCTGGGCGCCCTGCGGGTCGGCGAGTGGCGCTATCTGAGGGACTCCGAGGTCGCTCTGCTCAAGGCTGGGCAAGCGCACGGGGCGCGCCACGGCGCGCCGAGCGCTCAGGTCGCGCGCAGCACCGGGGCGCTCAGGCCGTCCGACCAGCGACGGCCGGCCGTCGCCCGCCATTCGGGGTCCTCGGCTCGCGTCGCAAGCCAGCGAAAGAAGTCCTCGCCTTGATTGCTCCAGTAGGCGTGGCTGAAGAGGATACCGCCGGTTGCTGACTCCACCGTGAAGCGCCTGCGCAGGCCGAAGATCGCGATGCCGCGGGTGCACTTGATGCGCGGCGCCTCCTCCGTCAGCGCATACTGATCCGGTCCCACCTGGAGCCGCAATCGGCCGCCTGCGCCGAATACGCAGATGTTGGGCTGCGCTGGGCGAATCAGCGCAACGCCATGCACGAGCGAGGGAGGCACATCGTACGCGCTCCACGTGCCGCCGAGGAAGTGCCACTGCAGCACCATGCTCTGGCGACGGAAGTCGATCACCGAGACGGAGCCGGCGCTATCGGAGGCCATAGCCGAGCATGCGCCATTGGCGCGCTATTTTGAATCGGAATCCGGCAGATCTGCGAATGCGTCGGCAACGATCCCTGGCGTGAGCAATTGCGGCAGCACCCTGGGCGCGGAAGAGCCGCGCTTGGCGTCGTACACCACATAGAGCGGCACGCCGGCGCGTCCGAAGTTGGCGAGCGCCTGGGTGATCACCGGATCACGGTTGGTCCAGTCGCCTTTCATCAGCGTCACGCCCTTGGAGCGAAAAATCCGTCGAACCGCCTCATCATCGAACGCATTGCGCTCATTGACCAGGCACGTCAGGCACCAGCTCGCGGTGAAGTTCAGGAGAAGGGGTGCACCGCGCTCGGTGAGCTCGCGAACCCGGGCCGGATTGTACGGCTCCCAGGCGTCGGCATGCGTGCTCGCCGTGGCGGGAGCGGCCGAGGCAACCCCGGCGAGCCGCACCGGCAGCACGATGGCGAGGAGTACGGCGGCGGTAGCGGTGGCGAGAGCGGCAAGACGCCGTCCGGCCGTGCTCCCCTTGGACTTCTGATAGGCCCACGCCGCAAGCGCCACGAGCACCGCACCGGCCAGCGCGGCCCCGAGACCGATTGCGGAGGTCTGCTGCGCGAGCACCCACAGGAGCCACGCCGCCGAGCCGTACATCGGGAACGCAAAGATTTGCTTCAATGTCTCCATCCATGCGCCCGGCTTAGGCAGCGCCCGGCGCATCCAGGGGGCGATCGACAGCAGCAAATACGGAAGCGATAGGCCCAGGCCGAGCGCCGCGAAGATGCATAACGCGGCCAGCGGGGACTGAGTGATTGCGGCGCCGATGGCGGCGGCCATGAACGGCGCCGTGCAGGGCGTTGCCACCAATGTCGTGAGAACCCCGGTAAAGAACGACGCCTTGACGCTATCGCCCTGAGTCAGTGCATCACCCACACCGGCAAGCCCGCCGCCCACCTCGAAGACGCCCGACAAATTCAAGCCCACCGCGAGCAACAAATAGACCATCAAGGTGACGAACAGCGGCGACTGCAGCTGAAACCCCCAGCCGATTTGCTCCCCGCCCGAGCGCAGCGCCAACAGCACGCCCGCCAGGGTCAGCATGGAGGCGATGACGCCGGCGGCGAAGACCAGCCCCTTCAAGCGCACGGCGGCGGGATGTTTCTTCGCCTGCTCGACCAATCCGATGGCCTTGATCGAAAGCACCGGGAATACACAGGGCATCAGATTCAACACGAGCCCGCCGAGGACTGCGAGCAAGACGAGCACGGGCAGCGCGGGATGATCGGCCGGACCGGCGGTACCGGCCACGTCCTCGCGCGCACCGGATGAGGTGACGGGCGCTGCGCCGGCGGCCGGCACCGCCGCCGCGGCGAGCTGCGCAGCAATCTCCATAGGCACGGCGAGGGTCTCGCCCCCGCTCGGCTCGGTCGCGAGGAGCACGCCGCGCACCGCAGGCGGCTGGGGCGGCTGGTCGCCCACTTTCATCGCCAGCTCGACGGCGCCGTCATGACGCGTCATCGTTTGCGGCGCCGCGTACTCGATCGCTCCGTCGCTGTACGGGTAGAACGCGAGCGCCGATACCCGGGACAGCGTCGCGCCCCATTCCTTGCCGAACGAGAGCACTAATTGACCGTGATCGAACCTCGCATCGGTCGCTGCGGGCGCAGTGCTCGGCAGCTCCGCGCGAGCGGCCGCAAACAGCGGCGCAACCGCGGGATCGGCGGCAGCGCTCGCCGCAGTCACGGGTACCTTCAGCGTGAGGTTCGCGCTCTCGGGGATGCAGACATCCGCGCACACGAGCCAGCTCGCCTTGGCGGCGAGCTCGAGCGGGGCGGCGGCGGCCTTGAGATCACGATCCGCCGTGATCTCGACGAGATGCATGGCATGCTTGGCATAGCCGTAATTGACCAACGGCCCGACCTCGAACCGATGCGGCGTCGGCCACGCGATCTCCCCCGCCGAGACGCCGGGAGGCAGCGTCCACGCGAGCTTGGTGGGGAGCCCGGAATCGCCCGGATTGCGCCAGTAGGTATGCCAGCCCTCGCGGATCTCGAATTCGAGGGCGACCCAGCTCGATCGGCCGGGACTCAGGGCATCGGCCTCGCTCACCAGGCGGGCCTTGACGTTGTCGCTCGCGACCCAGGCGCCCGTCAGGGAATGGGCGGCCGGTGAGACCGCGAGCAATCCGAGCAGGTACCAGGTCGAGCCGCGCATGGCGCCTATGTTACCGAATAAACCGAAGGCGGAGCGCAGGAGGCTCGCGCCGGCTGTGGAACGTCTCACAGTTTCAGGCGAACATATCGCAGTTCTTTCACCGCTACGCCCCAAAGCCACAGCTCATGCAAGAAAACTATCTAGAACGGATCCTCAAAGCCAAAGTTTACGATGTCGCGGTGGAAACACCGCTGGAGGCGGCGCCGCGCCTCTCGCGCCGGCTCGACAATCGCGTGCTGTTCAAGCGAGAAGACCTCCAGCCGGTGTTTTCGTTCAAAGTTCGCGGCGCGTACAACAAAATTGCACAGCTCTCGGCGACGGCTGCGCAGCGGGGCGTGATCTGCGCCTCGGCCGGCAACCATGCCCAAGGGGTGGCGCTCGGCGCGCGCACGCGCAAGATCCCTGCGGTCGTCGTCATGCCATTGACCACCCCGCAGATCAAGGTGCAGGCAGTCGCCGATCTGGGCGCCGAGATCGTGCTGCACGGCGATGATTACGATGAGGCCAACGAGCGCGCGATCGAGATTGCACGCGAGCGCTCGCTCGTCTTCGTGCATCCCTTCGACGATCCGGACGTGATCGCTGGTCAGGGCACCATCGCCTTGGAGATTCTGCGCCAGTGGCACGGGGACGACATCGATGCGATCTTCGTTCCGATCGGCGGCGGGGGACTGATCGGGGGTATCGCGTCGTACGTGAAAGCGCTCTATCCGCGCATCAAGATCATCGGCGTCGAGCCCGAGGATGCAGCGAGCATGTTCGAATCGCTTCGTGCCGGCCGGCGCGTCACGCTCAGTCGGGTCGGCAACTTTGCCGACGGCGTGGCCGTGAAGAGAGTCGGCGAGGAGACTTTTCGAATCGCACGGCAGTACGTCGACGAGGTCGTGTTGGTGACGACCGATCAGATCTGCGCCGCGATCCAGGACATCTTCGAGGACAATCGCTCGATCGCCGAGCCCGCGGGAGCCCTGGCGGTCGCCGGCATCAAGAAGTACGTCGCGCGCGAATCCTGCGTAAAGCGCACCCTGATAGCGATCAACGGCGGCGCCAACATGAATTTCGACCGCCTGCGCTACGTCGCCGAGCGCGGTGACCTCGGCGCGCAGCGCGAGGCGCTCTTGGCGATCGACATACCCGAGGTGCGCGGATCCTTCCTGCGCTTTTGCGAGTTCCTGAAGCAACGCAACGTCACCGAATTCAATTATCGATACCACGACGTCGAGAAGGCGCACCTCTTCGTGGGCCTGGCGCTTACCTCCGGCAAGAGCGAGCGCCTCGAACTCATGAACACGCTGCTCGAGGCCGGATTTGCAGTGCACGACATGACCGATAACGAAATGGCGAAGCTGCACGTGCGCTACATGGTGGGTGGCCCGGTTCGTGAGCTCAAGGATGAGCGGCTGTACCGGTTCGAATTCCCCGAGCGACCGGGAGCCTTGCTCAAGTTTCTGCAGGCGATCGGACAAGGCTGGAACATCACCCTGTTCCACTATCGCAATCACGGCTCGGATTACGGGCGGGTGCTCGCCGGCATCGAGGTGCCGGCGCACACGCACACGGATTTTCTGCTTCATCTCGATGCGTTGCAGTATGCGTACACCGAGGAGACGGAGAACCCGGCCTACAAGATCTTCCTGAGAGGCTCCTAGTTCACGACCCTTGCGGTCGCAGGCGCCACGACGGCAGCGGGTAGAGCGGCGGTTGCGGTTGCCGGCACCCCCGGGGCCGGCGAGGCCGGCGCGGCGACCTCGGCAGGCGTCGGGCGCATGCTCTTGAGCCACCCCTGCGCGCGCCGCACGGACGGGTCATCCGGGCCGCGCAGCTTCGCAAGCGCCGGCAATGCGGCAGACAGCTCGTCGGCCGCTTCGGTCGGGCGGCCGAGATGGGCGAGCGCGTAGGCGTGGATGGTGTGAGCCTGCGCCGTGTACCAGGACTTCGGCGCCGTGGCGCTCCAAATCGCGAGCGATTGCTCGCAGAGCACGAGCGCTTCCTGGGGCTTCCCACGGTCGACCAGAAGCTGCGCGAGATGCATGAGAGCAGTGGCACGGTATTGATGATTGGACGGGAGCGAGCGGTCATAGATCGCGAGCGCCTGGCGCAATTCGTCTTCCGATTCCTTGAGCGATCCCTCCTCCTCGAGCACGATGCCGAGGCTCACGCGTGCATAGGCGACGTTGAAGTTATCGGGACCATAGATGTTCAGTCGAATGTCGAGGGCCTTGCGCAGCAGGAACTCCGCCTCGCCGAGCCGCTCTTCGCGTAGTAACAGCAACCCGTAGTTGCCGAGCGCTTTGGCGGTATCCGGATGCTGGCTGCCGAATGCGTGCTCGTCGCGCGCGATCGCATCCCGAAACAAGCTCTCAGCCCGCCTCAAGTCGCCCATGTTCTCGGCCACGATCGCCAGATTGTGCAGATGCGATGCCACCCGCGGGTGATCGTCGCCGAGCACGCTGCGATCGATGGCGAGCGCCCGTTCGTAGGTTTGCTTGGCGAGCTCCCACTGCTGCTCTCGTTGATACACGGTGGCCAAGTCGCCGAGTAACGAGGCGACGTCGGTCGCGGGAGCCTCGGTCGTCTCGAGCAGCTCGAGGCCGTGCTTGTAGAGCTCCTTGGCTTCGGCGAATCGATCTTGGCTGTGTCGCAGGCGTCCGAGTGCCCACAGAGCGAGCCCGGACTCGAGGCTCGCAGCCCCGTACTCGCGCTGCGCCAGTCGCAGGGCTTCCTGGATCCGAGGCTCGGCGCCCGCCAGATCGCCGCCACCGGCCAGGGCGCGTCCGAGCTCGAGCAGCGTCTCGATGTGCCTCTTGTCCTTGGAGGAGGGCTCGAGCGACAAGGATTCGTTCAAGACCTGCACCGCGTCTCGGTATTGACCCAGACTGTCGTACACCGCACCGACCGTTGCCAGCAGCGTCGCCTTGGTTTCGGGCTGATCCGAAA
The DNA here is from genome assembly GCA_035319505.1 of Steroidobacteraceae bacterium. Classification (GTDB taxonomy): domain Bacteria; phylum Pseudomonadota; class Gammaproteobacteria; order Steroidobacterales; family Steroidobacteraceae; genus Bog-1198. The sequence goes on along the minus strand of DATHCO010000085.1, from coordinate 9,055 downwards.
ATGACTCGCGGAGCCGCTTGGCGCTCGAGTCCAGGAGCTCGCGCGCGGTGACCTGATTTCCGCGGTTGACCTCGGGATCCGACAGCTTGAACACATCGACGAGGAAGGTCGACACCTCTTCGGCGCGCTTGCGCTCGTGCTCGGCTGCCTCCCGCTGCTCCGCGACGCGATCGCGCTCGGAGGCGATGCGCAGCGACTGCACATGGGCGGTGACCGCGAACGCGAGTATCAGGCCGAAGGCACCGGCGCCCGCTGCGACCGGCAGCCAGTGACGCCTGACGAACTTGGCGCTGCGGTAGGAAAAGGTGTCGCCGTGCGCGATGACCGGCTTGCCGTCCAGGTACCGCTGGATGTCGCTTGCCAGTTGCTGCGCGGAGCCATAGCGGCGCTCTGGCTCCTTGCGCATCGCCATGCAGACGATGTTGTCGAGATCGCCGTGCAGAGCGCGTTGCAGGCGCCCGGGACTCGTCGAGCGCGCCTCCGCGAGTTTGCGCGCCCGCGTCGGGTCTTCCCTGCCTATCGCTTGACTTGGCAGTGGCGGGGATTTCTCGCAAATCGCGCGCTCGATGTCGTTGAGTCGCATCGATGCAATGACATAAGGACCGATGCCCGCGAGCAGCCGATAGAGCAACACCCCCAGCACGTAGACGTCGCTCGCGGTCGTGATGGGCTGTCCGCGGACTTGCTCGGGACTCGCATGCTCGGGGGTCATGATTCGAATGTCGGCTTGGGTGAGCGCGAGCGTGTGCGGCCCGGCTTGACGATGATCGAGGAGCTTCGCGATGCCGAAATCGAGAAGTTTCGGCACGCCCGATTTCGTCACCAGGATATTCGAGGGCTTGAGATCACGGTGCACGATGAGGTTTTGATGCGCGTAGTGCACGGCGGCGCACACCGTCTGGAACAACCTCAAACGGGCGCCGAGATCGAGTCGGTGGGAGTCGCAGTACGTATCGATGGGGACGCCGTCGACATATTCCATGACGATGTAGGAGGTGTCGTCGGCGAGCGTCCCGCCGTCGAGGAGGTGCGCGATGTTGGGGTGATCGAGCTGCGCGAGAATCTGGCGTTCGATCTTCAGGCGTGACTTCACTCCGTGGCCATGCACGAGCTTGATCGCGACCTGTTGGTCGAACTCCGCATCCGCGCGCTCAGCGAGATAGACCTCGCCCATCCCGCCTGCGCCCAGCTCGCGAATCAGCCGATACGGTCCGATGCGCCTCCCCATCATCCTCTCAGCATGCGCTCCAAGCGAGGCAAACCGCAAACCCGGGGGGCCGCCGCCGCTTGCCCGCCGCAGCGGCCGCTCGCCGTACTTGCGGCGCGGGGTTCCCAGCGTGTATGAGGTAGGCTGCTTTGCGATACCTCAAAGGACTCTTCAATGCCAAAAGGAAACCAGCCGAACAAACCGCAGCGTCAGTCGCGAGGGAGGCCCCCTGCGCGCACCGGGACCGGTAGCGGCGGCACAGCCGCCCGAGCGGGCAAGGGCGGATTGAAAGGCGGCGCCAGCCCTGACGATAACAATCAGCCGCCCCAAGCCAAGCTCAAGCGAAGCTGACCGCCGCCGCTCTTGGACCAGCATTCGCTTCAAGCGTCGGGGAGGTCCTATGAGGTGCTGCGTGCGGCGCGGCACGAGAGCGTGCGGCTGCGCACGCTCGAGGCCCATGTGCGCCGCTGGGGACCTGAGGCCCCTCCCGTGGTCCTGCTCCACGGCTTCCAGGATACGGGCGATACCTTCCAGTTCATGGTCGATGCGTTCGACAGGGATTGGCCGCTCGCCGCGCCCGACTGGCGCGGCTTCGGGCGTAGCGAGTGGGCGCGCGAGGGCTACTGGTTTCCTGATTATCTGGCGGATCTCGACGCGCTCCTCGATCTGCTGAGTCCACAGGAGCCGGTACGACTCATCGGGCACAGCATGGGCGGGAACATCGCCTGCATGTTCGCTGGACTCAAGCCGCACCGAGTACGCTGCGTGGTGAACCTCGAGGGATTCGGCTTGCCGCGCACTTCAGCGGAGGAAGCCCCCGCGCGCCTGCGCAATTGGTTGGACCAGGTCCGGGCGGTTCCGGCCTTGAAGAGCTACGAATCCTTCGAGCAGCTCGCCTCCGTCATCCGCCACCGCTACCCGCGGTTCAGCCTCGTGCAGGCGAGATTCGTCGCCGAGGCCTGGGGTAGAGTCGAGGCGGATGGACGCGTGCACTTGCTGGGTGACTCGCGCCACCGCTGGATCAATCCCGTGCTGTATCGGCGCGAGGAGGCGGAAGCGTGCTGGCGGGCGATCCGTGCGCCCGTACTCATGCTGAAGGGCCAGGAATCGGAGTTCGTGACCCGGCTCGGCGCCGACGGGACCGATGATGCCTTCCGGGCTCAGGTGCGCGGTATCGAGATCGCTCACGTGGCCGGGGCAGGTCATATGCTGCACATCGAGAAGGCCGCCGAGATCGCACCGTTGATCGAGACTTTCCTGCTCGCCCACTCGCCTCCCTCCCTATGCCCCTGACGCGGCGCCTTTACCCCACGCGGTTCGGACAACTTCACGTGCGCAGCAAGGACGGCAGGGGAGTACCGCTCGTGCTGCTGCATCCCTCACCGCGCTCAGGGGAAATGTGGGAGCCCTTGCAGGAGCGGCTCGCAAGACCCACTCAGGCACCCGACCGGCTGGGATACGGCTTTTCCGATGCGCCGCCCTGGGCCCTCACGCTCGAGCAATATGCCCAGTGCACCGTGGATGCGATCAGCGCGGCCGGCATCGCAGGCCCGTTCGACGTGCTGGGCGTCCATGTGGGCTCGATCGAGGCCGTCGAGATCGCGTACGCGTACGCTCAGCGGGTGCGCCGGGTGATTGCGGTGGGGATGCCGCTGTTCACGGTCGAGGAACAACAGCGGCAAATGGAAAAGTACAGCGAGCAGCCGTTGAAGCCCGCCGCGGAGGGAGGCCACGTGCTGGGCGCTTGGCGGGGCTGCTTCGCGTTCAGGCAACCCCCGTACGATCTCGCCGATGTGCACCAGCGCTTCGTCGAGCATCTGCTCGCGGCCAATCCGGGCGCCGCGTTTCGCGCGGCGAGCGGCTACCCGATCGAGAAAAAGCTCAGGGGCCTCAAGATGCCACTCACCGTGTTTGCGCCGCATGACGACATCATCGAGCAGACGGCGCGGGTGAAGCCCCTGCTCGAGGCGAAGGACAGCTACGTCGACTTGCCCGATTTGGGTATGGATATGTTTCACGTGGCGACTGACCGGATGGCGGATCTCGTCAACCGCTATCTGCCTGCCTAGGAGTCGGTCTACCGCGCCGTAGGTAGCCGGGCGCCTCGCAGTACGATAGCCTGAACCCAAGAGCGATCATCATGAGTCGACCCCCCTTACCGCCCTTCAATGTCGAAACCGCCGCCCAAAAGGTGCGCATGGCTGAAGATGCATGGAACACGCGCGATCCCGCCCGCGTGGTGCTCGCATATACGCCCGATAGCCGCTGGCGCAACCGCGTCGAGTTCCTTCGGGGGCGCGAGGCCATCCAGGCCTTCCTCGAGCGCAAATGGTCGCGCGAGATCGACTACCGCCTCATCAAGGAGTTGTGGACCTTTGCGCAGAACCGAATTGCCGTGCGATTCGCCTACGAATGGCACGATGACAGTGGTCAATGGTTTCGCAGCTACGGCAACGAGAACTGGGAGTTCGACGAGGCGGGGCTCATGCGCCTCAGAATCGCGAGCATCAATGATTTGCCGATTGCGGAAAGCGAGCGCAAGTATCGCTGGCCCCTCGGTCGACGTCCCGATGATCACCCGTCGTTGAGCGCTCTGGGCCTTTAGGACTGTCCATCGTCAAGCAGCGCGATCTCGCCTGGTATCTTGGCGCGCGGCTCGCTTCCTCGCTCGCTGCACAGATGATCATCATCGCGGTGGGCTGGCAGGTGTACCAGCTCACCGGCCGGTTGCTCGATCTGGGTCTCATCGGACTGTCCCAGTTCCTGCCCTTCCTCTGCCTCTCCTTGTTCGCCGGCCACGCCGCCGATCTGTTCGACCGCCGGCTCATCATTCTCTCGTGCTTGGCCGCTTATCTCGTTTGCGCCTTGGCGCTGCTCACGTTGGCTCGTACGGGCTCATCGAGCGTGCGGCCGATCTTCGCGGTGCTTGCCGTGCTCGGGATCGCGCGCGCCTTTCAGACACCCGCCGCCCAGTCGTTCCTGCCGAATATCGTGCCTGCCGCCTCGCTTGGCAATGCCGTCGCGATCAACTCCTCGACCTTTCAGCTCGCGACGATCGCCGGTCCGAGCCTGGGCGGGCTCGTGTACGCCTTCGGCGAGTCGAGGCTCGCTCACGGCGGGGCGCAGTGCGTCTACGGCGCGGCCGCCGGGTTGCTCGCGCTCGCGATCGGCGCAGTGCTCGCGATCCGGGGCTCCCGCTCAAACCGCCTCGCGGCTGCGTTGGGGAGCCTGTGGGAGGGACTGCGGTTTACCTGGCGGCGGAAAACGGTACTCGGTGCCGTTTCGTTGGATCTTTTTGCGGTATTGTTCGGGGGCGCATCGGCGCTGTTGCCGGCGTTCACCAGGGACGTTTTGCATGCGGGACCGGACATGTTCGGGTACTTGCGCGCGGCTCCGGGAGTCGGCGCCGTGGCGATGGCGCTTTGGCTCGCATTCAAGCCTGTTTCGCACCGGATCGGAGTGCGCATGTTCGCCGGCGTGGCCCTGTTCGGCGCGGCGATCGTCGTGTTCGGCCTCACGGAGCGCTTCTGGGTGGCGATGATCGCACTGGCCGTGGCAGGTGGCGCAGACATGATCAGCGTGTTCATTCGCATGCTGCTCGTGCAGTCGGCGACGCCCGACGAGATTCGCGGCCGTGTGAGCGCGGTCAATTCGATCGCCATCGGAGCATCCAACGAGCTGGGTGAATTCGAGTCCGGCCTGACCGCCGCCTGGTTCGGGTTGGTTCCCGCCATCGTTCTGGGTGGAGTAGTAACATTGCTGGTGACGATCCTTTGGGCGTGGGTTTTATTTCCGGGGCTGCGGCGCTTGCACAGCTTCGAGCAACTCAAGGACGCCGATGGCAGATCTCGACCATAACATCCCCGATGCGCACGAGCACGAAGCGCACGAGCACGACCACGAGCACGACCACGAGCACGACCACGGGCGCGACCACGGGCGCGACCACGCACATGCCCACGCGCTCGCGCACGTCACGGGTCGCATGCTCATTGCCTTGGGCCTCAACCTCGTTTTCGTGGTCATCGAGGGATGCTTCGGCTTTGTGTCGAACTCGGTCGCGCTGATCGCGGACGCCGGCCACAATCTCGGCGATGCGCTGGGGCTCGCCGGCGCTTGCGCCGCCGTCTATTTGACGCGCCGGCCGCCGGGGGGGAGATTCACCTATGGGCTCGGGCGCTCTTCGGTGCTCGCGGCTCTCACCAATGCGGTGCTGCTGCTGATGGCGTGCGGTGCGATCGCGTGGGAGGCGCTCGGCCGCATTGCCGCGCCCCCCTCGGTGGCCGGTGCGACCGTCGCGGGCGTCGCCGCCGTCGGCATCCTGCTCAATGGCGTGAGCGCCTGGCTGCTGCATCAGGGCAGCCGCGGTGACCTGAACCGCCGCAGCGCATTTATCCATATGCTGGGAGATGCCGCCATCTCGGCCGGCGTGCTGGTGTCGGGATTGCTCATCGCGCTCACCGGATGGCGCTGGCTAGATCCCGCCGTGAGCCTTGCGATCGTCACCGCCATATTGGTGAGCACCTGGGGGCTGCTCCGAGATGCGCTTCACCTCTCGCTCGACGCCGTGCCCGCGGGCGTCAACTCGCGCGACGTGCTCGCTTATCTCGCCCGGCAACGCGGGGTCACGGACGTGCACGACCTGCACATCTGGGCACTCAGCACCACGAGCGTCGCGCTGACTGCGCATCTCGTCGTGCCGGACCGGGAGGCGAACGACGCCCTCCTTGGCTCGTTGACGCCGAATCTCAAGCGCCACTTTCGCATCGATCATACGACCTTGCAGATCGAGCGCGACCGCTGCGACCACGGCTGCGCGAGCTAGCTTCGCGGCAGATCGGCTAGCGCGGGCGCACGCGCCGGGTCGGCTGTGCCGCGTACGGATCCTCCGGCCAGTAGTGCTTCGGGTAGCGACCTTTGAGATCTTTTCTCACTTCGTGATAACCGCGATTCCAGAAGCTCACCAGGTCGCGCGTGATTTGCACGGGGCGCCCTGCGGGCGAGAGCAGCTTCAGCACCAGGGGCAACCGCCCGCCCGCGATGCCGGGCGTCACGGAAAGCCCAAACATCTCTTGCAGGCGCACGGACAAGGTCGGCTCGGCGTCCAGATAATCGATCGGAATGCGCGAACCGCTCGGGACGACGAAATGAGTGGGCGCCTCGCGCTCGAGGATGCCGAGTTGCGCATGGCTGAGACGTGAGCGCAGGGCGCCCCCGAGGTCCATCCTCGCGAAGTGCTCTCGACGGGTGAGGCCCGAGAGGTAGGGCGGAGCCCATTCGTCGAGGGTTGATAGGAGCTCGGCATCGCTCACGTCCGGCCAGGGCGCCGGCGCGTGAATCTCGAGCCTGCGCATCAAGAGCACCCGTGCCTGCCACTGCCTGAGCTCGCGAGTCCACGGAAGCGCCTCGACTCCGAGTCGGCGTAGCCCCGCGAGGACGGCGCGCTCGATGTCTGCAGGATTCGGATCGCGAAGCTCACTCGCCTCGAGCACGATGGCTCCCAAACGCCGCTCGCGGCGCGCGCGCACCGCCTGCTCTCGATCGTCCCACCCGATCTCGTCGTGCTCCACGATGTGCTCCCCGAACTCTCGCTCGAGGTCGGCAAGAGCCACGGGAGCGGCCAGGAAGACGCGAGCATCGCGGTCGGCGCCGTCGAGCTCGGGTGCGACGATGAATTCGGATCTGGCAAGCGCCTGGGGCTCCGCGAAGCGCGCGCCGCGGCCATTCGTGAGCAAGTACCTACCGCCGGCGCCGTGCGCATCGGCGGCCTGGCGCGCGCGCCCGATTCGGTCGGGATACGCGAGCGCCACGAGCGGCCCGACTGAGTCGAGCGGATCGTCGCCGGCATCCCCTCGACTGCCGAGCTCGCGCTGCCAGAGCTCGGAGCTGCGCGCGGCCTCGCGCAGCGCGCGTTGATCGACGCTCAAGCCCGGTGGCAATGTCCCGGCGGTGCCGCGCAACACGCCGACCCGCAGCCGCAGGTCCGCATCGCGCGCCCCCGGCTCGGCGCGCAGCACATCCCGCGCACTCAAGATGCCGGCGATATCGCAAGCCAGGCGCGAGGCCTTCCATTCATGGCCCTTGATGAGCATGTGTGCGAGGCGCGGGTGTGCGCCCATGGAGGCGAGCGCGCGCCCATGCGGCGTGATACGACCGGCCTCGTCGAGGGCCTCGAGCCGTCGCAGCAGGTCGCGCGCCTGCGCGAGCGGGGCGGCAGGTGGTGGATCGAGCCAGCGGAGCCGTCCGGCCGCGCCCCAGCAGGCGAGCTCGAGCGCGAGCGGCGCGAGATCCGCACGCTGGATCTCGGGCGGGGTGTGCGCTGCAAGCTCTACGCTCTGCGGCCATAGCCGGTAGCAGACACCCGGGCCCAACCGGCCGGCGCGGCCGCGGCGCTGGTCCGCCGCGGCTTGGGACACCTTGCCCGTGACCAGACGACTCATCCCGGTCACGGGATCGAACTCCGCGTAGCGCCGCAGTCCCGAATCCACCACCACCCGAACGCCCTCGATCGTCAGGCTCGTCTCCGCGATGCTGGTCGCGAGCACGATCTTGCGCTGACCCGCAGGCGCCGGCCCGAGCGCCACATCCTGCGCGCCTGCCGAGAGCTCTCCGTACAACGGCAGCACGAGCGCGCCCTCGCCCGGTGCCGACTCCTCGAGCGAGCGCTGCACCCGGCCGATTTCCGCCGCTCCCGGCAAAAAGCACAGGATGTCGCCCTCGTGCCGCTCGAACGCGAGCCGCACCGCGTTCGCGGTCGCGAGCTCGATGGACGTCTGCGCACGCGGGGGCAGGTAGTGAGTCGTGACCTCGTAACTGCGCCCCTCGGAGGTGATGATGGGCGTCGCCGGTCCGAGCAGCGCCGCCAGCGGCTCGACGTCGAGCGTCGCAGACATCACCAGGAGGCGAAGATCCTCCCGCAGCGTCTGCTGACTCTCGATGCAGAGCGCTAAGCCCAAGTCCGCATTCAGGCTGCGCTCGTGAAACTCGTCGAAGATCACGCAGGCCGCGTCGGGAAGCTCCGGGTCGGCCTGCAGCATGCGCGTGAGGATGCCCTCGGTGAGCACCTCGATGCGCGTGTCGCGGCTCACTCGCGATTCGAATCGAGTGCGAAACCCGACGGTCTTGCCCACGGGCTCGCCACGAAGCTCGGCCATGCGCCGAGCGATGGCACGGGCGGCGATACGCCGCGGCTCGAGCATGAGGATCTTGCGATCGCCGAGCCAGGCACTTCCCAGCAACGCGAGCGGGACCAAGGTGCTTTTGCCGGCGCCGGGCGGAGCATGGAGCAACGCATGAGGATGTCCTGCCAGCGCCGCAGCCAGCGCGGGCAGCGCTTCGGTGATGGGAAGTGCGGGTAGATTGGGCTTTGCCACGAGGCACCTAGCTTAGGCACGAATCGCCCAAGATACAGCAGGCTCCGGCGCCGAGGACCATCGCGCCGCTGCGCGCGGCTCCCGCGGGTCTCGTGATACGATGCTGCCCGTCGGGCCTGTAGCTCAGTTGGTTAGAGCAGGGGACTCATCAACGAATGGTGCCTTCATATCGCAAGGTATGAAGTGGACGGGATGAATTCAGGGAAACCTCAACAGCTCGTGCTGCTGGCAACCCTGAGCCGAGCCGGCGGTGCACCGCCGGAAGGTGCAGAGACTACCTGAGCGCTCGAAGCGCGCTTAATGACAGGCAAGAGCATCCCGCACCCCACCGGGGTGAAGAGATAGTCCGCTCCCGCCGGAAACGGCGGGATACAGTGAATCCCTTGGTCCTCGGTTCGAGTCCGAGCGGGCCCAAATTTTTTGGTCGAAGTCAATCGTGAGGAGAACCGCTTTGACCTGTAACGTTATACGTTAT
>DATHCO010000084.1:0-21081 GCA_035319505.1 Steroidobacteraceae bacterium | reverse complement strand
CTCCTGGGCGCGACCGATGAGGCCCGGGCGGCGCTGCGCCCCGAGAGCTTTTACGCGGACAAGCGCATCGAGCTGTTGACGGGACGCCGAGTGATCGCGCTCGATCGGGCTCACCATCATGCGGCGCTCGATGACGATCGCGTGATCGAGTACGGTCACTTCGTATTCGCCGTCGGGGCTCGCAATCGGCCGCTGCCGGTGCGCGGCACCGAGCTCCGTGGAGTCCACTGCCTGCGCACGCTCGATGAAGCGCGTGCGCTCAAGGCGGCGCTCGAGACAGCCAAGCACGCCGTCGTCATCGGCGCCGGCTTCATCGGTCTCGAGGTCGCTGCGACCGCAATGAAGCTGGGCGTCGAGGTCACCGTGATCGAGGTCGCGGATCGTCCGATGGCGCGGGCTTTGAGCCCGCAGATCGCCGCGATCTTCACGCGCGAGCATCAGAAGCACGGCATGCGCTTCATGTTCAATTCCCAGGTGCTGCACATCCTCGGCGAGGCCGGGCGGGCGGTCGCGGTCGCGACGGTGGAGCACGAGCGGGTGCCGGCGGATGTCATCGTGATCGGCATCGGGGTGCAACCGAACGTCGAGGTGGCCGCTGCCGCCGGTCTCGACGTGCGCAACGGCATCGTGGTCGATGAGATGCTGCTCACGAGCGACCCGAACGTGAGCGCTGTCGGAGACTGTGCGGCTCATCCGAATCCGTTCGCGGATGCCTCCCTGGTACGGCTAGAGTCTGTTCAGAACGCGACCGATCAGGGCCGATGCGTGGCGGCGCGACTCGTCGGCAAGCCTGCGCGCTATGCAAACGTTCCGTGGTTCTGGAGCGATCAGGCGGAGCTCAAGCTGCAAATCGCCGGCCTCACGCAGGGTTACGATCAGCTCGTCATCCGCGGCGATGCATCGGGAATCGCCTGCTCTGCATTCTGTTTCAAAGCAGGTCGCTTGATCGGGGTCGAGTCGGTCAACCGCCCCGGCGATCATATGCTCGCACGGCGGCTCGTGGGACAGCATGTGGCGCTCACGCCGGCGCAGGCGGCAGATCCAACGTTCGATTTGAAGGCGCACCTGGCGCAGGCGGCCGCGGCGCCAGCGACCGTGGCGCCCCCATGAGCTAGGCTCGCGCGGCTTGCCCCGAGCGTGACTGCTGCAGTGCAGTACGGTGTGACGGCGCGAGGCGGCGTCAGGCTATTGCGCCCAGCGGCTGCGATCAAAATACTGTTGCAATCACATGTCCGGGAGCAGGTCGTTTCCCGGTTCTCGAGGAGGTTCTCGTGCTGAAGCTGGGTTACAAGGCCTCGGCCGAGCAGTTCGGCCCGAACGAATTGCTCGAGTTTGCCCTGCTGTCGGAGGAACTCGGTCTGGATTCGGTGTGGATCAGCGACCATTTTCAACCCTGGCGCCACAGCGGCGGTCACGCACCGTTTTCGCTCGCCTGGCTGGGCGCGCTCGGGGCCCGGACGAGGAAGATCGTGATGGGCACGAGCGTGCTCACGCCGACTTACCGCTACCACCCCGCGCTGGTCGCTCAGGCGTTCGCGACCCTGGGAATCCTGTTTCCTCGGCGTGTGGTGCTCGGCGTCGGGACCGGAGAGTCGCTGAACGAGGTGCCCGCAACGGGACTCGAGTGGCCTGCCCAGAAGGAGCGCACGGCGCGCTTTCGCGAAGCGATCCGCCTCATCCGCACGCTCTGGTCGCAGGATCGCGTAACCTTCAACGGAGAGTTCTACAAAACGAAACTGGCGACAATCTACGATCGGCCGGATCCGCCCGTGCCCATCTACATCGCCGGCGCCGGACCGTTCATCGCCAAGCTCGCGGGATCGCAAGCCGATGGCTTCATCTGCACGAGCGGCAAGTCGTGGCAGCTCTACACCGAGACCCTGCTGCCCAACGTGCAGGCCGGGCTCGCTGCATCGGGCCGCACGAGCAGCTCGGGATTCGAACGGATGATCGAGATGAAGGTGTCTTTTGATACGGACCGCGAGCGCGCCCTGCACGATACCCATTTCTGGGGCGCACTCGGCTTGAGTGCCGAGGAGAAGGTGAGCGTCGAGGACCCTCTCGAGATGGAAAAACTCGCCGATGCGCTCCCGATCGAGCGCAGCGCCGCCCGCTGGATTGTCTCGAGCGACCCCGAGGAGATGGCTGAGAGGATCGGGGCGTACGTGAAGATCGGGTTCAATCACCTGGTGTTCCACGCGCCCGGTCCGGATCAGGCGCGCTTTTTGCGATTATTCTCCGAGCGGGTGGCGCCGCTCCTGCGAAGCAAGTTCGGCTGACGGCGCGACGGGCCCGATGTGGCGAACCGACCCGATCTGTCGCCGTGAGGAAAGTGATGGTTAAATTCGAGATCCCTATGCAGCACCCGCGCACCGATATCTGGGCGGTGGTCCCGATCAAGCGACTCGCCGTCGCGAAGCAGCGATTGGCGGCGGTCCTGGGCGATGCGCGCGAAGAGTTCGCATTCCTCCTGGCATGCCGCACGCTCGATATTCTCTTTCAATCGAGCCGGCTCGCGGGCCTCATCGTCGTGACCCCCGATCCGCGCATCGCCGCTCATGCGGCGAGCCGCGGCGCTTGCACCCTCGATGACGGCGATCGGCCCTTGAATGAGGCCTGCTCGCTCGGGCTAGCGGCCGCCGCCGCGAAGGGGGCGAGCATCGCCGCATTGATGCCGAGTGACCTCGGCGCTTTGACCGCGGAGGGCTTGAGCGATGTGATCGATGCGTATTTACGGCTGCGCGAGCGAGCCGGCCCGGGCGCCGTGGGGCTCGTGCGATGCAAGGAGGGCACAGGCACCAATATGGTGCTCCTCGATCCGGCAGAGCCGTTCCAGCCGTCGTTCGGCGAGCAGAGCTTCGAGCGACACCTCGAGGGTTTGCGCGAACGGGCCCACGAGATCGAGTCTGCGCCGGTGTCGTTCGACGTCGATTCGCCCGCCGATTTGCGCAGGCTTGCTGCGATGCTCGGTGAGCAGACCCGCTCCGATGCGCTCGCGTGTTGGGTCCGAGGACTCGAGCTGTCGAGGCACGAGCCTGTCGGGCGCGGCCTCGCGAGGGCGGCGACCACACGAGTCGAGGAGCTTTGCCGCTCCGCATCGGCCGATCTCACGGCGCGCGCGGCCGCGCTGCGCGACCGCGGCTTTCCGCGACTCGTTACCTATTCGCGAAAGGTATTTCTGCCGCTCACGCAGCTCTGCCGCGACTCCTGCCACTACTGCACCTTTGCCAAAGCCCCGAGACGTTTGCCGAGTCCCTACATGAGGCTCGAAGACGTGCTGGCCGTGGCGCAGGAGGGTGCTCGACGGGGCTGCAAGGAGGCGCTGTTCACGCTCGGGGAGAGACCGGAGCTACGCTACCGGGTCGCGGCGGAATGGCTCGACGCCGAGGGCTTTGCGAGCACGCTGCATTATCTCGCGCACGTCGCGCAGGCCGTGCGCGACCGCACCGGATTGCTTCCGCACATCAATGCGGGCTGCATGTCGGCGCAGGAGATGTCGATGCTGCGGCCGGTGTGCGCATCGATGGGCTTGATGCTCGAGAGCGCGGCCAGTCGGCTCTGCGCCAAGGGAGGTCCCCACTACGGATCGCCGGACAAGCGACCGGCCGTGCGGCTCGAGACGATCGCGGAGGCAGGACGGCAGAAGATTCCGTTCACGACCGGGATTTTGCTCGGCATCGGCGAGACCCGCGCGGAGCGTCTCGAGGCGCTGCTCGCGATCCGCGACCTGCACCAGCGTTACGGTCACATTCAGGAGATCATCGTCCAGAATTTCGTGCCGAAGCCCGGAACGATCATGGCCGATGCCTCAGCGCCCGATGCGGAAGAGCTCCTGTGGACGATCGCTGCGGCGCGACTCCTCCTCGGCGAATGCATGAGCATCCAGGCGCCGCCGAACTTGAGTCCTGCGCCGCTTCCCGCACTCATCGAGGCCGGAATCAATGACTGGGGCGGCGTCTCGCCGCTCACGCCGGATTTCGTCAATCCGGAGGCACCGTGGCCCGAGATCGAGTCGCTGCGCGCTCAAACCGAACGAGCCGGCAAGGTGCTTGCCGAACGGCTGACGATTTATCCGCGGTATGCCCAGGAGCCGGAGGTCTGGCTGGACCCCCCCATGCGACGCGCCGTACTCGAGCTCTCCGATGGCGGGGCGCTCGGACGCGAGGACCTGTGGCGTACCGGCCGAAGCCGAGAGCTCCCGGCAGCCTTCGTCGCGCCGACCCGGCGACGGCTCAAGAGCTCGCCGGTCGCTCGCCTCGTCGAGGAAGTGCGGGCCTGCGGCGCCGAGTCCCCGGATGCCGAGACTCTCACTCGCTTGTTCGCTGCACGCGGGTCCGACTATCACACGGTGTGCGAGGCGGCCGACGAGCTGCGTGCGAAGGTCAACGGCGATGTCGCGACCTTCGTCGTCAATCGCAACATCAATTACACCAACATGTGCACCTACCGCTGCGCGTTCTGCGCGTTCTCCAAGGGGACACGCAAGCACGAGGGGGCGGAGCGGGGATACTTGCTCGATCTCACGGAGATCGTCCATCGATCGCTCGAGGCGCGCGAACGCGGCGCCACCGAGGTCTGCTTGCAGGGAGGGATCCACCCGAGCTTCACCGGCGAGACCTACGTGCAAATCCTGCGCGCCTTGAAGGCCGCCGATCCCGCCATGCACGTGCATGCCTTCTCGCCGCTCGAGGTGTGGCACGGAGCGACTACGCTCGGGATGAGCCTGCGCGAGTATCTCTCCTGGCTGCGCGACGAGGGGCTCGGGAGTCTACCAGGCACAGCCGCGGAGATCCTCGTCGATGCGGTGCGCGCCGTCATCTGCCCCGACAAGCTGCGCGCGGGCGAATGGCTGGAGGTGATCGAGACCGCGCACGAGGTCGGCCTACCCACCACGGCGACCATGATGTTCGGACACATCGATGGGTATCGCGATTGGGCCGAGCATTTGCTCAAGCTGCGGAGTCTGCAGCAGCGCACGCACGGTTTCACCGAGTTCGTGCCCTTGCCCTTCGTGGCGCACGAGGCGCCGCTCTACAAGCGCGGTCGCGCACGGCCCGGACCGACATTACGCGAGGCGATTCTGATGCACGCGGTGGCGCGCCTGGCGCTGCATCCGCACTTCGAGAATATCCAGGCCTCATGGGTCAAGCTCGGTCGCGCCGGTATGCGCGAAGCGCTGCGCGCGGGCGCGAACGACCTGGGCGGCACCCTGATGAACGAGAGCATCACGCGCGCCGCGGGCGCAACGCACGGCCAGGAGCTCGCATCATCCGACATGCGTGCGCTGGCGGCCTCGCTCGCTCGGCGCGCCGTGCAGCGTACCACTCTGTATCGGCCTGCCCGGGCAGCCGAGTCGGCGGACTTGATCGTCGAGAAGCTCATCGGATGAGCCTGGGCGATGCAGCACTGGCGCGGGCGATCGCGACTGGAGCCGGCGAGCTGCTGCTCCAACTGCGCCGTGCTGGTCTATTCGACGGAAAGTCGGCGGGCAAGATCGGCGATCGCCTTGCCAACACCTTCATCATGGCCGCACTGCGCGAGCACCGGCCCGAGGACGCCGTGCTATCCGAGGAGGAAAAAGACAACCGCGCGCGCCTCGATCGCTCGCGCGTCTGGATCGTCGATCCGTTGGATGGGACGCGCGAGTACGGCGAGGCACGTACCGACTGGGCGGTGCACGTCGCGCTCGCGGTAGACGGGGAGGCGAGTCTCGGCGCCGTAGCGCTGCCGGGGCTCGGCATGACCTTGTGTTCCGATACCGTGGCCCCTGCCGCACCGGAAAGAACCCCGCTGCGCATGCTCGTGAGTCGGACGAGACCGGCCGCGGAGGCGGTCGAGGTGGCCCGAGCCCTCGGCGCGGAGCTCATTCCCATGGGATCGGCAGGCGCCAAGGCGATGGCCGTGGTGCGTGGCGAAGCCGATCTCTACGTGCATACCGGGGGCCAATACGAGTGGGACAGCTGTGCGCCGGTCGCCGTCGCGCGCGCCGCCGGCCTACACGTCTCGCGCGTCGACGGATCGCCCCTTCGCTACAACCGCGAGGATGTGTACCTGCCTGATCTTCTGATCTGCCACAAGCAGCGAGCGGCACAGGTGCTCGGCGTGCTCGCGAACTTGGCGGAGTCGCAAAGTCCCGGGCGCTCATCAGAGAGATCTCTGTGAGCTCGGTCGTGAGCGCGACGCGGCGCGCTAAGTCAGTGCGCGCGCGCGACGCAGCAGCGCAATCTCCTCCGCGGCAAAACCGAAGTCCGCGAGAACCGCCTCTGACTGCTCGCCGGGAAGCGGAGGATCGGAGGGCGTTTCGAGGGCCGTTCTGCTGAAGCGAGGGGCGGCGGCCGGGCGCAGGACTCCCGCGGTCTGTGTGAATGAGCCCCTCGCCCGGTTGTGCTCGTGGGCCGCGGCCTCGAGGGGCGAGAGCACCGGCGCCACGCAGGCGTCCGTTCCATCGAAGATGGCCGTCCACTCGGCGCGCGTTTTCGAGCGAAACACGTCCGCAAAGAGCGCCTTCATCTGCGGCCAGCGCGCACGCTCCATCTGCTGCGGCAGGGCGGCTGCATCGAGGCCCATCCCTTTCAGGAGCGCGGCATAAAATTGCGGCTCGATTGCGCCGACCGCGACGTATCGGCGATCCGAGGTTTCGTATATCTCGTAAAAATGCGCGCCGGTATCGAGCAGATTCGATCCCCGCTCGTCGCGCCAAAAACCCGTGGCGCGCCGCGCATAGATGGAGGTGGCGAGTAGTGCCGCTCCCTCCACCATCGCCGCATCGACGCTCTGGCCATGGCCAGACTTCTGACGCTCGAGCAAGGCGCAGACCATGCCGAAGGCCAGGAGCATTCCGCCGCCGCCCATGTCGGCGACCAGGTTCAGCGGCGGCGCCGGTTTCTCATTGGCGCGGCCGAGCATATAGAGAGAGCCCGAGATCGCAAGATAGTTGATGTCGTGACCCGCGGTGTGGGACAGGGGGCCGGTTTGACCCCAACCGGTCATTCGCCCGTACACGAGCCGGGGATTCTCGCGCAGGCACTCGCTCGGGCCGAGGCCGAGGCGCTCCATGACCCCGGGGCGAAAGCCCTCGATCAGTCCGTCGGCTTGCCGGCACAGTCGCAGCACCGCGGCGACGGCTTGTGGCTTCTTGAGATCCAACGCGATGGAACGCCGGCCGCGAGCCGACACGTTGCCGCGGTCCGCGTCGTTCGGCTGGGCACTGGAGCGATCGATGCGGATGATCTCAGCGCCCATGTCGGCGAGCAACATGGCACAGAAAGGACCAGGCCCAATGCCGGCGAACTCGATGATTTTGAACCCTTGCAGCGGCCCCATTGCGCTACTCGCCGTCGTCGGAGCCGCTCGAGCCTCCGGGCACGGCATCCATCGCGATGAGCTGCTTCTTCATCTTGTGAAGCACTGTCTCGGCGCGCAGCACGTCGCTCGCGGAGATCCCGGTCATGATTTCGGCGTTGACGACCTTCGCGATCTTTTGGATCTGCGACAGCAGCCTGATGCCCTTCGGTGTCATGACCACGCGCTTCGCACGCCGATCGCCGGGCTCGGGCCTGCGCTCCACGTATCCGCTCGCTTCCAATCGATCGATTAGACCTCCCAGCGTCACCTTGCCGACATCCATGACTCTCGACAGCTCGGTCTGCATCATGCCGTTGCCGTTGTGGCGGGAGAGATTCGCGAGGACCCACCACTGGGAGCGCGTGACCCCCAAAGGCCGCAACGCCTTGTCGATGACGGTCCGCCTCAACCTCGAAACATCATGAATCAGGAATCCCAATCCGAAAGGACGCTCCTGCTTCGCCATTCGCCGCTCCATTCACCCGCGTCAAAGGCTGCACAAATGCACACGCGCATAATGTTAGCGTGACTATAGTTAAAAGGCGTACTACGTCGCGCCCGTGGATCCCGATCCATCGCCGCCGGCGAATTTCTGATTCAGGACACTAGCCGGCCGGCATACCGCTGAAGGGGGGCGGGGCGAGGCGTGAGGGGAAGCGGCGATACATCGCCGGAATCGGCAAGTCCAGCGGAGTGCCCTCGCCGGGAGCCGTGGCATAGTCCGGATCCCATGGCATGAGCACCATCAACCGCCCGTCGATACGAGCCATCTTCGGCATCATCGGCGTTATGACGCGCGCTGCCTCCGAGCGTAGCAATCGAGCGAGGCCCCCGTGATCGCGCAAGCTGAGCGACAAATCGCCCAGTGAAAAGCGTGTAGGAGGGGCCTGAACGAGCGACTCGTCGGGCAGACCCGCAAGATCCATCCAGAGGTGCTCGGTGGCCTCTGCGGAATCGCAGCGCACGGTCTGCCCGGGAGGCATGGGCGTCAAGAAGAATCGGGTATCGTAGCGCCTCGGCGCAAGCGAGGGTGTGATCCAGTGCGACCACGAAATGAGCTGCCGAGGATCGATGATGAGTCCATGGTCGGCGAGGAGACCAGCAAACAAGCTCGCGTCCCGCGTGATGTCCGACCTCGAGGATTGGAGCGCATCGGCGAGTGGTGCGTCGCAGATCTCGCCGCTGCGACGGTAGGCGACGACGACACCGATCTCTTCGAAGGTTTCGCGGCACGCGGTGACCATGAGTGCGCGGGTTCTCAACATCGCGGCTGCGTCGGGCGTGCCTTCGGCGACCCCGTCGAGCAGCCCGAGTTTATCGAGCGTCTGCCTGGAGGCGTCCGACGGCTCGCTCTTTCCTCCCGGAAAGACCCAACTGCCACCCGCGAAGGCGAGCTTCTCGTGCCTGCGAATGAGCAACGCCTGCTCGGTGTCGCGCACGAGGATGAGACTCGACGCGTCCCGTGGAGTGGAGGTCATGCGCTCGTTTGTCGCGAAAGCGGAATCTGCGCCATGTCGACTCCGACTGAGGGATTACACCTTGGCGAGACCGCGCCGATCGCGATTCGCCCGAAATTGTCTCTAGGAGTAGGCGCCCAGTCGACGCCTCATCGAAGCTGGCTGTCCTTGCTCCCGCGCCGGTTGTATCCGCTGAATGCGGATGCCTCGCGATCATGCGCCTCTTGACAGGCCACGCACAGTCGTGCGCCTGGAAAGGCCTTTCTACGCGCCTCGGGTATTTCCGCCCCACATTCCGCGCAGTGCGTGGCCGAGGGCCCTTGCGGCAAGCGGCTCTGTGCGCGCTTGATTCCGTCCAGGACGGTCGCATCGATCTGATCCTGCACCGCACCGTCGCCCGCCCAACCTGTCGCCATATCATCGCCCTCGGTGATCGCTGCGTGCGATTTTATCAGGGGAGCACCTCCTCGCCCAAATGGCGCCACGCAACGACCCTTTGTCTTTGCTCTCCGAGCTTCTCGATCCCGAGATGCATCACATCGCCTTCCTTGAGGTAGATGGGACTCGGCTTTTGCCCGAGACCTACACCGGCCGGGGTCCCCGTGATCAACAAGTCACCCGTGTAGAGCGTCACGAACTCACTCACGTAGGCGATCAGCCGCCTCACGCTGAAGATCATGTTGCGCGTGTTGCTGGTCTGCATGCGCCGCCCGTTGACGTTCAAGAACATGTCGAGATTTTGCGGATCGCCCACCTCGTCGCGGGTCACGAGCCACGGACCCACAGGGCCGAAGGTATCGCAGCCCTTGCCCTTGTCCCATTGCGTGCCGCGCTCCATCTGAAAGGCACGCTCGGATACATCGTTGGCGAGCACGTATCCTGCGACCGATTCGAGGGCATCGGCCTCGCTCACGTAGCGCGTCGTGCGGCCGATGATCACACCCAACTCGACTTCCCAGTCGCCCTTGCGCGAGCCTCTCGGCAGGATCACATCGTCGTTCGGGCCGCTCAAGCAGCTGATCGCCTTCATGAACACGGGCGGCTCGGCCGGAATCGGCTGTCGAGCTTCCGTGGCGTGGTCGGCGTAGTTCAAGCCGATCGCGATGAATTTGCCGATTCCGCGCAGGGGGATGCCGAGCCGGGGTGTGCCGCTCACCACCGGGAGGGCTTCGGGATCCAAGGAAGCGAGTCGCGCCAGGCCAGCGGGTGTCACCGCATCGGCCGTGATGTCCTCGATCCGACCGGACAGGTCGCGAATGACGCCGTTGCGGTCCATGAGTCCCGGTTTCTCTGCCTGGCGCGGACCGTAGCGGAGCAGCCTCATGGCGCTGCACGATAGCACGTGCACCGCCCGAGGTCGCGGCCGGCGCGCTGGCGCGTGCGTCGGTGCCATCCGCGAGCCGCACCCCCGAAAATCGACACTGGCAGCCCCGGCCGCAGCCGTTATAGGCTACGCCAACAGCCTTCTTCCCATGCCTCAGCCCAAGATTCAACGCGCCGCGATCAACTCCCTAGGCCCGACCCAGCTCACGGTCGGAATGCTCGAGGTCGAGGATAAAAGAAAGCGCCTCCTCGCGCGCTCGCCCAAGGACATCGACGAGTTCCTGCAAGCTCATCCGGTGCCTGCCGTCATCGGGCCGGCGAAGAAGCTCTATATCACGGATCACCATCATCTCGCGCGCGCGGCGCTCGAGGCCAAGATCGACCAGGTCTATCTCGAGATCGAGGCCGACCTGTCCACACTCGCCCTGGCAGACTTTTGGAGCGAGATGGACAAGCAGTGCTGGGTGCACCCCTTGGACCAAAACGGCGTCCGGCATCGCTATGAGTTCATTCCGGGCCATCTCGACAAACTGGTCGATGATGTCTACCGCTCGCTCGCGGGCTTCGTGCGCGATGCCGGCGGCTACGACAAGACCCCGACCGCGTTTGCAGAATTCATCTGGGCCGATTTCTTCAGGCGCCATATCGCCATCGAGGATGTGATCGCGGATTTTCAGGCTGCGGTCCACCGCGGGCGAGACCTCGCTCGCAGCTCCCTCGCGAAACGCATCCCCGGATACAAGGGGTGATGGCCGATCGCCTTCATGGGGCCTGCAACGCAAGGGCGGCCGCTCGAGCAGCTGAGTCGTTGAGCCGAGCAGGGCGGCCTTTGCGAGGCCGCCGAGGGCGATGCAGGCGCATCACGACGCGAGGCGGCATAATCGGCAGCATGGCATTTCATTCGGGCGCAGAGGCGGTATCCGCCGTTTTCGAACGTGCGGCCGAACGCCATCCCGACCGAGAACTCTTGCACGTCCCCCTCGAGGCCTGCCGCGACTATTCGCACAGCGCAGTGACCTTGACTTATGGTGAGGCGTGCGCGGGGGTCGCTCAGCGGGCGAGGCGCCTCGAATCGGCCGGCTACGGCACCGGCCACCGAGTCGCTCTCGCGCTCGACAATCGCCCGGATTTCTTCTTGTATTTCTTGGCGCTGAACTCGCTCGGCGCGAGCGTGGTGCCCGTCAATGCGGCGATGAGCGCTCAGGAACTCTCCTTCGTGCTCGCGCACTGCGATGCGGCGCTTGCCATCGCTCACGCGGGCCATGCCGGACACCTGCGCTCGTGTCTGCCGGCGACCACGCCTCTTCTCGTGGCTTCAAGCGAAGAGGGTGTGATGCCAAGAGCGAGCGTAGCCGCCGCTGCAGGCCCGCGAGAGGCTGCGCTCCTGTACACATCCGGCACGACCGGAACGCCCAAGGGGTGCCTGCTCAGCAACGATTATTTCATGGAGATCGGTCGCTTGTACTCCGGGCTCGGCGGCTACTGTCGATTCGACGGCCTCGCCGACCGGCTCGCGACACCCCTGCCGGTGACGCACATGAATGCGCTCGCCGTCTCGTTCATGGGCATGTTGATGACCGGCGGCTGCCTGATTCAGCTCGATCGCTTCCATCCCTCGACTTGGTGGGAGTCCCTGCGGGCGAGCCGCGCCACCGCTTTTCATTATCTCGGGGTGATGCCGGCGATGCTACTCACGGCGCCGCCGAGCGATCGCGATGATTGCGCCGGCGCGCTGCGCTTTGGGTTCGGCGCGGGAGTCGACCCTCGGCACCATGCGGCATTCGAGACTCGATTCGGTGTGCCGCTCATCGAGGCCTGGGCGATGACCGAGACCGGAGCGGGCGCGTGGATCAGCGCCAACCGCGAGCCCCGCCATGTCGGGGAGCGCTGCCTCGGGAAGGCTCCGCCGGGCCTCGAGTATCGCATCGTGGAGGAGGGCGATACGGATGCGGCGCCAGGATCGGTCGGAGAGTTGCTCGTGCGGCGCGCGGGCGCCGACCCGAGGCGAGGGTTCTTCTCGGGATACTACAAGGACGCGGCGGCCACCGAACGCGCATGGGCCGGCGGATGGTTTCATACCGGCGATCGGGTGAGGATGGGCGAGGACGGCTCATTTTTCTTCGTCGACCGCTCGAAGAACATCGTCCGACGAAGCGGCGAGAACATCGCAGCCCTGGAAGTCGAAAGCGCCTTGCAGATGCACCCCGCTGTACGCGCCTGCGCCGTCTGCCCGGTGAGCGATGAGCTCCGTGGCGAAGAGGTGTTTGCCTTCGTCGTATTGCGCCCGGATGTTACCCCCGCGCTCGAGGTGGCGACCCGGCTGCAGAGCCACTGCCGGCAGGTGCTCGCGTACTACAAGGCGCCCGGCTACATCGCCTTCCGCGACGAGCTTCCGCAGACCGCCACCCAGAAGCTGGCGCGGGCGCAGATCAAGGCGCTGGCGTCGAGGACGCTCGAGGCGGGCGAGGCCTACGATCTGCGTCACTTGAAAAAGCGCAGCACCCCGCTCGCACAGTGAGCCGAAAGATGCAGGCTGCGAGAAACGATGCGGGTGATGCGGGTATCGGAAAAGATGCGGACCACGATAGTTTATAGTTAAAATAATTGCATGGTGCGCGCGCGCAAAGCAGCCTCGAAGCCCCGCTCGAGCGGCAGCTTCAGAGATTACCGCGACGTCGTGGTGACTGCGCCTGTGACGGTGCCCTACGTGCGCCATTCGATTCGCGGCGCCCATTGGTTCGTCGCACGCGCGCTCTCCCGGCTGCTCGAGGAATCCGGGCTCGAGAAGCCCGATGTCGACGGTCTCTCGGTGGGCAGCTTTACCTTGGCGCCTGATACGGCGATCGGGTTGACCCAGCACCTGGGAGTCACGCTGCGATGGCTCGACCACATCCCGCTCGGAGGCGCTTGCGGCATCGTGGCGCTCAGGCGGGCGCTCGCCGCCGTTCAAGGCGGCGATGCCGAGGTGGTCGCCTGCATCGGCGCCGACACCAACCACGTCGACTCGTTTCGCCAGAGTCTCGGATCCTTTAGCGTGTTTGCGCGCGATGCCGTATTTCCGTACGGATCGGGCGGACCGAATGCGAGCTTTGCCTTCCTCACGGCCTACTACATGCGCACGTACGGGGCGACCCGCGAGGACTTCGGCAAGCTCTGCATCGCGCAGCGAGACAATGCGCTCGCTTACCCGCACGCCCTCTTCAAGAAGCAGCTCAGCATGGAGCAATACCTGGAGGCGCGGTTGATATCGGATCCGATCCGGTTGTTCGATTGCGTCATGCCGTGCGCGGGCGCCGAAGGGTTCTTGGTGATGTCTCGACGACGTGCCGAGGCGCTCGGCCTGCCCTACGCGATCGTGCGCTCGACCTGCGAGCGACACAATGCCTTTCCCGAGGATCCGATTCAGATCCGCGGCGGCTGGGTCCTCGATCGAGATCACCTCTACGGCGCCGCGGGTGTCGAGCCCGGCGACATCGATTTCGTGGAAACCTACGACGACTATCCGGTCATGTCGGTCATCCAGATCGAGGATCTGGGATTTTGCGCTAAGGGGGAAGGGGCCGAGTTCATCCGACGCCATTCCTTCACGACCGACGGCTCGTTTCCCTTGAACACGAGCGGCGGGCAGCTCTCGGTCGGGCAGGCCGGGTGCGCAGCGGGATTCTTGGGACTCGTCGAGTCGATTCGCCAGCTGACCGGCCGAAACCTGGCGCGCGCGGTGCCCCACGCGCGCTTCGGTCTCGCCGTGGGGTTCGGCATGATCACTTACGATCGCGGGCTTTGCTCGGGAGCGGCGGTGCTCGGCCGAGCAGACGCATGACTGCGCCACTCGCTCGACCGCGACGCAAGAACCCCGTGCTGCGCACGCCTCAGCCGTTGCTGCCGCCGTGGGCGCGCTCGCGTGCGGCGCTCGGCCTGACGGCGGCTGCGGCGCTCGGCCGTTTCGAGCTGCAGGTCTGCGAGCGCTGCGCCGCTGTGCAGTACCCACCGCGCGAGGCATGCCACCGCTGCCTCTGCGATGCGCTCGTGTGGCGCGAGCAGTCGGGGGCGGGCGCGCTGCTCGCGACCACGATCGTGCATCACAGTCACGATCTTTACTTTCGCGAGCGTGTGCCGTGGCGCCTGGGACTCGTGCAGCTGGACGCGGGACCCACGGTGCTCGCGCACCTCGTTGCGGGCTGCGCACCCGCGCCGAGCCGGGTGTGGATCGGCGCCCGCCTCGACAAGTCCGGCCAGGGTGTGCTGCTCGCCTTCCCCACCGAAGAGGTACCCAACATGGCTGACGATCGGGAGCTGCGCGAGATGAGCTGCGATCCGAAATATCGCAAGGTACTGGTGACGGACGGCAAGACCCGGGTCGGGCAAGCCACGGTGCGCGCGCTCATCGACGCCGGCGCGGATCTCGTGTGGGTGGGATATGCCGAGCCCTGGAAGAAATTCCCCGGTTTCGCCGAGCTCGAGGCGCTGCCGCAGGCAACGCTCGTGCCGCTCGACGTGACGGACTCGCGCTCCGTCAAGGAGGTTGCGGCAGAGATCGGCGGCAAGGTCGATATCTTGGTCAACACGGCCGAGATGCATCGCGCCCATGGAATCGCTTCGCGCAGCGGCGTCGACGTCGCCCGCTCGGAGATGGACGTCAACTACTTCGGCCTGCTGCGCCTCGCGCAGGAATTCGGTCCGGTGATGCGCTCGCGCGGCGCGGACGGACCCGCGAGCGCAACGGCGTGGGTCAATGTGCTGTCGATCTATGCGCTCACGAATTATCCGCCGCAGGGTACCTTTTCCGCCTCGAAGGCAGCGGCGTTCTCGCTGTCGCAATGCCTGCGCGCGGAGATGCGCGCCGGGGGAGTGCGTGTGATCAACGTGTTTCCCGGACCCCTGGACGATGAGTGGAACCAGAGCGTGCCACCGCCCAAGCTCTCGCCCGAGGCGCTGGCAAAATCCATCGTCAAAGCGCTTCAGGACGGCGTCGAGGATGCGTACCCGGGCGATGTGGCCCAGGAGTGGCTCGCGCGCTTCAGGGAGAGTCCAAAGACTCTCGAGCGCGAACTGAGCGCTGCCGGCGGTTGAGCGAATCGGCTCGAGCCGTGCACCAATCGAGGAGTGAGCGCGCATGACGCTAAATTCGCTGATGTCCTTGGCGGCCGATCTGGCCTCGGGAAAAGTCCGCGTCGTCGATTTGAGTCAGACCCTGTCGCCGGAGTTTCCGCAGATCGTGCTGCCACCCGAGCTCGGGCAGTGCTGGCCGTTTCGCATCGAGGAGATCTCCCGCTACGATGAGCGCGGCCCCGCATGGTACTGGAACAACTTCTCCTGCGGCGAGCACACGGGCACGCATTTCGATGCGCCGATCCACTGGGTCTCGGGACGGGATCTCCCCCATAACGCGACCGATACCCTGCCGGTGCGCGATCTTATCGGCTCTGCTTGCGTGATCGATTGCTCGCGCGAAGCGAGCGCGGATCCCGACTTCTTGCTGACCGTCGAGCACGTGAAGCGCTGGGAGGCGGTGCATGGGCGCATCCCCGCGCGCGCCTGGGTGCTGATGCGCACCGACTGGTCGAAGCGATCGGACCCGGTCGCGTTCCAAAACTACGATGAGACCGGCCAACACACCCCCGGTCCCGCTGCAGAGGCGGTGCGATTTCTCATCGATGAGCGCGACGTCATCGGGTTCGGGAGCGAGGCGATCGGCACGGATGCCGGACAAGGCTATCACTTGAGGCCGCCGTATCCCTGTCACACCTACATGCACGGTGCCGGGCGCTACGGGCTGCAGTGCCTGGCGAACCTCGATCAGCTTCCGCCTACGGGGGCGGTGATCGTCTGTGCGCCGCTCAAGATCAAGAACGGGTCAGGCAGTCCCATCCGAGCGCTGGCGCTGGTGCCGGGCTGAGGCGCCTTCGCGAGAGCGCGCAGGCTCGCTAAACGGGGTGCGCGTCGATCGAGCGCCGCACGTGCGTGAGGAGCCGCATCAGCTCCTCCATCTGGCTGTCAGAGAGATCGGCGAACATCTCATCCATCCAGCGCTCATTTTCCGCAGCCATCTTCAGGAAGGAGTCACGTCCCTTGCGCGTGAGCCGGACGGTCGCGGAGCGACGGTCATCCTGATCGACCGTGCGAGTCACGAGCCCGTCCTCGATCAAGCGGCCGACCACGCCGGTGACATTGCCGTTCGAGACCATCAGGAATTGCGATAGGGCCGACATCTTGAGCCCGTCGGGGTGGCGCTCGAGAGCCGCGAGCACGTCGAAGCGCGGCAGCGTCGTACCGAAATCCGCATCGAGCCGCGTGCGCAGCCGCTTCTCGACGATCACCGCGCAACCCAAGAGCTTGAGCCAGAGGCGCAACGATTGCTTCGAATGCAGCCGCCCGCCGCGTGGCTCGGAAAACATCGAACTGTCCGCATTCGCCATGCGTCCCTCCTTGGTCTCAAGGATAATACTTGACACTTAAAATATCTACCCCATACTAGGCATACGGTGGGAGTGAGAGCCATGAAACGCATCCTGTGCCTGGGCGGTGGTCCCGCGGGGCTGTATTCGGCGATACTGTTCAAGAAGGCACTCCCGAACGCCAAGATCGAGGTCTACGAACGCAACAGGCCGGATGACACCTTCGGCTGGGGCGTGGTGTTCTCGGACAAGACGATGGCGGGGTTCAGGGACGCCGATCCCCCGACGCACGATGCGATCGTCGGAAGCTTCTATCACTGGGACGACATCGACGTGCATTTCCGCGGCCACCTCATCCGCAGCGGCGGTCACGGCTTTTGCGGTATCGCCCGCAAGCGCCTTTTGAACATCCTGCAGGAGCGTGCGGCCGCGCTCGGGGTGGAGCAGACCTTTCAGCGCGAGATCGATGCCACCATGGATTTCGCAGACGCAGATCTCATCGTCGCCTCCGACGGCATCAACAGCCTGCAGCGAACACTGCATGCGCAGGTGTTCAAGCCGCACATCGACGTGCGCAAATGCCGCTACATCTGGCTGGGGACGCGTCAGCACTTTCCGGCATTTACCTTCGCCTTCGAGAAGACCGAGCACGGCTGGTTTCAGATTCATGCCTACCAGTTCAGCACGGATCTGTCCACCGTGATCGTCGAGACGCGCGAGGAGACCTGGAAGGCTCACGGGCTCGATCGCTTCTCGACCGAGCAGTCGATCGAGTTTTGCGAGCGATTGTTCGGCAAGTACCTGGGCGGGGAGCATTTGATGAGCAATGCGCGGCACCTGCGCGGCTCGGCCTGGCTCAACTTCCACCGCGTGCTCTGTGAGCGCTGGCATCACGGCAATCTGGTGCTCATCGGTGATGCGGCCCATACCGCACACTTCGGCATCGGCTCGGGCACCAAGCTCGCGATGGAGGACGCGATGTCGCTCGTGAAACAAGTGGCGAGCGCAGAGGACGTGTCCGCGGGGCTCGAGCGCTATCGCGCGGAACGCAACCTCGAGGCCTTGAGGCTGCAGAGTGCGGCGCGCAACCGCATGGAATGGTTCGAGAACGTCGGGCGCTACACGCATCTCGAGCCGCAGCAGTTCGCTTACAGCTTGCTCACGGCGAGTCAGCGCATCGGCCATGCGAATCTACGCCTGCGCGATGCGCACTACGTCGACTCCGTCGAGGCCGAGCTCGCCCGCCGCTGCGGCCTCAGCGAGCCGCGACCGCCGATGTTCCTGCCACTGCGCCTGGGTGCGATGGAGCTCGTGAACCGAGTGGTCGTCTCGCCGATGGCGCAATACTCGGCGCGCGAGGGCTTGGTGGACGACTGGCATCTCATGCACTACGGGGCACGTGCCGTGGGAGGGGCGGGGCTGGTCGTGACGGAGATGACCTGCGTCGCCGCCGACGCGCGCATCTCGCTCGGGTGCACGGGCCTGTGGAATGAGGCGCAACGTGATGCCTGGCGGCGCATCGTTGAGTTCGTGCATCGTCACTCGCCGGCCAAGATCGCGCTGCAGCTCGGTCACGCCGGGCGCAAGGGCTCAACCCAGCTCGGCTGGGAAGAGATGGATCACCCGCTTGCGCAGGACAACTGGCCGCTCATCTCCGCCTCCGCGCTCGCCTATCTCCCCGGCATCAGCCAAACACCGCGCGCGATGACGGCGCAGGACCGCGCGCGCGTCCTCGCAGAGTTCGTCCGCGCCGCGCGATTGGGCGCCGAGGCGGGATTCGACATGCTCGAGCTGCACATGGCACACGGCTATCTGCTGGCGAGCTTTCTCTCACCGCTCACCAATCAGCGCCGCGACGAGTACGGCGGGTCGATCGTCAATCGCCTCCGCTACCCGCTCGAGGTGCTCACGGCAGTTCGTGCCGTCTGGCCCGAGGAGAAGCCCGTGTCGGTGAGAATTTCCGCGCACGATTGGGCGCCCGGCGGACTCGACGAAGCCGACCTCATCGCGGTGGCGAGAGCCTTCAAGGAGGCGGGCGTCGCGGCGATCAGCGTCTCGACCGGGCAGACCGTCCCGGATCAGCAGCCCATCTACGGTCGCATGTGGCAGACGCCGTTTGCGGACATGATCCGCAACGTCGTCCACATTCCCACGATCGCGGTGGGCAATATCTTCGAGCCCGATCACGTCAATACCATTGTCGGCGCAGGGCGGGCGGATCTCTGCGCCATTGCGCGCCCGCATCTCGCCGACCCCGCCTGGACGTTGCACGCGGCGGCGAATCAACGCTACCGAGCGCAGTGGTGGCCGCAGCCCTACCTCAACGGCAAGGGCCAGCTCGAGCGCAACCTCGAGCGCGCCGCTCTCGCGCCGGGAGCGGTCTGATGGGGCAGCCGGGGCTCGGCGGGCGACACGCGGTGGTCACGGGCGGCGGTCGTGGCATCGGTGCCGCCATCGCTGCGCGGCTCGTGAACGAGGGCGCGCGCGTGACGCTCGTGTCGCGCACGCAGAGCGAACTCGATCAAGTGGCCGCCTCCTTGGGTGCCTCGGCGCAAACCGCCTGTGCCGACATCACCGAGTTCGATCGCCTGCGCCGAGCATTGGAGGATTCGTCCCTCACCTTCGGACCGATCGACATCCTCGTCAACAACGCGGGCCAGGCGAAGAGCAGTCCCATGCATCGCTCGCCCGAGGAGCTCTGGCACTCGATGCTCGCCGTCAATCTCACCGGCACCTATCACGGCATCCGGGCGGTACTGCCCGGGATGATCGAGCGCAAATTCGGCCGTATCGTCAATGTGGCGAGCACGGCAGGGATTCGCGGCTACCCTTACGTCGCCGCCTACTGCGCGTCGAAGCACGGCGTCATCGGCCTCACGCGCGCGTTGGCGCTCGAGGTCGCCCAATGCAGCATCACGGTGAACGCGCTCTGCCCGGGATACACCGAGACCGCCCTCGCGCGCGACACCATCGCGAATATTCAGCAAGTCACGGGTCGTAGCGCGGCGGAGGCGCGGGCGGCTATCACGCGCTTGAATCCGCAGGGACGACTCATTCAGCCGGCCGAGATCGCCAATGCGGTGGCGTGGCTGTGCTTGCCGGGAAGCGAAGCCGTGACCGGCCAAAGCATCGCCATCGCGGGCGGCGAGGTGTAACGCCGGCACGCACGACATCGGAGACAGCATGTCCATCTCATCGCTCCTCAGTCATTCGGCCGCTCATTTTCGCTGGCATGTGGCCGACCGTGTCGGTTTCGTCGAGCTCAACCGTCCCGATCGCAAGAACCCGCTCACCTTTGACTCCTACGCCGAATTGCGCGATCTGTTTCGCGCGCTCGCCCACGAGAGCGAGGTGCGCGCGGTCGTGTTCTCGGGGGCGGGGGGCAATTTCTGCTCGGGCGGCGACGTGCACGAGATCATCGGGCCGCTCACGCGAATGGAGATGCCCGAGCTCTTGCGCTTCACGCGAATGACCGGGGATCTGGTGCGTGCCATGCGGGCCTGTCCTCAGATCGTCATTGCGGCGGTGGATGGGGTATGCGCAGGCGCGGGCGCGATCATCGCCATGGCCTCCGATGTCCGTTTGGCCACACCCGCGGCGCGCACCGCCTTTTTGTTCACGCGCGTGGGCCTTGCCGGCTGTGACATGGGCGCGTGCGCCATCTTGCCGCGGATCATCGGGCAGGGTCGGGCCGCGGAGCTCTTGATCACCGGAAGGGCCATGACGGCCGAGGAGGGGCTCTCCTGGGGGTTCTATAGCCGACTGGTCGGCGCCGAGGAGTTGCCCCGCGCGGCCGCGGCGCTCGCAGCGCAGTGCGCGGCGGGCCCCGTGTTTGCCCACGCGATGACCAAGAACATGCTGAACCAGGAGTGGAGCATGAGCATCGATCAGGCGCTCGAAGCGGAAGCGCAGGCGCAAGCGATCTGCATGCGGACGGAGGATTTCAAGCGGGCATTCGAAGCCTTTGCGGCGCGCACCAAGCCGGAGTTCGTCGGTCGATGAATCCGCCGGAGCGCTGCGCCCGATATCGCGAGGAGCTCTTGGGGCTGCCGTTCTTCGAGGCGGCTCATCGAGCGCTCGCGGTCGAAGTCAACGGCTGGGCGAGCGAGAGTCTCGGCGACGCTGCACACGATGAAAGCCAGGCCGCCGTCGACGCTCGATGCCGCGAGCTCGTGGGGCGGTTGGGCGCTGCCGGTTTCACACGCTACTGCGTGCCGCGCGAGCTCGGCGGGGCGCTCGATGAGCTCGACGCGCGTGCCATCTGCCTCATTCGCGACACGCTCGCCTACTACGATGGTCTCGCCGACTTCGCCTTTGCGATGCAGGGTCTGGGGAGCGGCGCGCTCTCGCTCGCCGGGAGTGCGGAGCTCAAGGCCCGATATCTGCCGCGGGTCGCGCGCGGGGAGGCGATCGCCGCGTTCGCGCTGTCCGAGCCCGACGCGGGCTCGGACGTGGCGGCGATGAGCTGCCGCGCCGAGCGACGCGCGGATCACTACGTGCTCGACGGGACCAAGAGCTGGATCTCGAACGGCGGGATTGCGGAGTTCTATTGCCTGTTCGCG
>DATHCO010000083.1:0-11055 GCA_035319505.1 Steroidobacteraceae bacterium | reverse complement strand
GCGGCGGCCGGGGAGGCCAAGGGAGAGAATCCCGATCCCGGCGCCATTCGCCATCTGCTCGAGAGGCACTGGCAAATCGAGTCGATCGACGGTGTCGACTTCAAGGAGGTCGAGATCAGCAAGGACGAGGGCGGCGTCGTGATGCACGTCGCCTATGACGACTCGGCTCCCTACATCGCGAACGTATCGCTGTTGGTGCACTTCGACAAGACCGTGAAGGTGCAGTGACGCAACGGCACAAGAGCGAGGAGTCGTCGGATTGGGTCGGGCACGCGTTTGGCCATGCGTTCGCCCGGGACGAGCTGTGTCGGGCCGCGCTCACTCATCGCAGCGCCGGCGGCAATCACAATGAGCGGCTCGAGTTCCTGGGCGACTCGGTGCTCAATTGCGTCGTGGCGCGAGCGCTCTACGATGCGTACCCCGACGCCGACGAAGGCGACCTGTCGCGTTTGCGAGCGACCCTGGTGAGCGGCGACGCGCTCGCGCGGATCGCGGGCGATCTCGGGGTGGGCGAGCATTTGCGCCTCGGACAGGGAGAGATGAAATCCGGCGGCCATCGGCGCGCATCGATTCTCGCGGACGCGCTGGAAGCGATGGTGGGCGCGATTTACCTGGACGGCGGATTCGAGGCCGCGGCGCGGTCGGTCCAACGATTTCTCGGAACGCACATTGCGCGATTGCCGGCGGCGGAGTCGCTCAAGGACGCGAAGACCCGGCTGCAGGAGGCGCTGCAGGCGCGCGGACTCGCCTTGCCGGTCTATGCGCTGACCGGCGCCGTCGGGGAGCCGCACGCGCAATCGTTCACCGTCACCTGTGAAGTGCCCACGTTCGGGCTGATCGCCGTGGGCGAGGGTGGCAGCAGGCGGGGGGCCGAGCAATCGGCGGCCCGTAAGATCCTCGACCTCTTGCCCTGCGAGATGCGCAAATCCCCATGAGCGACAGCGCATTTCGATCGGGCATGGTGGCCATCGTCGGTCGCCCCAACGTCGGCAAATCGACGCTGGTGAACGCACTCGTGGGCCGCAAGGTGAGCATCGTCACCGCCAAGCCGCAGACCACGCGCCATCGCATTCTCGGCGTCGTGAATCGACCCGAGGCGCAGCTCGTGCTGGTCGATACCCCGGGCCTGCATGAGACGACCCGGCGTGTGATGAATCAGTACATGAATCGGGTCGCCATCTCCTCCTCGCGCGACGCCGACGTGATCTTGTTCGTGATCGAGGCCATGCACTTCACCGAGGAGGATGTTTGGGTGTGGGAGCGGGTGCGAGGCTGGAAGCAGCCGTTGATCCTGGTGGTCAACAAAGTCGATCGCGTCGTCCCGAAGGACCTGTTGCTCCCCTTCCTCGACGAGTTGACCACGCGTGTGCCCGCCTCGGCGATCGTGCCGATCTCGGCGCTGGAACATGATAACCTCGCTCGATTGGTCGACCTCGTCGGCTCGCGGCTGCCGGTGGCCCCGCCGCTGTTTGCGCCGGATGTCATCACCGACAGGGACGAGCCGTTTCACGCCGCGGAAGTCGTGCGCGAGAAACTGACCTTGAAGCTGCGCGAGGAGCTGCCCTACGGTATCAACGTGCAGATCGAGCGCTTCGCGGAGGAAGACGGCCAGATCGTGATCAACGCGGTCATCTGGGTCGAGCGGGCGGGACAAAAAGCCATCGTCATCGGACAGGGTGGCGAGCGGCTCAAGGAAATTGGGCGCTTGGCGCGCATCGAGCTCAATGATTTGTGGCAGCGCTCCGTGCACCTCACGCTCTGGGTCAAGGTGAAGGAGAACTGGGCGGATAGCGAAATGGCACTGCGTCAATTCGGATACGACACCCTGTGAAGAGCGGTAGCCGGCCCTCCGGGCGGCGCGTGTGGCTCGCCTCGGCGTACGTCCTGCACCAATATGCCTACCGCGACTCGAGCCGTATCGTCGAGGTGATCACCCGGGATCATGGCCGGCTCAGCCTGTTCGCACACGGCGCCAACGCAGCGAAGTCGCCCGTGCGCAGCATATTGCGGCCCTTCCAGCGCTTGCTCATGTCCTGGTCGGGCAGGGCGGAGGCGTGCCAACTGGTGGCAGCGGAGCTCGACGGCGCCCACACGAGCCTGGCCAAAGAGCGGCTGATGAGCGGGTTTTATCTGAATGAGCTGCTTCTGAAGCTGACCGAGCGCTGCGATCCGCAACCCGAGATTTTCGACGCGTACGCCACCTGCCTCGCGGCTCTGGCGGGCGGGGAGAGCGAGGAGGCGGCATTGCGCCGTTTCGAGAAGCGCCTGCTGGATAATTTGGGATACGGGCTGCAATTGTCGCGCACGGTCGACGGCGAGCCGATCGCCGTCGATGGCTACTACCGATTCGCTGCGCAGCAGGGTGCGGCGCCCTGCGTGGCGGAGGCCCCGGGCGCGATCTATGGTCGATCCTTGGCTGACCTCGACTCCGAGACGTTCGCGGATCAGCGCTCGCTGCGCGACGCCAAACGAGTGCTGCGCGCGGCCCTCGACGCCTGCCTGGAGGGTCGAGCTTTGAAATCGCGCGAGGTGATGGTGGCGCTGCGCCGGCGCGAAACGCGGGAGCGGCCATGAGCGCGCCCACCGCCTCGGCCATCGCGCTCGGAGTGAACATCGATCATGTCGCAACGCTGCGGCAGGCGCGTCGTGCCGACTATCCCGATCCGGTCCACGCCGCGCTCGTCGCCGAACAGAGCGGCGCGGACAGCATCACGTTGCACTTGCGCGAGGACCGGCGCCACATCCAGGACCGGGACGTGACCCTGCTGCGCCAGCTGTTGAAAACGCGCATGAATCTGGAAATGGCCGTGACCGAGGAGATGATCGGGATTGCCTGCCGGGAGAGGCCGCAGGATTGCTGCCTCGTGCCCGAATCCCGAGAGGAGGTGACCACCGAAGGCGGTCTCGACGTCGGGGGGCAATTGAGGCGTATCGGCGAGGCTTGCACCGCTCTCGCTGCGTGCGCAATTCGGGTGTCGCTGTTCATCGATCCCGATGCGCACCAAGTCGAGGCGGCGCGCCGCGCCGGCGCCCCGGTCATCGAGCTGCACACGGGAACGTACGCGAATGCCTCGGGCCAGGCGCGCGCGCTCGAGCTCCAGCGGGTGCACAGCGCCGCGAAGCTCGCGGCCTCCCTGGGCCTCACCGTCAATGCCGGCCACGGGCTCACCTACCACAACGTCGAGCCGATCGCAGCGATCCCGGAAATCGTCGAGCTCAATATCGGTCACGCCATCGTTGCACGCGCCGTGTTCGACGGGTTGGCGAAGGCCGTACGCGACATGAAAGAGCTGATGCGCCGAGCGCGATGATCTACGGCATCGGAATCGACGTGCTCGAGGTCGACCGCGTCGAGCGTGTGCATGCCAAGCACGGCGAGCGCTTCATCGCGCACCTGTTGATGCCCGAGGAGCGCGCCCAGCTCGAGCGCACGGCTCGTCCCGTGCGCTTTCTCGCCATGCATTTCGCCGCGAAGGAGGCCATCGTCAAGGCGATGGGCACGGGTTTTGCGCACGGCGTGTGGATCCGCGACGTCGGCATCGTACAGAACGCCTGGGGCCGGCCCGAGATCGTGTATTCGGAGCGCGGCGCCAAGGTACGCGACAGCTTGAGAGTGGGCGAGGGCCACATCACGCTCACCGACGAGGCCGGCTTGGTGGTCGCCGTCGCCGTGCTGATGCGCCGATCCGCCGCCGGGCGCGACGACCCAGCGCAGTGAACACCCTGGTCTTCGACATCGAGACCGTGCCCGATACCGACCTCGGACGCCGGCTCTACGGCCTCAAAGGCCTCTCCGATGAGCAGGTCGGACGGATCATGCTCGCCAAGCGCCGTCAAGAGACGGGAAGCGAGTTTCTCTCGCATGAGCAGCATCGGGTCGTCACGATTTCGGTGGTCATGCGGTCCCGGGATTCACTCAAGGTGTGGAGCTTGGGAGACGAGAGCTCGTCGGAGAGGGATCTCATCGAGCGCTTTTTCGACGGATTGGACAAGTTCACGCCGGAATTGGTCTCATGGAACGGCGCGGGCTTCGATTTGCCCGTGCTGCATTATCGCAGCCTCCTGCACAGCATCACCGCGGCTCGCTACTGGGAGACGGGTGAGGGGGACTCGGGCTTTCGCTACAACAATTACCTCAGCCGCTTCCATTGGCGACACATGGATCTCATGGATATTTTGTCCGGATTCCAAGGGCGCGGCCGCGCGAGCCTCGCCGACGTCGCTTGCCTCTTGGGGCTGCCGGGCAAGCTCGGCATGGACGGAGCCGAGGTGTGGGACGTGTTCCTCCAAGGGGGCATCAAGCGCATCCGCGCTTATTGCGAGACCGATGTGCTCAACACGTACCTGATCTACCTGCGCTTTGAGCTGCTGCGCGGGCGCTTGAATGCGATCGAACACGCGCGCGAGATCGCGCGCGTGCGCCAGCTCTTGAAAGATTCCGCAGCCGTCCACTTTCAAGAATTCGCAGCCGCGTGGCCGGAGAATTGAAACCAGCCGAGGCGCTCGAGGCGGATGTCGTGGATCTTGCGCACGATGGGCGCGGCATTGCCCGCGTGGGCGGCAAGGCGGTGTTCATCGAAGGGGCGCTTCCCGGCGAGCGGGTGCGGTTTCGAGTGTTGAAGCGCCGCCGCCGGTTCGATGAGGCGGCGATGCTCGACATCTCGAGGGCCTCGCCGGATCGGGTCGTGCCGCGCTGCGCGCATTTTGGCGTCTGCGGCGGATGCTCCTTGCAGCACCTCGCTCCGGCCGCACAGCTCGCCGCCAAGGAGCGCCAGCTCATCGACAATCTCGAGCGCATCGCAGGCGTGCGCCCCCAGCGGCTGCTCGCGCCGATCGAGGGGCTCACGTTCGGATATCGACGCCGGGCCCGGCTCGGTGTGAAATTCGTTCACAAGAAGGGCCGGGTCCTGGCCGGGTTTCGCGAGAAGGGCAAGCCGTATCTCGCCGACTTGCGGCGCTGCGAGATTCTCGTCGAGCGCTTTGCGACCCTCCCACAGGATCTTGCAGAGCTGGTCGGAACGCTCGCACTGCGCGAGCGGGTGCCCCAGGTCGAGCTCGCCGCCGGCGATGAGCGCGCCGCGCTCACGTTTCGGGTGATGGAGGCCCCCAGCGCGGACGACGAGGCGAAGCTCAGGCGCTTCGCAGCGCTGCACGACGTCGAGATTTACCTTCAGACGGGCGGGCTCGAGACCGTGCGGCCGCTCATCGATCCGCCCTCGCCGCTGAGCTACGCCATCGACGACGGGGCCATCACGCTCGAGTTCGGACCCGTCGATTTCATCCAGGTCAATCGCGAGGTCAACGTCGGCATGGTCGCCAGGGCCATGGAGCTCTTGCAACCCGAGGGCGACGACCACGTGCTCGACCTCTTCTGCGGGTTGGGTAATTTCACCTTGGCTCTCGCGAGGCGTGCAGCGAGCGTGGTCGGAGTGGAAGGCGATGCGGCGCTCGTTGCCAGGGCCCGAGGCAATGCCGCGCGCAACGGCATCTCCAACACCCGCTTCTTCGTGGACGACTTGTTCGATTCGGCCTGCTCGGCAGATTGGGCCCGAAGGCCCTACGATCTCGTGCTCCTCGACCCACCGCGCGCCGGCGCTCTCGCGGTGATGGAACGCATCGCACACTGGGCGCCGCGTCGAGTCGTGTATATTTCCTGTCACCCGGGCAGCCTGGCGCGGGACGCCGCTATCCTGGTTGAGGCCCGAGGGTTCCAGCTGACGGGAGCAGGCGTCATGGACATGTTCCCACATACGACGCACGTCGAGTCAGTCGCGGTGTTCGAGCGAGACGCATGAGCTCGCCCGAGCGCATCGCAGAGGTGGGCGAGTGAGCTTGGGACCGCTCATGGTCGACCTCGCGGGTCCCGAGCTCTCCTCCGAGGATGTCGACCTGCTGCGCCACCCGCTGGTGGGCAGCGTCCTCTTGTTCACCCGCAACTACCGCAACCCGGAGCAGGTGGCGGCGCTCTGCAGCGCGATTCGATCGCTGCGCACGCCGCAGCTCCTGATCGCGGTCGATCACGAGGGCGGCCGCGTACAGCGTTTTCGCGAGGGCTTCACGCAGCTGCCCGCAGCGCGACTTCTCGGGCGGCGATTCGACGAGGATCGGCGCGAGGCGCTGCGCACGGCCCACGCGATCGGCTGGCTCATGGCGGCGGAGCTGCGCGCCGTGGGTGTCGACTTCAGCTTCGCGCCCTGCGTCGATTTGGATTACGGCGTGAGCGAGGTCATCGGCGATCGTGCCTTTCACCGCGATCCCGAGGCGGTGGCGGCGCTCGCGGCGGCGCACCTCGCCGGGATGCGCGAGGCGGGCATGGCCGCGGTCGCCAAGCACTTCCCCGGTCACGGTGCAGTGGTCGCGGACTCGCACATCGCCCTGCCGGTCGATCGGCGCGAGTTCGCGGACATGGAGTCCGATCTGCGTCCGTATCGATTGCTCGTCGAGAACCAGCTGCCCGGCGTCATGGCGGCGCATGTCGAGTATCCGGCCGTGGACGCGCTGCCGGCGAGTCTATCGCGCCGCTGGATCGGCGATATTCTGCGCGGCACGCTGGGCTTTCACGGGTGCGTCTTCGCGGACGATCTGAGCATGGCCGGTGCAGCCGCATTCGGCGATATGGTGGCGCGTGCCCGTCTCGCGCTCGCGGCGGGCTGCGACGTGCTGCTGATCTGCAACGATCGGCAGGCCGTGCGCACGGTGCTCGACAATCTCGATCCTGATTCGGCAGCTCCCGCGTCGCAGGCGAGGCTCGTTCGCATGCGCGCACGCGGCGAGCCGCCGCAAAATCTCAAGGACGACCATCGCTGGCGCGAAACTGTGACGAAGATCACGGACCTTGCGGCAGCCCCTCCGCTGGTATTGAGCGTGGGGCAGCCGTGACCGTGAGGCAGCCATGATCGGCTTCGATGCAGATTTCTTTCGCCGTCTGGTCGAGACATCGCCGGAGGGAGTTGTGCTGGTCGATGCGCAGCAAGCGGACCAGCCGGTCCTCTATGTGAACCCGGCTTTCCAGACCCTGAGCGGGTACGCCGCGGCGGATCTCATCGGACGGAATCTGCGCATGCTGCAGGCCGATGACCGTGAGCAGGACGGCCGCCATCGGCTGCGCGAGGCGCTCAGGCTGGGCGA
This sequence comes from Steroidobacteraceae bacterium, assembly GCA_035319505.1. Taxonomy (GTDB): domain Bacteria; phylum Pseudomonadota; class Gammaproteobacteria; order Steroidobacterales; family Steroidobacteraceae; genus Bog-1198. Next base: position 3,927 of record DATHCO010000083.1, on the reverse strand, counting down.
GCCCTGCCGGGTGTTGCTGCGTAACTTCCGCAAGGATGGGACGCTCTTCTGGAACGAGATGAGCATACTACCGCTGCGCGACGCGAGCGGCCGCGTGACGCACTTCGCCGGGCATCATCGCGATGCCGGTGATCGACTGCGCATCGATCCGAAGCTCTCGCGCGACTCCTTGAGCGGGGCGCATCAACCATCGGGGGTCGTCGTGCGCGACGACCGCCTGACCGGCTTGTACACGTTGCCGTACTTGCAGGAGTTGCTGAAGCGCGACTGGGCGATCGCGCAGCGGGAACATCGCAGCATCGCCGTGTTCGCCATCGATATCGACGCGCTGGACGTGTACAACTCGACATTCGGTCGGGCGGCGGGCGACTCGACGATCCGCCGCGTCGCGCACTGTGTGTCGGGGTGCCTGCGCCGCTCGAGCGACGTAACCGCACGCATCGATGGAGGAAGCCTGATGGCGTTCGCTCCGGGCTTGACGCTGGAGCAAGCCCTCGCGCTCGGGTCGCTCATGGCCGAGCGCGTGCGCGATCTCAGGATTCATCACCCGCGCTCGGGGGTGTTGCGCTACATCAGCGTGAGCGTCGGGGTGTGCGCCGCGGTGCCGGGACCGAACGATAGTCCCGCCGCACTGGTGGAAAAATCCCAGATGCAGCTCAAGCTCGCGAAGAAATCGGGGCGCAATCGAGCCGCTTGAAGACAGGCGTGGGGTGCGCCCCCGCGTGAGGGGCGCACCGCGCGCTGCGAGCCGAGGCTATTTCGGCGGAATCTGATTGCTGATCCCGTTTTCCTGCTGATTCAACACGTGCTGCTCGCTCTTGGTGATGTGGCCGCCATTCTGGCTCGCCATATCGCGCTCCTCCTGGCGCACCTGATGGTCCTCCTTGTGCAACTGAGCGGCCTGACCCTTGCTCAGGGTGCCGTTCTTCACGTCGGCATTGATGCGCTTGTTCTGGTTGGACAGGCGCGAGTTCACCTGGGCGCGCCGCGGATGGTCTTTCTGCCAGGTCGTGTCCGCCGAAGCGGTGCCGACGAGCACGGCGAGCGAGGCGATCGCGGCCGCGAAGGTCAAGGTCTTGCGAGTCGAGTTCAACATAATCATCCTCCGTTTTCCGTAGTTCGCCGGTACGCCGGCTCTCGAGTACTGACAACGCGGAGGCCACCGACGTGGCTACGCGATTACGGCGAATTAATGCCTATATCGCCCGCTGCCGAGCGTGAGCGATTTCGCACGAAGCGGGCGCGTTATGTGACGCCGTTCAATCCCCCGCGATTTGCTGCCCGGGGGCGTTTCGAAACGGACCTGACGTACGGCACTCGAGGGTCGATTCTGGTACGAAGGAGCGCATGAACATTCGGACGAAGGTGATCTCGCTTCTCGCGCTGCTGTTCGTCACGCTGATCGTGGTCGAGATCGCGATTCAGCGGCAAGTGATCATGCCGAGCTTCGCCGAGCTCGAGCGCGACGACGCCAAGGTCTCCATGAAGCGCATCTCGTATGCGCTCGATATGAGCCTCGACGGGCTCGAGGTGACTGCCGCCGATTGGGGTAATTGGCAGGACGTGTACCGCTACGTGCAGGTGCCGAACGAGGAGTTCGTGCGCGCCAACATCACGCCGATCGCGATGAAGCAGCTGCAGGTCAATGCATTGATGATCGCGGACTTGAGAGGCGAGGTGGTCGTGTCGAGCACGCTCGACTTGGTATCGGGCGAGCATCTCGACCTCGACGTGGCATCCTGGAAATCGCTGCCGCCGGATTTTCCGTGGCGGCAATATCTCGCGAGCGGCAAGCCCGCCCGGGGGCTGATTCAAACCAATCACGGGCCGATGATGATTGCCGCGGCGCCCGTTCTCGACGGAACCGGCAGCGGGCGCTCGCTCGGCATGGTCATCATGGGGCAGCTCCTTACCGCCGTCGAGGTGCGCTCGCTCGGCGCGCGCGCTCAGGTGAACCTGTCGATGATCCCGAGCTCGCGCTCGACGCCGCCCGAGAAGGTGACCGAGACGGGCGGGGCGACGCAGGTGGAGCGCTCTTTCGAGGACATCTACGGCAATTCCCTCATGACTCTGCGAGTGGAGCTCCCGCGGAGAATCACGGCGCGTGGCCACAACGCCGTGACCTATGCCTCCGCTTACCTCATCGGCGCGGCGATCCTCGTGCTGGTGCTGCTGCTCATCATTTTAAATCGCGTCGTTCTCGACCCACTCGCGCGGGTCACCCGGCATGCACTCGTGATCGGCGAGGGAAGCGATCTCACGGCGCGCCTCAACTTCGCCGATAACGACGAGATCGGCGGTCTGGCGCGGGAATTCGATCGCATGGTGGCCCGTGTCGAGCAATCGCGGCGAGAGCTGGTGGACCAATCCTTTCAGTCCGGATTCGCCGAGCTCGCGAAAGGCGTGCTGCACAACCTGGGCAATGCCATGACCCCGCTGGCGGTACGCCTGTCGAAGCTCGAGAATCGCCTGCGCGACATGCCCATCGGCGATATCGAGGCCGCACACGCCGAGCTCACCAGCGAGCATGCAGGCACAGCGCGCCACGAGGAACTCAGGGAGTTTATGCGCCTGGGTTGTCGCGAGATGGCGCAGGCCATCGAGGAGTCGCAGGCGGACGTCGCGGTGATCCAGCGCCAGATGCGCATCGTGCATACGGCCCTGGGCGAGCTCATGCGCTCGACGCACACGGAGCCCGTGATCGAGTCAGTGCGCCTCACGGACCTCGTGACTCAGACGCTGGAAATCGTGCCCGATGCCTGTCGCCAGCGGCTCACCGTGGATGCCGGCGAGTCGCTGCGCCGCCTCGGCGCCGTGCGCGTGGCGCGCACGGTGCTGCGCCTGATTCTGCAAAATCTCATCATCAATGCGGCGGACGCCGTGCGCGATGCCGGTCGGGACAAGGGCACGCTGCGCGTCGAGGCGGAAATCGTCCGCGAGCACGAGCGGGATCAGCTGCACCTCCTTTGCGCGGATAACGGCGTGGGGATCGCTCGTGAGCATCTCGAGCGCGTGTTCGAGAAGGGATTCACCACCAAATCGAAGGACACGAACCACGGGATTGGACTGCATTGGTGCGCGAATGCGATCGCCGCGCTCGGAGGCCGAATTTGGGCGGCAAGCGAGGGCCGCGGCCTCGGGGCCTCGCTCCATCTGATGCTGCCGTTGACGATTCGGGAAACTTGAGGTAACAACCGTGAACGACTTAAGACGACCGGCAATCCGCGTGCTCATTGCCGACGATGAAGCAGAGGTGCGCGAATCCTATCGCCAGGTCCTCACGGAAGCGGACATGAGCGGTGAGACCGCGGTGTTCCGAAACCTGAGGGAGCGGCTCTTTACCAAGCCCGTGGCCGAACAGGTCGCGAAGAAGTTATCCTCGCGCAGCACGGTCTTCGTGCCGGTGTTCTGCGAGGGGGCGGAGGCCGCGGTCACCGCCGTGCGTGAGAGCCTGGCCGCAGACGAGCCCTTTGCAATCGCCTTTCTCGACATGCGAATGCCGCCCGGTCCGGACGGGGTGTGGGCCGCCGCACGCATTCGGGAGCTCGATCCGGCGATCGAGATCGTCCTCTGCACGGCCTACTCGGATGTCGACCCCGCCGACCTGAGCACGATCGTGCCGCCCGAGGAGAAGCTGTCCTATCTTCAGAAGCCGTTTCACCCGCACGAGATTCGGCAGATGACGATTTCGCTGGCGAGCAAATGGCGCGCGGAGCATCGCATCGTGAAGCTCGCCTACTTCGATGCGCTCACGGGATTGCCGAATCGCGAGCAGGCACGCAACCGCCTGGCGAGCGCGCTGGGAGCAGCCCAGCAACACGAGCGGATTCTCGCCGTGCTCTATCTCGACCTCGACAACTTCAAGCGGGTGAACGACACACTGGGGCACGCCGTGGGCGACGAGCTCTTGTGCTTGGTGGCCTCGCG
>DATHCO010000082.1:0-2385 GCA_035319505.1 Steroidobacteraceae bacterium | reverse complement strand
CCGAGCGCCTTCAACCACTGGCCGAGGAGAAGCCCCACGCCTCCCGCCGCCGCATGCACGAGCACGGTATCGCCGGCCTTGACGGGATAACAGGATGCGACGAGATACTGTGCCGTGAGTCCCTTCAGCATGACGGATGCGGCGACGTCGAACTCGATGGAGCTCGGCAGCTTCACGAGACGCTCGGCCGGCACGACTCGCCGGGTGCGATAGCCCCCGACCGGCAAGGTGTAGGCCACCCGGTCGCCGACCGCGAGATCGCCGACCCCGGGTCCCACCTCCTCGACCACCCCGGCCGCCTCGGCGCCCGGAATCAGGGGGCTCGAGGGCCAGGGATACAAGCCGGTGCGAAAATAGATGTCGAGGAAATTGACGCCGATCGCGCGCTGCACGATGCGCGCCTCCCCGGGCCCCGGAGCCTGGGAGTCGAGCGCCGCCCACTCGAGCACCTCGGGCCCACCTGGAGTTCGCACGACGATTCCCATATCGCTCATGTGGCGGTCCTTTTCACTGCGCGCTCGGCGAAGCGTCGGATGCGAGCGCACCCTTCCGCGAGCGTCGCCTCATCGGTCGCGAAGCACAGTCGCACGCAGCTCGCCGTTCCCTTGCCGAACGCGCCACCGTCGAGCACCGACACTCCCTCCGAATCGTATAGCTCGCTCATGAAATCGTACCCCGACAAGCCGCTCCCGCGCACATCGATCAGCATGAACATGCCCGCCTCCGGAACGAAACAGCGAATCTCCCGTACTCGTTCGAGCTGGGCGAGCACGAAGTCGCGCCGGCTCGCGCAGAACTCGCGCATGCGCGACTCCGCGGCGGAGGCGATGCCGAGGGCGGTCAGGGCGGCTTCCTGCACGAACCCCGGCAACCCGTAGAGCATGCAAATAGCGAGCGCTTCGGCGTGCACGATCAAGGGTTTGGGACCCACCATCCAGCCTGCTCGCCAGCCGGGCATCGCGTGCGACTTGGACAGGCTCCCGATCGTGATCACTTGCCCGGGAAGTTTCACGGCGAGGCTCGGTACGCGGCCCCCGGGGGCGAGCCCGGCGTACACCTCATCGACGACTACCCAGAGCGAGTGCCGCTCGGCCAGCTCGCCGATCACGGCAAGCTCGGCGGCGCTCATGATCACCCCGCTCGGATTGTTGGGCGTCGCGAAGAAGATCGCGCGGGTGCGCGGCGTGATCGCCGCCTCGAGCGCCTTGAGGTCCGGTCGAAAGTCCGATGCGGCGGGCGCCGGTATGCGCACCATGCGCGCGCCGGAGACCTCGATCGTCGCAGGATAGGTGGGATAGAGCGGCTCGAATGCAATGACCTCATCGCCCGGACCGGCGATGCACAGCGATGCGGCAAACAGCGCATTCTGCGCTCCGGCAAGAAAGATCGCGTTGGCCGCATCGACCGCCTGGCCGTTGCGCTCGCGGTGCGAGCGGGCGATCGCCTGGCGCAGCCGCTCGCGGCCCGGAACCGGCGTGTAATGTGTATCGCCCGCACGCAGCGTCTCGACCGCCCGCTCGACCACCGCCCGTGGCGTGTCGAGATCAGGATCGCCGACGCTCAAGATGATGACGTCCTCGCCGCGATCGAGCGCGGCCGAGGCTGTATAGTGCACGTCCCACGCATCGGCGCCCTCGCCGCCGATGCGCTCCACGAGATTCGAATATTTCATCCGCGCAATCCTTCCCTCAATGGCCGGGGCTCGCCGCACCGTTGCCCGGCCGAGCCTCCATCCTAGCGCGGTTTTTCACCGAACGTTCAACAAGAATGCCCCCGGGCCGCCGGGCCTCGTGCGCTTCCCGATGCGCCGGGGCGCGCGCTGCTCGAAATTTTTCTGCTGTGTCGCTTTTCCGGCATGATGGACCGGTGCCCTACGGGCAGCCGATGAGCTCGAGGCGCTCAAGCAGCGCTGAGGCCTTCGGGCACGGCCGCGGCCACGGGAATGGCTCAGATAGGCTCGCAGGTTTCAGGCTTGCTATCATTGCAGCGTGAGAACTACAACCAGGGGAGACCGCATGATGAGATCGATTCGCTGGGCGCTCGCCGCCGCTGCTTTCGTGACCTTGCCTGCACTCGCCGCCGAACAGATCGTCGTGGTCGAACGGCCGGTGGGCGAGACGACGCTCCATCTCGGCGCCAACAAAACGGATGCGGTCGGCGACACCCTCGTGTTCGCCAACAAGGTGTACGACGCAACCAACAAGACGGAAGTCGGATCCGATCAGGGGTACTGTGTGCGGACCGTGGTGGGCAAGAGTTGGGAGTGCTTCTGGACGTTGATCCTGAAGGCCGGACAGATCACCGTCGAGGGACCCTTCAACGATACGGGTGACTCGCTCCTCACGGTCACGGGCGGCACCGGCAAGTATGCTGGCGCGAAGGGCA
>DATHCO010000081.1:0-5452 GCA_035319505.1 Steroidobacteraceae bacterium | reverse complement strand
GGGGCAACGATGAGCTGTTGAATCAGTTGGTCAGGAAGTACCGGGCGGACTTTCCCGGCGTCGTCGAGGTGGGTAGCTACGCACCTCCCTACCGGGACGAGTTCGACGACGCCGACATCGACGAGATGGCGCGCCGGATCGGCGCATTTCGGGCCGACGTGCTCTGGGTTGGCCTCGGCTCGCCGAAGCAGGAAAAGGTGCTCCTCGAGCTGATGCGTCGTTGCGATGTGGGCTGCGGAGCGGCGATCGGCGCCGTCTTTGATTTTTACACCGAGCGCGTTGCGCATGCGCCCGCGTGGATTCGTCGCATCGGACTGCAATGGGTGCATCGGCTGGCGCTCGAGCCCCGCCGCCTTTGGAGGCGCACGCTCGTGTCGAGCCCATTGTTCCTGTGGCTCGTATTGCAGCGCCTGGTGCTACCCGCTCGAGCGCCGCGGTGAGGCGAGCCGGGGGGCCTCGGCGATAGCGTATCGTCGCTGCGCGATCGCGGCGGCGTAGATCTCCATGAGCCGTCGATGGTTGCTGTCCTCGGTGTAATTTGCCTGGAAACTGGAGCGGGCTCCGGCCGAGAGTCTCTCGAGGAGCGCCGCGTCGTCCCAGACCCGGCGCACGAGGTCCCCGATCGATACGGGATTGCGCACCTCGAACACGAAGCCGTTCACGCCGTCCTGCACGATGACGGGAAGCGAACCGATCCCGGACACAGCGACCGGCGTACCGACGGCAAAGGCCTCCTGCAGCACGACGGGAAATCCCTCATAGCAGATGGAGGGCAAGAACAGAAGCTTGGCGCGCGACACTTCCTCGACCGCTACAGCCGGCGGCACGCTTCCGAGAAACTCGATGTTCGCACCCCCGCGCGACTTCGCGAGCAGCTCGAGCGAGCCTCGCAGCGGACCGTCACCGACGATGCGCAAGGCCGGCGCACGCGGCCCCAAGTCAAGCCAGGCTCGCACCAGGTACTCGACTCCCTTCTCCGGCGAAAGACGCCCCACATACAGCCCGGCGCGGCGCGACTCCCAGGGGAGGACGGACGGACAGCCCGGGAAGAAATTCGACTTCACGTGGACTCGATCGCGCGGCAGTCCCGCCGCAATGAGTTTATCCCGCTGGAACTCCGTCACGGCGATGAACGCATCGACCTGAGTTCGCCACGTGCCCAGGGCGTTGTGCAGTGCGATGCTGTGCGCGATCGGAAGCGTGGCAACCCGGCTCCCGCGGTAGCAGCCATAGCGCAAAGCGGGCATGACCGAGTGCTCGTCGAGGCAACGCGTGCACACCTCTCCATCGCGCAGCAGCAGTGCGGAGGCGCAGAACAGCCGATAGTTGTGCACGGTGAGGACGCTCACCGCATGCTTGCGAATCGCCCAGAAAATCCCGGGGGAGATCAGCGGAAAGGTATTGTGGACGTGCACGATGTCGGGCCTCGCGACGCGCAACAGCCTCTTCAAGCGTGCGACCTCGATCGGATTCCAGGGATAGGTGAGCCCGCCATGCACCAGGCCGCGCACGCCGACGTCGCGAATCTCATCGCTTTCGCGCGTGAAGGTGTGCACCTCGCTGCCGAACCGTCGCAGCATCGCGATTTCTGCATCGACCGCGTTGTTCTCCCCCGATGGCGCCGAAGAGCCGTAATAGTTGTGCACGACGATGATCCGCAGCGGAGCGGTCGCTCCCTGCGCCGCTCTGGCGAGGCTCGAAGCGCTTGCCGAGGCCGGGCTCACCGGGCTGCCGTCGAGCGCAGGGGGCGACGGACGGAACCTGCTCGCGACGATGAACTCGCCGGTCAGGATCGCAAGCAAATCCTTCGCCGGCCTTTTCAGCCACGCGGCGATCCGCTCTCCGGTACTCCCCTGCTCGCTCACGTATCGGGCAAGGGTCTTCGTCGGTGCGACGAAATACCCCGAAGTCTCCTCGGAAATCGCCTCCAGTCGCTGGATGTACGGCCGGTACAGGTGCGCGCGTATCAGCCGACTGAACGGTGCGCGATAGCGGAAATGACCCGGAACATACGTCCTTGCTCCGAGCTTCCTCAGGCCGTGAAAGTGAAAAAAGATCAATGGCCAGTCGCTGTCGACGATGATCCGGCCGTCCACGATCGACAGCCGGTGACCCCCGACATTCCACGGGGCGAGGTTGGCGCCGCGATGCTGAAGCACGACGACGCCCTCGAAGTCGGTCGCGATGCGGTCCAAGTACTTCTGATCCGCAAATCGATCCCCATCCAGGATGTCGTAGCACCACTCGTTGCAGCGATCCTGCCACCAGCTCGCGACCGCCTCTCCTCGCTGATCTTTGCGAAAACTCATCCAGCCGACGTTGTAGAGCCCGTATTTCTCCAGGTACTTGAGCCCTGGGGGAAATCGATGCGGGATGATGCTGACCGAGTTAGTTCCGAGCTCCGTGAACAAGGGCTGGGGATCCGAAAAGAAGTAAAGGTCCCCGTCGACGTAGGTCACCACTTCCTGCTCGGCCACCCTTGCGAGGACGAAGCGCACGAGCGAGGGCGTGCAAGTGAAGTAATACTCGATGACGCTGCGGTTGGTGCGCGCCACTGCGAGCGCCGGATACGCGGCTTCCAGATCCTGCGTTCGCACCAGATGTAGCGCCGGCTCCTCGAGCTCCGAGAGCGCCCGAAAGCACTCCTCGCTCAGCGCCAGCACCCACATTTGCGCCGACGGATCCCACGCGCGGAGCGAGCGGATCATCGCGACCCCGCGGGGCAGGTAGCGGTGGTCGAAGTAGCAGCAGTAGTGGTTACTCATTCGACGCCAGTTTAGCGCGAGCGCCGCCAATCCCGCACGGCCCCGACGACTCGCTCCACGTCCTCTGCGCTCAAGAAGGGGTGCATCGGAAGGCTGATGACCTCGTGCGCGAGCGCTTCGCTCACCGCAAGGCCCCCGACCCCCAGCGGAAGTCGGCCGGCATAAGCGGGCTGCAGATGGACCGGTACCGGATAGTGGACAGCCGATCCTATGCCCGCCTCTTGCAGATGGCTTCTGAGCGAATCGCGCGCTGCGCAGCGCGCGACGTACAGGTGGTAGGAGTGCTCGGACTTCGAGGGCACGGCGGGTATCTCGAGGATGCCCCGAAGTGCGGCATCGTAGCGGCGCGCGACCGCCTGCCGCGCTGCGATCTCATCCTCGAGGTGCTTGAGCTTCACGCTGAGTACCGCCGCCTGGATCTCATCCAGTCGGCTGTTGATGCCGGTGAATTCGCTCACGTAGCGCTTCGTCCAGCCGTATTCGCGCAAGGCCCTGCACCGCTGCTCCAAGGTGGCATCTCGAAATGCAACCGCTCCCGCATCTCCGAAGGCACCGAGATTCTTGGTCGGATAGAAGCTGAACGTCGCGGCGACGCCCCGCGATCCCGCCGGCTCGCCGTCGAATTTCGCCCCATGAGCCTGCGCGCAATCCTCGATGAGATCGAGGCCCGCCTCCGAGCAGATGCGCATGAGCGCCGCCATGTCGCAGGAAAGGCCGTAGAGATGCACGGCGAGAAGCGCTCTCGGACGGAGCGTGCGCGAGATCTTGGCGAATCCGCGGACCGTCTCGGAGAGCTTGTTGACATCGATGTTGTACGTCGATGCATCGACGTCTACGAGAATCGGAGTCGCGCCCGTCAATTCGATCGCGGCGACCGAGGCGACTGCGGTGTGAGACACCGTGAATACGGCATCGCCCGGCCCGATGCCGAGGGATCGCAGCGCCAGATGGATCGCATCGGTTCCGTTCGCTACGCCGACGACGTGCGGGACGCCGAGCCACGCGGCGTACTCGCTCTCGAAGCGCGCGACCTGCTCGCCCAGGATATACCAGCCGCTCTGCATCACGCCCGCCACGCGGGCGTCGATCTCCTCGCGGTAGCGCCGATAGCCTGCGGACAGATCGATGATGGGTATATGGATGTTGCTCATGTTCCTCGGATTTCTCTCGCGAGCATGCACCGCTCGCGCTGGCCAGCATATCAGGCTTATCCTCGAGCATCACGGCTCGAGCTCGATTGCGCAGGATTAGAGCTCCGCGAACATCTCCGAAAGCTCCCGGGCGCGCCGGCCGTAGGTGTGCTCGGACAGCGTTCGTCGCTGCCCGGCAGCGGCGATCTCGGCGCGCCGAGGCTCGTCCGACAGCATCCACTGCACCGCGCGCGCGCATTCCTCGGCAGATGAGTAGGCGATCACCTCCCGGCCAGGCTCGAACAGATCCGCGAGATTCCTGCCGTGATCCACGATCATCAAAGCTCCGCAGCCGGTCGCCTCGTACAGGCGCATGTTGTTCGAGTAACCCTCCGCCAGATCGATGTGATGATTGATCGTCACACGCGAGCGCGCCAGGATCCGGTACATCTCGATGCCCCATGCCTCCCCCTGGAAACATCGATGGACAGGCGAGGAGCGCGGCAACTCCTCGATCCCGCTACCCCACAGTTTGAGCGGTACGCGCGCCGCGAGCGTCTCGATCAGCTGCAAACGCGCCCGATGGTCGACCGAGAGACTGCCGACGAAGGAGACAGGGATGTCGCGCGCGGCCGCCGTGCCGAGGCACTCGAGCACCCGGGCATCGAATGCGAGCGGGCTCAGTTGCGCGCGCAGCCCCCAGTCCCGAAAGCGCCGGACCAGGTTGGGCAGCGAGGAGATGATCAAATCGTAGCGGGTGTAGTCCTCCCCCACGGGCAGCGCGGACGCTATCTGGCCGACGATCTTGGTGCCGGGCGGCACGATCCGCTCGAGGCACGCGCTGCGCACGTAGCTCATCTCCTGGTTCAGGATCACGTCCGGTTTCATGGAGGCAACCTGCGCCGCGAGAATGCGCTCCTCTTGTGCTTGCAGCTGACGCGGTACGAACTGCCGCGCCATCGACAAGAGGTGTCTGCGCGCGAGGCCCACCAGCGGGGCGAGCGCCGAGCGCGCGGCCGCTATCTGCGGCGGCGGCGGCGCCGGCGCGTGCATGCCGCTCTCGCGCGACCATGCCGACTGCAGCCACCGGTTGTTGACATGAATCTCCTGTGCGCTGTTGCCGCACGCAGCGAACCCGCGTGAATAGAAATCCGCGACGCCGAACAACGTCGCATTGCGCACCGCGAGTTGCTCGGCGTAGGAGGCTGTGCACAACTGCGGGCGGGAAGCGTACAGGTCGTTGAGGAAGCGCGGATAGTCCCGATTCAGGATGAGGATCTTCATCGAGCCGGTGCTGCGCCGGCGCGCTTCGCGACCAGGCGCGAGAACTCGGCATAGTCACGCACATAATCGCTTTCGTCGTAGACGTCAGAGACCAGCACCAGGCAAATCGACCCTGCCGCAAAATCGTCGATGTCGAGCCAGGTGAGCGGCGGTGCGTAAAGCGCCGTGCGAGGCGAATCCAGCACGAGCGCCGACTTGCGCGCGCCGTCATCGATCCGCACTCGGCAACTGCCGGCGAGCATGATCAGGCACTGATGTTGCGCCCGATGCGCG
>DATHCO010000080.1:0-6527 GCA_035319505.1 Steroidobacteraceae bacterium | reverse complement strand
TTTGGAAGGGAATTTTCCGGGCCGCCGTGAATCCGTCCGTGGAGGCTGCGGGAAAAACATTGCGCTGCGCAGTCCCTGCTGCGCGCAAGCCCTGGGTGGCCATCCATGGCCACCCGCGCGACGCATGCGTCGCGCCCGTGTTTTTCACGCCCCGGAAAATTCCCTTCCAAAGCCGGCTCCTCGTGATATGTATCGTTCTTCATGAATAATTCGCGCTAGGAGCGGCGTCGCAGCTCGAGAATAACGGCTCGATTGGTGCTCGAGGAGGCGAGCGCCGCCGCTTCGTCGCCCGACAGCCAGCGATACTGCACGTGCTCGGATTCGCTCAACCGCACCGGCACCTGCGCGGCGAGCTTCAATGCGAAGGCGTGCTCCAGGTTGCGCGTGACGCCGGGCGCGTACTTCTTGCCGAACGCGGGGAGTATCTGGTAGGTCTGCGTCCACTGGAGGTTGCGCAGGACCCCTTGCGTAATGCCGGTCTCTTCGACGAGCTCGCGGCGCGCAGCGGCGTCCGCGGTCTCACCCCACTCGAGGCTCCCGGTCACCGATTGCCAGTATCCCGGCGGTCTACGCCGCTCGAGCAGCAAGAATTCGCCCGCGGCGGTATAGATCACGATCAGCACGGACTCCGGGCGTCGAAATGGCTGCAATGTCGGGTGCCTGCTCCTGGGAAACGGGGCCTAGTCGACCTTGGGGGGAGTGGAAGTGCGCAAGCGGATGTGGAGCTCCTTGAGCTGAGCCTCGCTCACCTCGGTGGGAGCGTCCATCATGGGATCCGCCGCCGTTTGGGTCTTCGGAAATGCAATGACGTCGCGAATGCTCTCGGCGCCCGCCATGAGCATCGCGAGGCGATCGAGACCGAAGGCGATTCCGCCGTGAGGCGGCGCGCCGAACTTGAGCGCCTCCAAGAGGAAACCGAACTTCTGCTGTGCCTCCTCCGGCGAGATGCCGAGCAGGTCGAAGACCACGGATTGCAGCTCCGGCAAGTGAATGCGCACCGAGCCCCCACCGATCTCCGAGCCGTTGAGCACGAGGTCGTAGGCCTTGGCGATCGCCTCGCCCGGATCGGCTGCGAGCGCGGCGTAGTCCGAGTTCACGGGGCTCGTGAAGGGGTGATGCATGGCCACCCAGCGCCTGGCATCGGCGTCCCATTCGAACATCGGGAAATCGACCACCCACAGCGCTCGCCAACCGGGCGCGACGAGCTTGAAGTCCTCGCCCACCTTGAGGCGCAACGCACCCAGCGAATCGTTCACGACCTTGCTCGTATCCGCCCCGAAGAAAATCAAGTCCCCATCCCCCGCCCCGGTGCGCTCGAGAACTCCGGCGATGGCTGCATCGCTCAGGAATTTCAGGATCGGTGACTGCAAGCCCTCGCGTCCCTTGGCCACCTCGTTCACCTTGACGTAGGCTAATCCCTTCGCGCCGAAACGCGCCACGTAGGCGGCGTAGTCGTCGAGCTCCTTGCGCGAGAGCTTTCCGCCCTCGGGCACTCTGAGCGCGGCCACTCGCCCGCCGGGGTCGGCGGCCGGTCCGGCAAACACCTTGAAGTCCGAGCCGCGCACGAGATCGGCCACGTCGAGGAGCTCGAGCGGCACGCGCAGGTCGGGTTTGTCCGATCCGAAGCGGCGCATCGCTTCGGCGTAGCTCATCCGCGGCAGCGGGTCGGGTAAGTCGACTCCCTGCACTTCTTTGAAGAGATGCCGGATCAGACCTTCCATGATCCGTTGGATCTCCAGCTGATCGAGGAACGAGGTCTCGATGTCGAGCTGAGTGAATTCGGGCTGCCGATCGGCGCGCAAATCCTCGTCGCGGAAGCAGTGCACGATCTGATAGTAGCGGTCGAACCCCGACATCATGAGGAGCTGCTTGTAGATCTGCGGTGACTGCGGCAAGGCGAAGAACTTTCCGGGATGCGTGCGACTCGGCACGAGATAATCGCGCGCACCCTCCGGTGTCGCCTTCGACAGCATCGGTGTCTCGATATCGATGAAGCCGGCCGCATCGAGATAGCGGCGCATCGCTCGGGCGATGCGAGCCCTGAGGAGCAGCCGCTCGCGCATGACCTCGCGCCGCAAGTCGAGATAGCGGTAACGCAGCCGTACTTCCTCGCTCACGTGCTCATCGAGCTGGAACGGGAGCGGCTCGCAGCGGTTCAAGATCTCGAGCGCCTGGGCGAGCAGCTCGACCTGTCCGGATCTTAAATGCGGGTTCGCGGTGCCGGGGGGACGGCGGCGCACGACTCCGGTGACTTCGAGCACGAATTCATTGCGTACGCGCTCGGCCTTCGCGAACACTTCCGCGGCGTCCGGATTGAACACGATCTGCAAGAGCCCCTCGCGGTCGCGCAAATCGATGAAGATGACGCCCCCGTGATCGCGCCGGCGATGCGCCCAGCCGGCCACCGTGACGGTCTCCCCGATCGACGATTCGCCGACCACTCCGCAATAATGAGTGCGCACCGGATGGGCCCTGCGCTAGCGGCGGCGCGCGGGCTTCGCGGCGCTGCGCTTGACGGCGTGTCTTCGCTGGCCCGACTTGCGCAGATTGACCTTATTCGACACCGATACGGAGCGTCGGCCGGAGGTCGCCTCGGCCGGCTTCTTGGCAGATGCCGCGGACGCCGTCTTCTCCGCCGCCGCCTTCTGCGCCGCCGGCTTGTCCGCGACCTTCTCTGCAGCGCCCTTCTCTACGCCCTTCGCCGCCTCAGGAGCGGCCGCGTCCTTGGCCTGCGCCCCCTCTTTCTTCTCCTCCTTCGCAGCTTCGGGCTCGGGACGCTCCGCGAGATTGCGCTTTGAGTCTTGATCCGATTTGAAATCCGTCTCGTACCAGCCGCCGCCCTTCAAGCGAAACACGGGTGCCGACATGAGCTTCTGCAGCTGCGGCTTGCCGCAATGGGGGCACTTCTTCAGCGGTGCGTCACTGACCTTCTGCATGACCTCGAGCGAATGGCCGCAGCTTGCGCACTGATACTCATAAAACGGCATGGGTGTCCTTCATCCTAAGACGCTATCGAGCCTCGAGCCAAAAAGTATAGCGAAGCTCCGAGGCCTCAGTGCAAGCGCTGCTTCTCAATGCAAGCGCTCCTTCTCGAATATCAAGCCGTCGCGCTTCCATTTCGCGACCACTCGGTCGCCCGCGATGAAATCACCGCGCAGGATCTGTTGCGCGAGCGGATTCTCGATCTGCGATTGAATCGCGCGCTTCAAGGGCCGCGCGCCGTACACGGTGTCGTATCCGGCCTCGCCGATCCGGTCGCGAGCGGCATCATCGAGCCGCAGCTGGATGTCGCGCTCGGCGAGCCGCTGACGGAGCCGGGCCAGCTGAATATCCACGATGGAGCGGATCTGCTCCCGGCCGAGCGGATGGAATACCACGATCTCATCGACCCGATTGATGAACTCGGGTCGAAAATGCTGGCTGACCACCTGCAGCACCGCAGCCTTCATCTTGGCGTAGTTCGCCTCGCCGGCGAGCTCCTGGATCGCCTGGCTGCCGAGATTGGAGGTCATGATCACGACGGTGTTGCGAAAGTCGACCGTCCGTCCCTGCCCGTCGGTGAGGCGGCCGTCGTCCAGCACCTGGAGCAGCACGTTGAACACATCGGGATGCGCCTTCTCGATCTCATCGAGCAGAATGACGCTGTACGGGCGGCGGCGCACGGCCTCGGTGAGGTACCCGCCCTCCTCGTAGCCGACATAGCCCGGCGGTGCGCCGATCAGGCGCGCGACCGAGTGCTTCTCCATGAACTCCGACATATCGATGCGCACCATGGCCTCTTCGGTGTCGAACATGAACTCGGCGAGCGCCTTGCAAAGCTCGGTCTTGCCGACGCCGGTGGGTCCCAAGAACATGAACGAGCCCAGGGGTCGGTGGGGGTCGGACAGACCCGCGCGCGAGCGGCGAATCGCATCGGCCACGGCTTTCACCGCCTCGTGCTGGCCGACCACGCGCTTCTCCAGCACCTCTTCCATGCGAAGGAGCTTTTCGCGCTCGCCCTCGAGCATGCGCGAGACCGGAATCCCGGTCCATTTCGACACGATTTCGGCGATCTCGACCTCGGTCACGGAATTGCGCAGGAGCTGATTGGGTTTCTTCTCCGCCTCGAGCGCCTTCGCGAGCCGCTGCTCGAGCGCGGGGATGCGCCCGTATTGAAGCTCGGACATGCGCGCGAGGTCCTGCGCGCGACGCGCAGCGTCGAGATCGGTGCGCGCGCGCTCGAGCTCCTCTTTGATCTGCGCGGCGCCTTGCACCGAGGCCTTCTCGGCCTTCCAGACTTCCTCGAGGTCGGCGTACTCCTTCTCGAGGCCCCTGAGCGTGTCCTCCAACGTGGTCAAGCGCTTGCGCGAGGCCTCGTCGGTCTCCTTCTTGAGCGCCTCGCGCTCGATCTTGAGCTGAATGATGCGCCGGTCGAGCTTATCGAGCGCCTCGGGCTTCGAATCGATCTCCATGCGGATGAGCGAGGCCGCCTCGTCGACCAGGTCGATCGCCTTGTCGGGCAGCTGGCGGTCGGAGATGTAGCGGTGCGACAGCGTCGCCGCCGCGACGATGGCAGGATCGGTGATCTCGACCCCATGATGCACCTCGTAGCGCTCCTTCAGGCCGCGCAGGATCGCGATGGTATCCTCGACCGAGGGCTCGTCCACGAGCACCTTTTGGAAGCGGCGCTCGAGTGCGGCGTCCTTCTCGATGTGCTTGCGGTACTCGTCGAGAGTCGTCGCACCGACGCAGTGCAGCTCACCGCGGGCGAGCGCGGGCTTGAGCATGTTCCCCGCGTCCATCGCACCCTCGGCCTTGCCGGCGCCGACCATGGTGTGCAATTCGTCGATGAACAGGATGATCTGCCCTTCCTGCTTGGCGAGATCCGTGAGCACGGCCTTGAGGCGCTCCTCGAACTCGCCGCGAAACTTGGCCCCCGCGATGAGCGCGCCCATGTCGAGCGCGAGAATGCGCTTGTTACGCAACCCTTCGGGCACCTCGCTGTTGACGATGCGCTGCGCGAGCCCCTCGACGATCGCCGTCTTGCCGACCCCGGGCTCGCCGATGAGCACGGGGTTGTTCTTGGTTCGCCGCTGCAGGACCTGGATCGTGCGTCGAATCTCGTCGTCGCGGCCGATGACCGGATCGAGCTTGCCCTGCGAGGCGCGCTCGGTGAGATCGATGCTGTACTTCTCGAGCGCCTGGCGATTCTCCTCGGCGCCCGCATCCTCCACCTTGGCCCCCCCGCGAATCTCCTCGATCGCCTTCTCCACGGCGGCGCGGTTCACGCCGCAGGCTTTCAGAATGCGCCCGAGCTCGCCTTGGGTCTCGCAGGCTGCAAGCACGAACAGCTCGCTCGAGATGAATTGATCGCTCCGTTGCTGCGCGAGCTTGTCGGTGACGTTGAGGAGCTTGTTGAGATCGTTGCCGAGCAGCACCTCCCCGCCCGCCCCCTCGACCTTCGGCAAGCGATCGAGCGCCCCCCCGAGATCGGAGCGCAGCTTCGCCACGTTCGCGCCCGTTTTCTCGAGGAGCGGCCGTGCGGTGCCGCCCTGTTGGTCGAGCAAAGCCGCCATCAAGTGCACCGGCTCGATGTACTGATTGTCCCGGCCAATCGCAAGCGACTGGGCATCCCCCAGCGCGGACTGGAATTTGGTCGTCAGCTTGTCCATTCGCATGCGAAATATCCTTCGGAATCGATCCGCAGTGCCCACAACGTGGGGACCCTCGCCCGCAATTCAACGGTCCTCGAGCCAGATGAGGGTGGCCTGCCGACCCGTGGTCCCGTCGCGGCGATGGGAAAAGTACTTGTCCGGACCCGAGTAAGTACACTCCCCACCCCCGCAGATCCGCTCGACGCCCAACCGGGCGAGCCGGCCGCGAGCCAGTGCCGCGAGGTCCGCCATGAATCGCCCGCGCGCATTCGCACGGAAGGCCCCAAGCGCCCCCGGATCGGTGCCGAGGAGCGCCTCGCGCACTTCGGCACCGACCTCGAAATGCTCGGGGCCGATGGCAGGGCCCAACCACGCCACGAGCGATCGCGAGGGCGTCTCCATCGAGCCGACCGTCGCTTCGATGATACCGCCCGCAAGGCCCCGCCAGCCCACGTGAGCGGCCGCCACGACGCCGCCGCAATCGGCGGCGAGCAGCAACGGCAGGCAGTCCGCCGTGAGAATCGCGCACACGACGCCGGGACGGCGTGTGATGGCTCCATCAGCGACGGGCGCGGCGCTGCCGGCCCCGGGGCCTGCGCGGGCGCTCCCCTCCGCCGCCCTCGCCGCCTCCTCGCGTCGGTCCAAATTCACGACTCGGGCCCCGTGCACCTGGGTGAGCCAGGTGGGCTCTGCGGGCAATCGAGCGGCGCGACGGAGTCTCGAGCGATTCTCCTCGACCGCCTCGGCCCCATCGCCCACGTGGGAGGCCAGGTTCAAGGAGGCGTAGGGAGGAGAGCTCACTCCCCCTTGGCGCCACGTCGATAACGCCCGCGCGAGGGCCGGCACCGGCCAATCGGGCGTGAGCCAGGTGATGCTCATTCAAGCGCCCGCGGC
>DATHCO010000079.1:0-8956 GCA_035319505.1 Steroidobacteraceae bacterium | reverse complement strand
TGCTCTCATCGCTGCTCTGGCGATGTGGGCCCTGCATCGGTGGCTTCCGCTGGGTCGTTGGATGCCCTGGCCGTGGCAGCGGCTGGGCTTACTCCCGACGACGGTCGGGATCGCAATCACCATGACCGCCTTCATGAGCTTCCGGCAGGCGCGCACCACGGTGAACCCGCTACAGCCCGACAGGGCGACCTACCTGGTGACCGAGGGTATCTTCAGCATCACCCGTAACCCGATGTACCTGGGATTGTTGCTGGTGCTCGTGGGTTGGGCCACTTGGCTCGGTAGCCTCAGCACCTTGTTCGTGCTGCCGCTCTACTGGGTGGTCATCACCTACGCCCAGATCATTCCCGAAGAGCGGGCCTTGGCTCGACTGTTCGGAGAGAAATACGCTACGTACCGTCGTGACGTGAACCGTTGGATCGGGCGTCGAGCGCACCGGCAATAAGCTAGCTCCGCAGCAGCAGCAGCAGCATACCGTAATTCACCACATAGCCGCCCACTACCGAAAAAATGAACAGCGTGCCGGCCAACAGCAAGGGCTTGGCGCCCGCTTGCCGTATGGCCCCATATCTGGCTTGTACGGGAGGTAAGCTCAGCCCCAGGACTGCGACGGACCGCATGCTCGCTTGGTACTCAGGCGTCAAGGGGTAGCTCGTGAACGGTCGATCTGGGGTCTGCATCCAGATACCAGTCAAGTCTCGCGGATCGTATCTCTTCGAGGATGCGGCTTTAGCATCGGTCCCGGCATCTGAACCCGCCGCAACGCTCGCAACGAGTGCGAGCCCAACGATCAGGATCGGCCGGCACACGGGCGAAGAGGGACGCATCTTTGACCACCTGCGCATCAGCACGTTCCGCTGCATCCTGCGGGCTCGACACCGGCCCAGCAAATGATAAGGGCTCATATCGTCATTACCGTGTCAACGCCGGACGAAAACTGCTCGGTTCGTTGCGATCCGCCGATGGCAGGGCCGCGGAGATTCACCAAAATACCAGCGCTCGTATCTCGATGCTCTTCCGATCGGGAGCATCGGGAGCACTCGTCGGGTGCTCGAATGCCGTGTGAGCCGTGAGGCGCGCGCAGCCGTTCGTCGCCGAATCGAAGATCTTGAGCAGCGCCGCCTCGCGAACCGTCTGCCTCGGAAACCAGAACCAGCGATGTCGCGGGGCGTAGGAGAACGCGTAGGTCTCTCCCGTCCAGTCGGGATACACGAGATCGCTCGCAATCAGGTCACCCGGCTCGATCGAGCGGGCATCGCACATCGCGAGAGGGGCCTTCAGCACAGGGCCGCCCACGGGACGCCAGCAGTTGATGATGGCAAAGCGCCGTTGCAGGCGTCGGGATGCCTCATCGGCGGGCAGGTGCTTGTGAACGCGTCGTGGGGCCGAGTCGAATGTCTGATCGTTGTGAACACGCATGACCGGCTCCCGCAGGCTCGTTCGGCCGGGCGAGGCCGAGCTGTGGCGCAGTGTGTGATCGAAAATCAGCACTTTATCGGCACCCGTCACCGCCCGCAGCAGAGCCTCGATCTCCGGATAGTCGATCGCTCGCACCTGCTCGACATCCTGAAACGAGGTCCAATCGATCAGGGTGCCGCAGTGGTCCACCAGCTCGAACCCGCTACCGTCGAGCGAGAACTCCTTGGAGTGTCGCGCATCGCGAATCGCGACTTTCCGCTTGTCGACTTCGCCGCTGTTGCGTGGTACTCCCGGCGGCGGTTCGAAGGTGTAATTGACAGGTCGCGCGCCGGTTCGCCGCGTGTAGTGAACAACGGCCTCGGTGTCCTCGGATAGGACCTGCGCATCGTATCGAGCGGCAACGCTCACCAGTGGTCCTCCTCACGCGAAATCGACGTCGCTTCCAGCATCAAGGGCAGAATCTCGGCGTGCGGCAACGCTCCGCGATGGAAAAGCAAAAGCTCCGCCTCAGTGAGCCTCGACCGCCGCGTTGCGGCGGCTCTGGCATCCTCATCGACTACAGGTCGCGCTCCAGAGCCCGCTCGATCGCCTGCCGGGGCGATCTGCCTTGCGCGTAGTAGGGTTGCCAGGAGACCCAATCGATGTCCTCCGCTGTGATGTCTTGAAGCTCGAGCAGAAAATCAGCTCGCAGGAGCCGCACGATCTCGCTCTGCCATTGCGGCCAATCGAACCAGCCCACCGAGAGAGGTTTCCTCATCGGTACCTATCCCTAGATTTCCGTGTCGCTATCCTCGCGTGCTCGCCGGAAATTGACCAATATCATCGGGCTATTTCGATATCTCGACTGCAGCCGATGAGCTCACTCTGACTCTCTAGGTCAAAAGGCGTGTCTGCGGTTTCAACGCGCCCGGAGCGTGCTCTGCCTTCCCGGTATGAGCATCTAGCAATCAGGTATTTGGAGCGATGCACGTTCCCGAGTAGAAATGTCGACCGTTCGGAACTACAAGGAGTTGCACATGGCCAGCCTTCGTCTCGGTGATACCGCGCCCGATTTCGAGCAGGATTCCACGGTGGGGCGGATCCGCTTCCACGAATGGCTCGGGAATCAGTGGGGAGTGCTTTTTTCCCATCCGGCCGATTTCACCCCGGTTTGCACCACCGAGCTTGGCCTCACCGCGAAGCTTCGTGATGAATTCGCGAAGCGCGGAGTCAAGGTGATAGCCCTCTCCGTCGATCCGGTCGAGTCGCACCTCAAGTGGATCGAAGACATCAATGCGACCCAGGGCACTCGCGTCAACTTTCCGATCATCGCGGACGCGGACCGCAAGGTGAGCGAGCTCTACGACCTGATTCATCCCAAGGCCAGCACCACGGCCACCGTGCGCTCGCTCTTTGTGATCGATCCCGCGAAGAAGATTCGTCTTACCATCACCTATCCGGCGAGCACGGGTCGCAATTTCGAGGAGATTCTCCGGGTAATCGACTCGTTGCAGCTCACCGATAATCATAGCGTGGCAACGCCAGGCAATTGGAAGCACGGCGAGGATGTCGTCATAGTGCCCTCGTTGCAGGACGCTGCGCTGATCAGCCAGAAGTTCCCGAAGGGCTACGTCGCGGTTAGGCCGTACTTGCGCATCACGCCGCAGCCTAACATTCATTGATTCACGGACTGCCGCTTATTTCACGGCGCATCGGATTGTAAGGCGCGGCCGGCTGTCCATCGCCGCTCCGGACCACCCCATAGGAGCACCACGGGTCGACTCGCGAACGGCATGTGCATAGACGCAAATGCTATTGGCCGTGGCAATCGTAGTGCACGACGATGCGCTGCTCTCGGGGATGACGAACCCAGCCAACGTCATCGCCTTTCTCGATGTGACGGGCGCATGGTACCCGGCGCTCGCGCTCACCATGCTCGGCGCCATTGCCGTCGCGCTGCCGGCATTCACGGTCATGCGATCGCGTCGCGTTTCGCTTCTGGGCCGTCCGCTGCCTGAAATCGATCGCACGCGCGATGCGCCCTTGATTTTGGGCAGCTCGGTTTTCGGCATCGGCTGGGGCCTGAGCGGCATCTGCCCCGGACCAGTCCTGCAATTGCTCGCCAGCGCGGATCCGCGAGCGCTCATGTTCTTCGCGGGACTCGCGGTCGGTGTGTACGCGGCGCAGCTCCTGCATCCTCATACGCCGATCTCAGTCACCCGGTAGTAGCCGGGATTCTCTCGAGGTGACGGGGCGGCCGCGTCTCGTCACCAATCAGCCGCAGACGGTCGGTCTCGAGTTTCGCTCGAATTTCTGAGGCCGCGCATCGCCCGAAGATGCGGCATGGCGGCTCGTGGGACAGCTCAGCGCCGTCGCTGCGTGCGGCCGCTCTTTCGCGCGCGCGGCGCTGCACGACGTCCCTTGATCACCGACAAGCGAGCGAGCTGAGCGCGCAGGACGTTGCGCGTGATGCCGAGAAGCGCCGCGGTATGTACTTGGTTGTGCCGGCATTGCTCGTAGGCGGCGCGCACGAGGAGGTCGGTCACCGTCCGGTACAGATTCGGCGGCGGCTTCTCCACGGCGCTCTGTAGCGCCTCCGCCAGCCCGCCGGTCGACGGCGGCGATGCCGTCGCTTCGGTGGCCAACGGGGGAAGATGCAAGTCCGTGGCGGACACGACCGAGCCCAGAGAGACGAGCAAGGCATGATGAACGACGTTCTCGAGCTCGCGGATATTGCCGGGCCAGGGATAGCGCCTCATCAAATCGATCGCCTCCAGTGAGAACGCCGCCGCCAAATGCCCGAGGCGCTCCCGATAGACCGCCAGGAAATGCAGAGCCAGGGGGACGATGTCGCCCGGACGTTCTCGCAGGGGCAGCAGGGTGATCTCGGCGACCTTGATGCGGTAAAAGAGATCCTCCCGGAATCTGCCGGCCGCCATCGCTCGCTCGAGGTTGACGTTGGTCGCCGTGATCAACCGGACATCGAGCGGAATGGGTCGCCGGGATCCCACCCGAACGACTTCTCGCTCCTGAATGACGCGCAGGAGCTTCACCTGAATCGATAACGACAGATCGCCGATCTCGTCCAAGAAGAGCGTGCCGGATTGCGCTGTCTCGAGCCATCCAGCGCGGGCGGTGTGGGCGCCGGTGAAAGCGCCGCGCTCGTGGCCGAACAACTCGCATTCGGCCAGGGGCTCCGACAGCGCGGCGCAGTTCACTGCGACGAAAGGGCCCGTGCATCGGCGGCTGAGACTGTGAATGTAGCGTGCCACCAGCTCCTTGCCGGTGCCTGTCTCGCCCGTGATCAAGACATTGGCCTCATTGGGGGCGAGCCTTTGAATGTGGGCGGCGATCTCCCGGGAGCGCGGATCCTCGAACATCAGCGCGCTGGCCGCGATGATTCGCGGACTGGTCTGCCCGCCGGGCACCGTGAGGAGAGCGGGGGGCGCCGGGTGCTTGGGCGCCATCGGGCGGGCGGCGGGCGGTGGTGTCTCCTCGCCCCGGACCGGCTTTCGTTCAACCATGGCGTCTCACCGGATGACGGATCGGGGAGCCCCCTGGACAATCTGCATGCGAATTCAAGAAATCCTCCCGGCCAGCGCGCCGCTTCGCCGCCGCATCATACTCGCGGCCGGCAACAGGAATCCGAGTGATCGACTGTTGCTATAGCAACAGCTCTGTTACTTCAGCAACAGCCTCCCGCGATTCGCTTCCGATGCCCATATATAGATATCAATTGCTTATGACTTGGCACGCGGCTTGCCTGATAGATGGCAATCGAAGTCAGAGGAGACGAAGATGGTGCGATCCCCCGGTGCCATGCGCCTATCCCCGACGCCGGAAGAGGCTCCTATGCCGCAGCCGGAGCCTCCGTGGCCGGGAGATCGAGTAGCCGACATCGTCGCGCAGCTGCGCGCGCTCGAGGGGCGCTTGAGTGCCGAGCGCATCGCCGACATCCTTTCCCGCAGCCCGCTCTCGGCCGACGACGTTTCGCCTTTCATTGCGCGGACGCGCTTCGGCTACGGCCGACGGCGCATTGCGCGGACCGAGGAGTTCGAGGTGCTCGTGATGACCTGGCTTCCGGGCCAACGAACCGGTGCTCACGACCATGCCGGAGCGATCTCGGTGTTCAAGATTCTCGCTGGGCAGGCGCACGAGACGCGGTTCGTGCACCGCGCCGACAGCTTGGTCGAGCCCTTGGTCGCGCGGGAGTTTCGGGTCGGCGAAGTCGGCTCGGACGCGGGTGAGCTGATTCACGAGGTCCGCAACGATACCGGAAACGATGATCTTCTCGTGAGCCTGCATGTCTATTCTCCGCCGCTTCCGGAGCTGCGCCGCTTTGCCGCCGTCCGGCCGGGGAGTGTGATGCCGCGGCCCTTCGGCGGCACACCCGCGCCGGACGCACAAGTCGTCGCCATCATCGGCGGCGGCTATTCGGGCGCCATGGTGGCGGCCCAGCTTGCGCGCCGGCGCCTCGCGGACGCGCGACCTCTGCACATCCTCTGGTTCGATCGCCAGACCTCACTCGCCGAAGGAGCGGCCTATCGAACCCCGGATGCGAGCCATCTACTCAACGTACCCGCCGCCAACATGAGCGCTTGGCCCGATCGACCCAGCGATTTTCTCGACTGGTGCGCGCGGCGAGACCCCGCGGTGACCCCTTACAGCTTCACTGATCGACGGACCTACGGCGAGTACTTGCGGGAGACGTTATTCGAGGCACTGGCCGACTCCGCCGCAGGCCTCAGTGTGGAGTTCCATCGAGGCGAGGTCGACTCGATCGAGCGGCGAGCGGCGGGAGGCTGGCAGCTGCGCCGGGCCGACGGCTGCTTATTCGATGCGGATCTCGTCGTGCTCGCGACCGGTCACCGGCCGCCCGATGATCCGCTCGCTCACGGTTGGAGCGGGACGGGCGCCCGATACATTCGAGATCCATGGGCGGCGCTCGCGCTCGCCTCGATCGCACCCCACGAGTCGGTTTGTCTGCTCGGCACCGGGCTCACCGCGATCGACGTGCTGCAATCGTTGTCGCAGACGCCGCGCACCGGGCCGGTGCTCGCGCTCTCGCGCCGTGGCCTCATGCCTTCGACCCACGCGCCGGCGCCGCTCCGGCCGCTCGATGCGCAGAACTGGCTCGAGCCGGTGCTTGCGGCAGGCACGACGCGCGTGCGGGCGCTGACGAGAGCGATCCGCGCGCAAGTGCGCCGTGCCACGGTGCAGGGCCTGGACTGGCGGCAGGTGGTGGATGGTCTGCGGCCGCACACCGCGCGCGTCTGGCGCGCGCTGCCCGCCGTCGAGCGACACCGGTTTCTGCGCCATGCGCGCGCCTTCTGGGAAG
Organism: Steroidobacteraceae bacterium; assembly: GCA_035319505.1. Taxonomy (GTDB): domain Bacteria; phylum Pseudomonadota; class Gammaproteobacteria; order Steroidobacterales; family Steroidobacteraceae; genus Bog-1198. The sequence continues at coordinate 2,220 of DATHCO010000079.1, read as the reverse complement.
CGGCGCGCCACCGCATGGCGCCCGCCGTTGCGGACAACGTGCGTGCGTTCGCGCAGAGCGGACTGCTTCGCAAGATCTCGGCGCGCGTTCTCCGCGGCCGCGGCGATGGCGACGGGGTGACCCTCACGATATGCCGTCGCGGCGCGGTCGCACCCGAGGAGCTGCGCTTCGATTGGATCATCAACTGTACCGGCCCCGGGGCGGGGGGCAGGGCGGGTCTTCCGTCGGTGGTCACGCGACTCATCGAGGCGGGGCACCTGGAGGCCGATCCGCTGCATCTCGGCGTGCGCACGACGGCGGACGGCGTGGCGCTCGTGAAGGGCGAGCCGATCGAGGATCTGATCACCGTTGGAACCCTGCGCAAGCCCGACCTCTGGGAGTCCACTGCGGTGCCCGAGCTTCGGGTGCAGGCGGCAGCGGCGGCCGAGAGGATATTGGGCGGCGAGCGCCACTGAAGCGCCTCCGAGCCTGCCTGCACCGGATCAGCGCTCGTCCGCCGAGGCTCGCGGCCTACCGCGGATGGCCGCATCCGTCGGTAAATTGACCGTTTCATAGGACAACCCGTTGAAGCTTGGGGAATTGCGCTATTACCCATTGTTATGAGCCGATATTCACTGGTCATTTCCGTGATCAGACTAAGGCGGTCTAGAGTGGGACTCGTTCGCACAGATCGAGGAGACCGTCATGACTTTGCCGCAGCTCAGCATTCCTGCACCGCGCGCAGGCGGTGCACCCATCGACCTCATCGCAGATGGTGTCGCCGCCGAGACAACGTCCGTGCTGCAGCGCGCGCGCGCGCAGGCTGCGGCCAACCCCCTCCCGTATGCGGGCGACCTGAGGCCGGAAGAGGCGTGGCAGCTCTTATCGTCTGGGCGGGCTCGACTGATCGATGTGCGCACTCCGGAGGAGCGCAAGTTCGTTGGCTACGTACCCGATAGCCTCCCGGTACCCTGGGCAACCGGTACGGGGTTCATCCGCAATCCGCGCTTTCTCCGCGAGCTCGAAGGCAAGACGCGCAAGGACGAAGTGCTGCTCTTCTTTTGCCGCAGCGGGGCACGGTCAAGGCTCGCCGCCGAGGCGGCCACGCGGGCGCAATTCGCACATGCGTTCAACGTGCTCGAGGGCTTCGAGGGGGAACTCGACCCGGAGCAGCATCGCGGCCGGACGGGCGGCTGGCGTTTCCATGGGCTGCCCTGGATTCAAGACTGAGCTGATCGCATAATCGACATAACTATATAGCTTCCCTCCGCCCGCTGGGGTGGCGGGCGAAGCAATTCTGCCTTCCGTTTTTCGCAGGGAGTTTATACATGGCCGATACACCGCAGGCCCCGCTCGCGCTCGGCGACGCAGCGGCGAGGCAGCTCGCCAATACCACCAAGACCGTACCGCAGTTCTCGACGATCACGCCGCGATGGCTGGTGCATTTGTTGCAATGGGTACCGGTGGAGGCAGGCATCTACCGGTTGAACCGCGTGCGCAACCCCGAGGCGGTGAAGATCGCTTGCGCAAAACGCGACGAGGCAGAGCTTCCGCAGACTTTCGTGGACTACGAGGACAAGCCGCGCGAGTACTACCTGAACGCGGTGACCACGATCCTCGATATCCATACGCGGGTATCGGACCTCTACAGCAGCCCGCACGACCAAATCAAGGAGCAGCTGCGGCTCACGATCGAGGCGATCAAGGAGAACCAGGAGAGCGAGCTCATCAACAATGCGGACTACGGACTCATCGCCAACGTGATCGACTCCCAACGCATCACGCCGCTCACGGGAGCTCCGACACCGGACGACTTGGACGAGCTGATTTCCAAAGTCTGGAAGGAACCCGCATTCTTTCTGACCCATCCGGCCGCCATCGCCGCGTTCGGGCGCGAGTGCACGCGCCGCGGTGTGCCTCCGCCGACGGTGAGTCTGTTCGGATCTCAGTTTGTGACCTGGCGGGGCCTGCCGCTGATTCCTTCGGACAAGGTACACGTGGTCGATGGGAAGACCAAGGTGCTGCTGTTGCGGGTGGGTGATAAGCGCCAGGGCGTCGTGGGCCTGTTCCAGCCAGGCCTTCCCGGAGAGCAGAGTCCCGGACTCTCGGTGCGCTTCATGGGGATCAACCGAAGTGCGATCGCCTCCTACCTCGTCTCGCTCTACTGCTCGCTCGCCGTGCTGACCGACGATGCCGTGGGGCTCCTCGACGAGGTCGAGGTCGGCAAGTACCATGACTACG
>DATHCO010000078.1:0-9456 GCA_035319505.1 Steroidobacteraceae bacterium | reverse complement strand
CTGCCTCGTCGGCGAGGATCACGTGACGCTCGCCTGGGGGCGCGATTTCGGCGACGTGTCGCCGCTGCGCGGCATGATCGTGGGCGGTGGCCGGCACGAGCTCTCGGTCGACGTGCGCGTGCAGCTGCTCAACGGCGCTTGAGATCCTGTGCCCGCAGCACCCGGCGCAAGATCTTTCCCGTGGGCGACTTCGGTATCGATTCGCAGACGATGACCTCGCCGAGGCGCTTGTAGCCGATGACGCGCCCTGCAAACCAATCCTTGAGCCCTTGGCTGTCGATCGTACCGCGAGCGACGACGTACGCGACGGGCACCTCGCCGGCCCGCTCATCGGGGCGTCCGATCACCGCGGCATCGGCCACCGACGGGTGGGTCAGGAGCAAGGCCTCGAGCTCGGCGGGGGCGACCTGGAAACCTTTCACCTTGATGAGCTCCTTCAGCCGGTCGGTGATGAAGAGGTAGCCGTCGCGATCGAAGTAGCCGATGTCCCCGGTGCGCACCCAGCCGTCCGGCGTGATCGCTTCGGAAGTCGCGGAGGGATCGTTCAAGTAACCTTGAAACGCCTGTGGCCCCCGGAACCAGAGCTCCCCCGAGGCGCCTCGCTCGACGTCGGCGAGAGTCGCGGGATCGGCGATCCGCGCCTGCGTACCCGGGACCAGCTCGCCGCAGGACCCGGGCCGGTGGCGTCCCAGTCGAGTCACCGCGACCACGGCCGAGGACTCGGTCATGCCGAAACCCTGGATCACCTCGCACTTGAGCCGCTCCCTCGCCCTTTGCTCGAGCGCGCTGCCGAGCGGTGCGGCACCGCAGCCGATGTGCCTGAGCGAGGACAGATCATAGGAATCGATGAGAGGGTGCATCGCTAGAAACTGCAAAACCGGGGGAACGACCGAGAGGTGAGTCACGCGGTGCGCCTGGATCGCCTCGAGGAAGGACTCGGGCTCGAAGCGCGGCAGGATCACGAGCGCTGCGCCGATCGCGAGACCGAATAGGGAGAAGGTGAAGCCATAGATGTGAAACATCGGTAGGTAGGCCAGCCAGACCCGATACTCGGGCGTCGCGATCGCTTGGTCGATCTGGATGAGGTTCGAGACGAGATTTCGGTGATTCAGCATCACGCCCTTGGGTCGGCCGCTGGTTCCCGACGAATAGGGAAGCGCTGCGAGCCCGTCGGGGGCCACCATGATGGCAGGCTCGAAATCCCCACCCGCAAGCATCGATGCAAAGCTCAAGGTGCCGGGCGCCTCCTCCACCGTAATGATCGTCGGGGCAGGAAGCCCCGCCGTCGCTTCACGAACGGTCGGCAGGAGCGCGGGGATCGTGAGGATGAAACGCGCCTCGACGTCGTGCAATTGGCGGGCAAGCTCCGCCGCCCCGTACAGGGAGTTGGCGCCGCTGACCACCCCACCCGCGCGCATCGCCCCCAGGGCGGCCACGAGCCATTCCGGCCCATTCGGCAGGAAGTTGAGGAGCCGATCGCCGGGCGCAAATCCGTGCGCCACGAGCCCCGCCGCACACCGCGCAATGAGTCGATCGAGCTCCCCGTAACTCAGGCGGCGCCCGCTCGGGGCATCGATCAGGGCGGTCTCGCCTGCGAGCTCGCGCGTCCTCTGGCTGATGAATTGCGGAACAGTCACCGGCGGAATCGGCCGCTCGAGGGGCGGGCCCTCGATGATCCTCGACGATGGCTCGGGCATGATGCTCCTCCCGATGGCAGTCGGGCGCGATGTTACGTCAGATTCCCCTTGTGGGCACCCGACTCGGCGAGTAGTGTCCGGAATTCTAGGGGGTACCGCGCTGGTCGAGTGATCCGCCATGCCTGGTTACGACACGATGATTCAAAGCGCCGTCGATCGGCGCAACCTCCCGGCGCTCTTCGCCGCGCTCCCGCTGCTCAAGGACCTCGACGCCGACTCGATCGGACATCTCGCCAACGAGATCGCCTGGTTCTCGGTGCCCGGCGGAGCGCCGCTCTACTCCTCCGGAGAAGCCGCGGACTGCCTCTACGTCATCGTCAATGGCGCCTTCGGGATCTATGCGGATCAGCCGGGCGGGGGATCACGCTACATCGAGACATTGTCCGCCGGGCAGATCGCGGGGGACATGGAGATCTTCGCGGGCAAGGCCCGCTCGACCACGCTGGTCGCTCTGCGCGACAGCGAAGTGGCGCGGTTGTCGAGCACGACATTCGAGAAACTCATCGCGATGCATCCGCAGGCGCTCCGCCACATCGCGCGAAGATTGGCCGAACAAGTGGGTGCCCTGCAGCAGACCCAGCGCCGGCCGGCGTCCGCCCCGAAGACCTTCGCGCTCGTCCCCATCGACTCGAGCCTCGACGCGCGCTTGCTCGGTTCCGAGCTCGTCACCTGTCTGCGCCGCTTCGGTCGGGCCGAGCTGGTGCTGAGTACCCACGCCACCGAGCGCACCACCCATTGGTTTCACCGCCTGGAGCGCGCCAACGACTTCGTCGTCTACGTGACCGACCCGGAACCCTCGCACTGGAGCAGGCTCTGCATGAGGCAGGCGGACGTGCTCTTGCTCGCCGCCGACGCCTACAGCAAGCCGCGGGCGTGGCTCGCGCTCAATTCCATGGACGACGGATCGGCCGAGATGCGGGCGTCGGAAATCCTGCTCGTGCATCGCTCGGGGCGAGCCTCGTGCGCGGCGCGCGAGTGGCTCACGGGTCAAAAGTGCCGGCGTCTGCACCACGTGCACGGCATGGAGGATGTGGCGCGCGCGACGCGCCTTATGACCGGACGAAGCGTCGGGCTGGTGCTGTCCGGGGGCGGCGCCCGTGGCTTTGCGCACATCGGAGTGCTACGCGCGGTGAAGGAGGCGAAAATTGCGGTCGATGCGATCGGGGCGACGAGCATCGGCGCGGTCATCGGCGCCGGTTGGGCCGCCGGCTGGGATTACCAGGAAATGCTCGAGCGGATGCGCCGCTCCTTCGTCGTCTCGAATCCGTTGAGCGATTACACGCTTCCGATCATCTCGCTGGTCGCGGGACGCAAGGCGAGCCGCCTGATGCGGCAGGAATTCGGCGAGCTCGATATCGAGGATTTGCGCTTGCCCTACTACTGCGTGTCGGCGAACCTCACCAACGGCGAGCTCGCGATTCACCGCAAGGGCAAGTTGTGGATGTGGCTGCGCGCTTCGATCGCCATACCGGGGGTGCTCCCGCCGGTGTTCACGCAGAGACAGGCATACGTCGACGGTGCGACGCTCAACAACCTTCCGGTCGACATCATGCGCGAGGACTTCCAGGGGCCGATCATCGCGGTCGATGCGGGCGCCGACCGGACCTTCACGAGCGATCTCGAGATGACCGAGATCCCTGCGCTCTGGGGACTTCGCCGCCTCTTCGAGCGGGGGCGGTCTCAGGTCAACATCATGAAAATTTTGCTGCGTGCCGGGATGCTGAACAGCGCGACCACATCGATTCATCAGCGAGAATTGGCGGATGTCTTGTTGAGGCCGCCGCTGGAGAAGGTCGACCTCCTCGACTGGCGTGCGTTCGAGCGGACGATCGACATCGGTTATCGCTACGCCGTCCGAGCCCTGGAAAGCCACGACCGGCTGTTGCAGCCCGCCGCCTCACTCGCCGGCTGAAGATCTTCACACCGGAGCTCATATGACCAGCACCAAGGGCGATCAGCCGCATCGCGGCCAGGGGACCGTTTCGGTCTGGGGCGGCGAGCAAGAGTACGCCCGCTACGAGCGAGCGACCCAGGTTCCCGTCGTACACAGCGTGTCGTTCGGCTACGACGATATCGACACCTGGCTCGCAGTGGCGCTCGGACACCAGGAGGGTCACATCTATTCGCGCAACACCAACCCCACCGTGCGCGCCTTCGAGGAGAAAATCCGCGAGCTGGAGGGCGCCCCCGCCGCGACCAGCTTCTCGTCCGGGATGGCGGCGATCAGCGCGACGTTTTTCACCTTTCTGCGGCCCGGCGACCGTGTGGTCTCGATCAAGGACAGCTACGGCGGCACGAACAAATTGTTCAACGAGTTTCTGCCGCAATTCGCCATCCGGGTGAGGCTGTGCGACACGGCCGACCATGACGAGATCGAGGCCGAGATCGCCAAGGGCTGTAAGCTCCTGTACCTCGAGTCGCCGACCAACCCGACCGTGAAGGTCCTCGACATCGCTCGGCTCGCCGAGGCGGCCCATCGGGTCGACGCGATGGTCGCGGTCGACAACACCTTCGCGACCCCGATCAACCAGAAGCCGCTCACGCTCGGCGCCGATATCGTGCTCCATAGCGCGACCAAGTTCCTCGGCGGACACGCGGATGCGCTGGGCGGCGCAGCCTGCGGGCGCGTAGGCTTGGTCAAGCGGCTGTATCACTTTCGCGAGATCAATGGCGCGACACTCTCGCCGGATGATGCCTACAGCCTGCTTCGCGGCATGAAGACGCTGAGCCTGCGGATCGAGCGACAGAACGCGAGCGCCCTCGCGATCGCGCGCTGGCTCACGCGCCATCCCGCGGTCGAGCAAGTGAACTACCCGGGCCTCGAGTCCCATCCGCACCATGACATCGCCAAACGGCAGATGCGCGGCTTCGGCGGGATACTGAGCTTCAGCGTGCGCGGCGGCATGGATGCCATCAAGCGGGTGCTACCGAAGCTCCGGCTCGCCAACCGGGCGGCCAATCTCGGCTGCGTCGAGACGGTCGTGGGCCCTCCCGCGGTGACCAGCCATGTCGAGTGCAGCGCCGAGGAGCGCGCGGCGGCCGGCATCCCCGAGGGGCTGGTGCGCTACTCGACCGGCATCGAGGACGTCGAGGACTTGATCGCGGACCTCGAGCAGGCGCTCGCGGCGATGGGCTAGTCGTGTCCGCAGGCCGCACAGCGTCGGGGAACCGCGCTGCTATCTTCCCGCGCCGGCCTCCTTCAATCTCCATTGCCCATCGATGAGATAGGCATGAATCGCCTCGGCGTCGGCGGCTGATAGCACATCATCGAAGCGTCCCATGCCCTTCACCGTATAGGCCCCGCCCAAGACGATGGAACTGAATAGCCCGTGGGTCACGGCATCGAGCCGTCGCAGGTCCGGAAGATTCCCGCGACCCATGACGTGGCAGCGAGAGCAGAAGCGATTGTAGAGAACCTCGCCGGCGGCGATCTGAGCGCGGTCGGTAGGCCGGGCTGGGGGCTCTGGAAGCGGCGGATCGGTGCGCAGCGGCGGCAACGGCGGCGGCGGCCCGCCGATCTTGAGCGCGATGATGCGTCCCTCGTTGCCGTAGCGATACGCAGCCGAGGCCGGATCGAGCGGCGCGCCCAAGATGACGCCGCCCCCGCCATAGCCTGCGACGATTGCGACGTATTGCGTGCCGTTCACCCGATAGGTCATGGGAGCCGCCATCATCGAGCTCCCCATCGCGATCGATGCGAGCGGCTTGCCCGAGTCGGCTGCATAGGCGTTGAGGTTGCCGTTGGCGTCGCCCTGGAAGACGAGGCCGCCGGCGGTCGCGAGCACGCCGCCGTCCCAGCTGGTCGCGGTCTGTGCCTCCCACAGCACCCGGTGCTCGGGGACGCTCCACGCGCGCAGAAACCCGCGCGAGGCCGGGTCGGTTTTCAGGCGCCGTGCGAGCCGGGCGATGGTCGGCAACTTGCCGTAGAGCGATTGCATGGAAGCCGGATCCCACATCTCCGTGGGGAAGGCGGGCGTCGTGAACTGACCCTCGACCAGTCCCGCCCTCCGACCACTGGTCTCGAGCAGCACGTTCCCCGCCTCGAACACCGGGATAAAGGTCACTGCACGCTGCGGGTCGAACGCCATGGGCTGCCAGCTGTGAGCGCCCGCCTCCGAGGGGAATACGAGCGCCGGTCCGCGATCGTAGCTCGCCCCCGGATCGAGGATCGGGCGGCCGGTCTTCGGGTCGATGCCGCGCGTCCAGCTGACGTAGGCAAAGTTCTGTGCGGACAGAAGTTCTCCCGAAGCGCGGTCGAGCACATAGTAAAAGCCGTTCTTCGCGGCCTGCATCACCACGTGACGCAGCCGCCCGCCAAGCTCGACGTCGGCCAAGATCAGCTTCTGCGTACTGTCGTAATCCCACCGATCCCCCGGAGTGGTCTGGTAGTACCAGGCCATCGAGCCGTCGCCGGCGTGAATGGCGACGATCGAGGCCGCATAGAGCTCGTCTCCACCGCGCTGTCCGCCGAGATGTATGTTGTAGGGAGCGGCATTCGCCGTGCCGATATAGACCAGATTGAGCGTGGGATCGTAGGCCATGCCGTCCCACACGGTGCCACCGCTCCCCGAGTCCCAGCGATGCTTGGGATCCCAGGTCCTGACGGCCGCCTCGAGGTGGGGCTGGTCCTGAGGGCCCAACGCCGGATCGCGCGGCACGGTGAAGAACCGCCAGCGCTGCTCGCCGCTTCTCACGTCGTAGGCGGTCACGTAGCCGCGGGCACCCGCGAAATCCGCGCCGGCGTTGCCCACGATGATGAGATCGCCTGCGAGAAGCGGCGTACCGGTGAGCGTGTAGGGCTTGTGCTGCTCGCGCCCGATCAGAGCGTCCACTTTCCACAGAAGCTGGCCCGTGCGCGCATCGAGCGCGTGGAGCCAGCCGTCGAGCGCCCCCACGTAGAGCCGCCCCTCGAATGCGACGAGCCCGCGGTTGACGGCATCACAGCAGGCGTAGCGCGCCCATTGCCCGTCGATGTGCGGATCGTAGGTCCAGATTTCCTTGCCGCTCGCCGCATCGAGCGCATACACGCGACCGAAGTTGCTAGTCGCGTACATCACGCCATCGATCACCAGCGGCGTCGACTCTTGCCCGCGGTTCGTTCCGAGATCGTAGTCCCACGCGAAGCCCAGCTCTGCGACATTGCCGGTATGGATGTCCTTGAGCGGCGAGTAATAGGTACCGTTGGCATCGCGCCCCGGGGCCGCCCACTGATCGGGCTCGAGCGCCGTGAGACGCTCGAGCGTCACATCGGCCGCCCGCACCGACCCCGCCGGCGGCGCGTCCCATGCGTGATCCTGCACGTGCCATCCGCGCCTGCCGAGCTCGCCGCGCGCGAGGGGCGAGACGGATCCCGACAACCACAGATCGAGACCGTGGGAGGATGCAGGCAATGCGGCATGCAGCGCGTGCTCGTAGCCGGCGACGTCCGCCGTCCAGTACACCGCATCGAAGGCGCCCGCCACGACGAGCCGCCCGTCACGGGTCTCGGCCGCCGGGAGCGCAAGTCCCGGCAGGATTCGTGCCAAGGGCTCGCGCTCGTGCAGATGCACGAGAAGCCGCGTGCTTTGCAGAAAGACCTGCATCTCGTCCTCGGACGTCACGCTCATGGCGTGCCGGAAGAGCTCGTCGCGCCCGGCGACGCCGTCCAGCAACTTGGCATCTTCCGCGAGCAGGCTTTGCCGCGTAGGGCTCAGCAGGGGCGTATTCTGGTAGCGTGCGATCTCGCCCGGTGTGAGCCCGTACTGCACGAGCGCCTTGCGCTCACGGGCGCGCAACACGGCGGGATTCTCGGTATAGATCGCATCCAACGCCCGCCGCACATCACCCAAATAGGGAACACCGGGAATCCCGGCGAAATGCAAACCGAGGCTCGTCGCAGCCTCCACCCTCGACAGGTGATGCACGGCTTTACGAAGCGGCGCGTTGCTCGTGTACGGATCGATGCCCAGCTTCTGGTAATAACGTCGCTCGGCCGCCGAGATCCCGAGATAGCGGTCCGCGTACTTGCGCGCGTCCGCCTTGGCGCTGGTCACGATGCTCGAGTTGCCGTGGGATCCTTCCGAGTGCTCGACGCTTTCTTGGAATTCGCCGGCCTGTGCCTTCGCGCCGCTGAATAGGTGGGAGATTCCCCGCGGAATCCCTCCGACGACGCCGATCGGGTTGGTCACCACCTGGGTCACCGTCTTGGCGTCGCTGCGGACGTGTTGCTCGACCGTCTTCGCGATCACGCCGGTATCGCTCTGCTTGGAGATCTCGGTCAGTGCCGCCACCTCGCGAACGCGCACTTTCAGCGCCTCTTGTCCGTACGCGGAGAAGTCGCCGAAGCGGCTCTCAAGCAGATAGTGATGCATGAGTCCGTCGGACTCGACCGGCTCGAGCACGTGAAAATCGGGACCCGAGACGAGCTGCGCAGAGAGGCTCGCCGCTGCGCTCTCGGCGGGGGGTGTTTCGAAATCGCCCGCCCGCGCGAAAGCGGATGTCAGAATGAGGGCGATCGCCAGAACATTCGCGCTTCGCATGCACCCCTCGCTGGCCCTTGCCGCTGCCGGCGCGTTGTTCCGACCCCATGCCGAGCGCGCTGGAGTCACGACTGTTCGTGCGCCGCCTTCACTGTTATCTTATTGCATCTGCGCTCGCGAAGGATCGCACGATGGCACGCCCCCACTCGAAGCTGCGCAAGCAATCGCGCACCCGAAATAGCGCAAAGCCCGGGCGAGCCGGGGCGAGCCCAGGCGCGCCCCTTTTGCCGCCGATCGGATGCGTCGCCGTGTTGATGCAGGAGAACCGGTCCTTCGATCACCTGTTCGGGAAATGGCCCGGCGTTGCGGGACTTGCGCAGGGGCCCTTCTCCAACAGGGCGAACCCCGCCTCCCCCGGCGGGCCCGGCAACGCGGCGATCGTGGCGGGGCAACCCGCGCTTTTCACGGTCGCACAGGGCCAAGGTCCGGCGCATTCGCTCGACGATACCGACGTGCAGCTCTTCACGAAGCGGATCGTGCCTTCGGGCGCAGCGCCGATGCCCGCGAACGATCGCGGGTTCGTCCAGAATTACGCGAGCGCGCTCGCCGTCGATGGATTCACCGGAGCAGGGATCGATCTCACACCCGTCATGCAGACCTTCACGCCCGGTGAGCTGCCCGCGCTCAGCGCACTGGCCGAGAACTTCGTGCTCTGCGATCAATGGTACGCGGAGGTCCCCGGACCGACCATGCCGAATCGGCTCTACATCCATGCGGCCACCTCCGTGGGATGGGCGCACAATGACTGGAGCCTGCCCCTGGAGTCTGTCACGATCTACGAGCAGCTGCAGAAGAGTGGCCGCACCTGGGCCGTGTACTACAGCGATCAGAACGAGGTGGCGCAATACAATCGCATCAATACCGAGCGCGCCAACTTCAAGCTCTATGAGTCGAGCTTCGCCGCGGACGCCGCAGCCGGGAAGCTCGCGGACTATAACTTCATCATCCCGCGATTCGCGGGCTCGGGCACGGACGGTCCGGTGACTTCGATGCATGCGCCGCAGGACGTGCGTCCGGGCGATCAACTGGTGGGGGAAGTCTATGCGGCGCTGCGCGCCGGTCCGCAGTGGTCGCAAAGCCTCTACGTGGTCACCTTCGATGAGCATGGAGGCTATTTCGATCACGCCGCTCCGCCCGCGGCCGTGAACCCTGACGGCATCGACTCGCCTGCCCCCGGCGACACGGCCTCGTTCGCTCCGTCATTCGCCTTCGACCGCCTCGGACTACGGGTTCCGACGATT
>DATHCO010000077.1:0-10869 GCA_035319505.1 Steroidobacteraceae bacterium | reverse complement strand
CGTCCATGTCGCCGGCCGGATCCTCGGCTGGCCGCGCGCGGAAAGGTCCGTGATCGGTTGGCTGCTGCAGACCAAGGCGCTGATCATGATCATTTTCGTGAACGTGCTCCTGGACAAGCAGCTCATCACCAGCGAGACCTTCACCGCGCTCCTATTGATGGCGGTTGCAAGCACCATGCTCACCGTGCCGATGGTCGCGCCGCGCCTCGCGCGCTTGGGCGAATTCTAAGGCGGGTGGGTACAGCTGCCCGCTCCGCGACTCTCGTCGCGGCACAAGCGCCGCATCACGGCCGCCGGCCGGCCGCGGAGCCTCCCGCGGAGCCTCGCGGCGGGCGGCGGACGGCTCTCACTGTCCCGGTGCCTGCGCCTCCGCAGAAGAACCGATCGCCACCATCGGACTCGAGCCCCGAGGGCGTTCCACAAACGGCCTTCGGATGTGTAAATCAATAAATTGCGACATTTATCTCTGCGCAATATTAGTATCATTTTGGAGCATGCGCGACACGTCGAGTCGCAGACCTCGATCCGCGTGCGCTTGGCTCACGATGGCGCCACTGCCTGCCGCTACACGCCTGCGCGCGTTTCTGTCGCTTCTGAGACGGTTCATGCCGCGGTACGCGATAACGACCGGATGACTCGTTCGGGCAATGTTCGGGGTCGCGCGCGTGGCGGGGCGAGTCCGCGCCGCGCTCGATGGGTGCAGTTAGGGGAGATCGATGGACATTCACGAGTATCAGGCGAAAGAGCTCTTGTCCGGTTTCGGCGTCCTCGTGCCGCCTGGCGGCGTCGCCTACAGCCCCGAGCAGGCGGTGTACGTCGCGACCGAGCTCGGCGGGTGGCACTGGGCGATCAAGGCGCAGATTCACGCGGGCGGACGAGGCAAGGCGGGCGGCATCAAGCTTTGCCGCACCTATGCGGAAGTCGCGGCGGCTGCCAAAGCGATGCTCGGCTCGACGCTCATCACTCACCAGACCGGGCCGGGCGGCAAAGTCGTGCATCGGCTCTATGTCGAGAAGGCCGAGCCGTACGTGCGCGCGATGTATTTGGGCTTCGTGCTCGATCGCAAGATCGAGCGCATCCGCATCATCGCCTCGGCGGAAGGCGGCGTCGAGATCGAGGAGATCGCTCAGAGCCGTCCACGCAGTCTCCTGCAGCAGCAAGTCGATCCCGCCGTAGGACTTCAGGCCTTCCAGGCGCGCGAGCTCGCCTTCGGCATGGGCCTCAACATCAAGCAGGTGAGCCAGGCGGTCACGACCATCATGGGCTGCTATCGCGCCTTTCGCGATCTCGATGCAACCATGGTCGAGATCAACCCCTTGGTGGTGACCAAGGACGACCGCGTGCTCGCGCTCGATGCCAAGATGTCCTTCGATGACAACGCGATGTTCCGCCGTCCCAAGGTGACTGAGATGCGCGATGCCGCGGAGGAGGATCCGCGCGAGACCCAGGCGGCGGAATTCGGGCTCAACTATGTCGGCCTGACCGGGGACATCGGCTGCATCATCAACGGCGCCGGCCTTGCCATGGCGACCATGGACATGATCAAGCATGCGGGCGGCGAGCCCGCCAACTTCCTCGACGTGGGTGGGGGCGCCTCTCCGGAGCGCGTGGCAGCGGCGTTCAACCTCGTGCTTTCCGACCGGAACGTGAAGGCAATCCTCGTCAACATCTTCGCCGGTATCAACCGCTGCGACTGGGTAGCGCAGGGAGTCGTGCAGGCCGCGAAGGATCTCGCCGTGCCGCTCGTCGTGCGGCTCGCCGGGACCAACGTCGAGGAGGGCAGACGCATCATCGCCGAATGCGGTCTGCCCATCATTTCCGCCGAGACGCTCGCCGAGGCGGCGCACAAGGCCGTCGCGGCCGCGCGCGGCGAGGAGGTCAAATGAGCATCCTGATCGATGAGACCACGCGGGTGATCGTGCAGGGGTTCACCGGGGACAAAGCGACCTTTCACGCCAAGGAGATGATCGCCTACGGCACCCGCGTCGTGGGCGGCGTCACGCCGGGCAAGGGCGGCCAGCGGCACCTCGACCGGCCGGTCTTCCATACCGTGAAGGATGCAGTGACGGCGACCGGCGCCGAAGCGAGCCTCGTCTTCGTGCCGCCGCCCTACGCGGCGGATGCGCTGATGGAAGCCGCCGATGCGGGACTTCGGCTGGTATGCATCATCACCGACGGTATCCCGTCGCAGGATATGATGCGCGTCAAGCGTTACCTCAGGCGCTATCCGCGCGAAAAGCGCACGACCATCGTCGGGCCGAATTGCGCGGGCATCATCAGCGCCGGCAAGGCGATGCTCGGCATCATGCCGCGCCACATCTACATCCGCGGCAACGTCGGCGTGGTGTCGCGCTCGGGGACCTTGGGCTACGAAGCTGGTGCGCAGATGAAGGCGCTTGGCATCGGCATCACCACCAGCGTCGGCATCGGTGGCGATCCGATCAACGGCAGCTCCTTTCTCGACCATCTGATGCTGTTCGAGCAGGATCCGGAGACCAAGGCCGTCGTCATGATCGGGGAGATCGGCGGACCACAGGAATCGGAAGCCGCGAAATGGGTCAAGGACAACATGACGAAGCCGGTGGTGGGCTATGTCGCCGGCTTGACTGCGCCCAAGGGACGCCGCATGGGACACGCGGGTGCGATCATCTCGGCGGAAGGCGACAGCGCCGCGGAAAAAGCCGAGATCATGAAGAGCTACGGTCTTTACGTGGCGCCGAGCGCCGCCGAGCTCGGCTCGACGGTCGGCCGGGCGCTCGCCAAGGCAGGCTGAAGTCCGTGGGTCGGCCGCGCGGGCGCGCGGGGCGCTCGTGTTGAGCGGCGCGATGTTGCCCCCAGATTTCGCGGGGGCCGCGCCGGATGCGCCCGGCGGCTTCTCGCGCGCGGCGCTGCTGTTCGACCTGCTGGTCGCCGTGGTCGAGCGCCATGAGCCCGAAGTCGCCGCGGTGCTGCGCGAGGAGCGCACCAGCGCGGAAATGCCCGCGGTGCTCCTCGCCCGCACCTTGCAGGCGCAGGGTATCTGGTTTCAGTTGCTCGCCATCGCCGAGCAGAATCGCGACATGCGCAATCGCCGTGAAATCGAGCGAGTGCGCGGCCACGAGCATCTGCGGGGCACTTTCGCCAGTGTGTTCGCGGCGGCGGCCGCCGAGGGTCTCAGCGCAGCGCGGATTCGCGACGCGCTCGGCGCGCTGCGCGTCCGTCCGGTCATCACGGCGCATCCGACCGAGGCCAAGCGCGTGACCGTGATGGAGAGGCACCGGCGGATCTATCTGAAGCTCCTCGAGCTCGAGTCGCCCCGCTGGACGGACCGCGAGCGCCAGGAGCTGATCGGCGCCCTCGGCGACGAGATCGAGCTCCTCTGGCTGACCGCAGAGCTCAAGCTGGAGAAACCCACCGTCGCGCAGGAGGTGGCCTGGGGCCTGTATTTTTTTGAGGAGAATTTGTTCGACGTCGTGCCGCACATGCTGGCCAAGGTCGAGAGCGCATTTGCCAAGCAGTTCCCCGGCGAGCTGCTCGAGGTGCCGCTGTTCTTTCAGCTCGGGTCCTGGATCGGCGGCGATCGCGACGGCAACCCCTTCGTGACGAGCGAGGTCACGCGGCAGACGCTTTGGGCAAACCGCTTGGCGAGCCTGCGCCGCTACCGGGCGCGCCTTACGGACCTGTTGCGCAACTTGAGCATCGGGGACCACGCCTTGGCAGTGCCCGATTGGTTCCGCGCGGCCGTCGCCGAGGCGATCGACAGGGCCCCCGACGGCGCGGCGCGCACCGCGCGCAACAAGGGCGAGATGTTCCGTCAGTTCATCGGCTGCATGCTGGCGCGTCTCGAGGCGACCATCGGCTACGCGCAGCGCGAGCAGCCCGCGCCCGAAAGCGCGGGCTATCGCAGCGCCGACCAGCTGATCGAGGACATCGACTCGATGCGCCGGGCACTCGAGCAGGGCGGCGCGCGGCGCCTCTCCGACGCGCTGCTCTTGCCGCTGCGCCGCGAGGTCGGAATCTTTCGCTTCAGCACGGTGCGCCTCGACGTGCGCGAGAACAGCATGCGCATCCAGCAGACGCTCGCCGCGATGTATCGCCTGAGACAGGGCGGGGCCGACCCGCCGGCTACCGACTCGACCGAGTGGTTGCAATGGCTCAAGTCGGAGCTCGCCGCTCCGCGCCGCGAGCCGCTCGCCTATGTCGGGCTTCCGCCGGATGCGGCCGAAACCCTCTCTACTTTCCGTACCATCGCCCGCATGCGCGATGAGATCGATCGCGACGCTTTCGGCGCGCTCATCTTGAGCATGACGCGAAGCGCGGCGGACATCCTCGGCGTGTACCTGCTCGCGAAAGAGGCGGGGCACTTCGCCGATGCGGCGGCCGTCGAGCGCTGCACGCTCCCGATCGTGCCGCTGCTCGAAACCATCCCGGATCTTCGCCGCGCGCCCGCCATCTTGAGGGAGCTCCTCGCCGTACCGCTCGTTCAGCGCAGCCTCTACGTGCAGGGGAAGATCCAGGAGGTGATGATCGGCTATTCCGATTCGAACAAGGATGGTGGCTATCTCTCGGCGCATTGGGAGCTCGCCAAGGCGCAGGCGAGCCTGACGCGCTTGGGCCACGAGTTCGGCGTCACGATCGCCTTTTTCCACGGCCGCGGCGGATCGGTGAGCCGCGGCGGCGCCTCGGCCGGACGGGCCATCGCCGCCTCGCCCGCGGGCTCGATACGCGGCCAGTTTCGCGTCACCGAGCAAGGCGAGGTGGTCTCCTTCAAGTACGCCAACCGCGGGACCGCCGCTTACCAGATCGAGCTCCTGGCGGCATCGGTCGTCGAGCACGTGCTGCGCTCCGAGCGGGAGGCGGCGCTCATTCCGGTGCACGAGTTTCAGGAGGCGATGGAGGCGCTCGCCGGCACCGCCTGGTCGGCTTACCGCAAGCTCATGGAGCTGCCGTCGATGCTCGCTTATTTGCAGCAAGCGAGCCCGCTCGAGGAGTTGTCGCTGCTCAACTTGGGCTCCCGTCCGGCACGCCGTACGCAGGCCAAGACCCTCGATGACCTGCGTGCAATTCCGTGGGTATTCGCCTGGACGCAGAACCGGCACATGCTGCCTGGATGGTACGGCGTCGGGAGCGGCATCAAGGCCTTTCTCGACGTGCGCAAGGATCGGGGATTGGCGCTCCTGCAGCGCATGTTTCGCGAGGCACGACTGTTTCGGCTCATTCTCGACGACGTCGAGCGCACGCTCTTGCAAGTCGACCTCGAGATCGCCGCGCAGTATGCGGGACTGGTCGGCGACGAGGCGGTGCGAGAGCCGATCTTCTCTTGGGTAGCGCAGGAGTATCGGCTGACTTGCGAGATGATCCTGCGCCTTTCCGAGGGTGAGTGTATCGCCGAGCGCTTTCCACAGTTTCGGCGCCGTCTCGCGCGCCGACTCAAGACCATCAACCAGGTGAGTCGAGAGCAGGTGCACCTGTTGCGCGCACATCGCGCGGGAAGCAGCGATGCGGTGCGTACGGCACTGCTCCTGTCGATCAATTGTCTCGCTGCCGGTCTCGGCGCGACGGGGTGAGGAACTTTCGTTTGTTGACTAAAGGAGAGCCAGTATGAGCTTTACCAGCGTCGAGCCCGCCACACCACGCCTACACCGCTCGGAGCTCGCGGTGCCGGGCTCCAACAGCGCACTCTTCGAGAAAGCCGCGAAGTCCGCCGCGGATGTCGTCTTTCTCGATGTGGAGGACGCCGTCGCGCCCGACGACAAGGTGCAGGCGCGCAAAAACATCATTCAAGCGCTGAACGAGATTGACTGGGGTAAGAAGACCATGATGGTCCGCATCAACGGTCTCGATACCCATTACATGTATCGCGACGTCGTCGATATCGTCGAGGCCTGCCCGCGGCTCGACATGATCCTGATCCCGAAGGTCGGAGTCGCCGCCGATGTCTATGCGGTCGACATGCTGGTGACGCAGATCGAAACGGCGATGAAGCGCACGAAGCGCATCGGGCTCGAGGTGCTGATCGAGACCGCGCTCGGCATGGCGAACGTCGAGGCCATCGCGCAGTCGACCAAGCGGCTCGAGGCCATGTCGTTCGGTGTCGCCGACTACGCCGCCTCGACGCGCGCGCGCACCACGGTCATCGGGGGCGTCCACCGCGACTGCGGCGTGCTCACCGACAAGGACGCCGCCGGCAACCGGCAATACTTCTGGACCGACCCCTGGCACGCGGCACAGACCCGGATGCTGGTCGCCTGCCGGGCCTACGGCCTGCGCCCCATCGACGGCCCGTTCGGCGATTTCGGCGATCCCGAAGGCTTTCGCGCCGCCGCCAACCGTGCGGCAGTGCTGGGATACGAGGGTAAGTGGGCAATCCACCCCTCCCAGATCGCCTTGTGCAACGAGGTGTTCACGCCGTCGGCGGCGGAGATCGGCAAGGCGCGGCGCATCATGGAGGCGATGGCGCAGGCCGCGAGGGAAGGGCGCGGTGCCGTCTCGCTCGACGGCCGCCTGATCGACTATGCCAGCATCCGCATGGCCGAAACGCTCCTCAAGAAGGCTGAGGCCATCGAAGCGAGCTAGGCACGACGACGGCCTACGGGCCTCGCGCTCGTGGGAGCGGCGCGGCGAGATAGCAGCCGAACTCCTTCGCGAAGTCCACCGACACCCGGGCATGAACGCGGCCCTGGCGGTCGAGAAACTCCGCATGATCGGCAAGAGGCACGAATGATCCGTGCCATACGTTGGGACGAATGTACAGGCCGTGCCGTCCGTCACACCAGAAGGTGGTGAAGCGCTCCGGCGTGACATCGTCGCCGGGCAGCGCCAGCGGGACGACGAAGCTTTCCCCGTGCAGCGGATAGACCAGCTGGCCGCCGTCCGGGTGGTAGTTGGCATGCCAGATCAACGCTTGGTCGCGCTGCATCGCGCTGCCCGTGCGGCGTGCCTCCTCGGGCCAGGTGCTCCACGCGAATAGATAGCTGTCGCCCACGGCATTGTTGCGTGCAAAGAGCGTCTCGCCCCTCCACCAGAACTCGAATACTCCCTCCGTGACGCCGCCTTGATCGCCGGAATTGGCATCGACCGGCCGCCAGCCCTGCGCGGGCCAGCGCACGATCTCGATCGGAAATCGCCGCGGGTCCTCCACCAAGGCGCCATAGCCTTTCAGGGTGGCCTCGGAGGCCTCGACGACCGGTGTCTCGTGCAGCCGCCGTACGCCGGTCGTCGGGATATACGCGAGCTCGTTTGTGCTGAATTCCATGGTGCGCAACATGATAGCGCGAACCGGAAGGGACGGATGCACCGCCGGGCGCGAGGGCTCACACGCCCTCGTCCTTCGGCAGGCCGGCGCGCTTGAACACCCGGTCCAGGACGATGGCGAGAATCACGATCGCGAGACCCGATTCGAAGCCCATGGCGATGTTGACCGAGTTGAGCGCGCGCACGACCGGCTTGCCGAGCCCGTCGGCACCCACCAGCGCCGCGATGACCACCATCGAAAGGCTCAACATGATGCTCTGGGTCACACCGGCCATGATCGTCGGCAAGGCGTGCGGCAGCTCGATCTTGAACAACAGTTGCCGGCGCGTGGCACCGAATGCCTCTCCTACCTCGCGCAGCTGCGCGGGGACGGAGGAGATGCCGAGGTGAGTGAGGCGGATCGGCGCCGGAATCGCGAAGATGACCGTGGAAATCAGCCCCGGCACGACGCCCAGGCCGAACAACACCAGGGTGGGCAGCAAGTACACGAACGTCGGGATGGTCTGCATCAAGTCGAGGACCGGATGCAGCATTCGGTAGAGCCATCGCCGATGTGCGGCCGCGATGCCGATCGGAACTCCGAAGAGCATGCACACGACGGTGGAGATGACCACCAGCGACAGCGTCTGAACCGTCGCCACCCAGAGCCCGAGGTTATCGATCAGCAGCAGCGAGCCGAGAATGAAGAGAGCGAGGCTCATCGAGCGCCGCAGCACGTAGGCACACAGCGCCAACGTGGCGATGAGGAGGAGCGGGGGAATGCGCATCAGGCCGGCCGTGAGCGTGGTAATCGTCCGGCTCACCGCGACGGAGATCGCTTCGAAGAATCGTGCGTGCTGCGTTCCGTAATCGACCAGTCGGTTGAGCCAGGTGCCGAGGGGAATCTTGTGCGCCGTTACCCACGCATCGGCGCGGCTCATCCAATCGGCGAGCTCATGGCGCGAGTCGGCGCCGAGGCTCCGCTGCACCGCCTGCGCGCCGGGCCGCCCGTCGATCGTCGTGACGCCGTTGAGCCAGGAATCGAGGAGCCGGGGATGAGAATCGAGAAAGCGGCTTGCCGCCACCGGACCTAGAAGATGGTCGTCGAGAATGAGCGCCATCATCTGGCTCTCGATCTCGGGCGTGAATTGAAGATTCTTGAGGAGCGCCGCCACGTTCGGGCACTCCTCGAGGTATCCGGAGCGCACGTCCGTGTAGATGGTGGCGCCGCCGTAATTCGCGCCAAACGTATCGTCTCCTCCCGCCAGATACTGCATGCCGTACTTGAGGTTCATCGGGTGGGGGGACCAGCCGAGGAACACGATCCAGTCCGACCGCCGGATGGCGCGGTCGACTTCGCTCAACATGCCCTGCTCGCTCGATTCTACGATGCTCCAATCGCCGAGCCCGAAGCGGTTCTGCGCGATCATAGCGCTGATCATGCGATTGCCGTTGTTGCCGGGCTCGATGGCGAAGATCTTGCGGTGGAAGCGATCGGCGAAGCGGGAAAGATCCCCGAAAGACCGCACGCCTGCGTCGGCGACATAGTCGGGTACGGCGAGGGTGTATTTGGCACCCTCGAGGTTCGCCCGCACCACCAGGACCGATCCGTCGGCGAGGAAGGGCTTGCGATCCTCGAGCATGCTCGGCTGCCAATCGCCCAGATAGACGTCGATCTGGCGATTCTTGATCGCCGTGTAGGTCACCGGGATCGACAGGATTTGCGTGACCGTGCGATATCCAAGGCCCTCGAGCAGCCGCGCGGCGAGGGCAGTGGTGGCGGTGATGTCGGTCCAGCCGACATCGGAAAATCGCACGGTGCCGCAACTGTCGG
Source organism: Steroidobacteraceae bacterium (assembly GCA_035319505.1). Taxonomy (GTDB): domain Bacteria; phylum Pseudomonadota; class Gammaproteobacteria; order Steroidobacterales; family Steroidobacteraceae; genus Bog-1198. Next base: position 1,823 of record DATHCO010000077.1, on the reverse strand, counting down.
GCTCGACGGCAGGCGCCGGCCCCGCGCCCAGGGACGCGGCGAGGCCGAGCGCGAGCATCATCGAGCGGATGGCCGTGGCCTCAGTGCCGATAGGCCGGTTCCTCCAGGTCAAGGATCGCCTTGATATTCTCGAAATGATCGATAGCGAGCTGTCCGTAATCGCGCCATTGACGCTCGGTGAGCGCCGCGATCTCGTCGGACACGATGTTGAGCTCCTTCCCCGCGGCATAGCAGGTCAGCAGCGTCTCGGCGGCGCGCTCGAAGTAATATAACTCATCGAACGCGTGCGCGACGCTTCGGCCGACGACCAGCACGCCGTGGTTCGCCATGAGAAGCACGGAGGCGCCCCCGACGAGGAGCCGTGCCACTCGGTCACCTTCCGCATCCGACAGTGCCATCCCGGAGAATTGGCGGTCGAGCGCGACGCGTCCGAAGAATCGCATGGTGTTCATGTCGATCGGATGGAGCGTCGGATCCTTCAGGCAGGCGAGCGCGGTCGCGTACTTCGAATGCAGGTGCATGACGCAGCGAGCGGCGGGCAGGCGGGCGTGCAGTCTCGCATGCAAATACCAGGCCGTCGGATCGGGTGCATCCGCACGATGCAGCGTGCTCGAATCATTGGCATCGATGAGCAGCAAATCGCCCGCGCAGATGCGCGCAAAATGCCGGCCGCGCGGATTGATCAGGAACTTCGATCCGTCGGCGGAGACGGCGAGGCTCAGATGGTTGGCGACCGATTCGTGCATGTCGAGGCGCGCAAACCAGCGAAATGCCGCCGCCAGATCGACGCGCTCATCGCGATGATCCATGGCGCGAGGGGGATGGGCCAGCGGGTTGCGAGCGGTCACGGGAGAATCCTGATCAGCGCGCTCATGTGGCGGACTCCTAATCAACGCTGTTGAGTGGCCCAGTGCGGGTGTATCCAGACGGCGGCCGGCTCCGGCGCGAGCGGGGCTCGGCGGCGAATGAGGTCGCTCATCTTCTCGGCGATCATGATGGTCGGCGCATTGGTATTGCCGCTGACGATGGACGGCATCACCGACGCATCGATCACTCGCAGCCCCTCGACGCCGTGCACGCGACACTCCGCATCGACCACCGACGTTAAGGGATCGCGGCCCATGCGGCAAGTCCCGACCGGGTGGTAGCACGTCTCGACCGCGCGGCGAATCCAGGCGTCGACTTCCTCGTCGCTGCGGATTCGAGCACCGGGATTGAGCTCCTCCCCACGGTAGCGGGCGAGCGCGGGTTGCGCGAGGATCTCGCGGGTCAGACGCACCGAAGCGCGCAGATCGTCGCGATCGGCAGGGTCGGTCAAGTAGTTGAAGCGGATAGACGGCGGCGCGGAAGGATCCGCGGAGCGGATCCGCACGTGGCCGGTGCTCTTCGGGCGCATCAGATCGATGTGGACCTGAAACGAGTGCATGCCCACATCGTCGACCGTCCCCGGTTTGATCGCGAGCGGCATGAAAGTGAGCTGCAGATCGGGATACTCGATCCCCGCGCGGCTGCGGATGAAGCCGCCGGCCTCGAAATGATTGGAGCTCGCGATGCCGTCAATCCCGGCGAACCATCTGAGCCCGGTGAGCACTTTCTTCAGGCCGCGCGTGGCCGGAAAGATCGATGCCGGCTCGGTGCAGCGGTGCTGAATGACGATATCGGGATGATCGTTGAGATAGGCGCCCACGGCGGGTAAATCGCGGCGCGGCTCGAGCCCCAAGGCCGCGAGCGCTTTCGCATCGCCGATACCGGACAACTGCAGGAGCTGGGGGGAGTTGATCGCTCCCCCCGAGATGATCACTTCGGCATCGGCATAAGCCCTC
>DATHCO010000076.1:0-7883 GCA_035319505.1 Steroidobacteraceae bacterium | reverse complement strand
ATGCGCGCGCGCTCAAGATCGCGAGTCCGTTCGACTATCGCGCGCAGGCACGCATTTATCTGCCGCGCGGCTTGCCCGAGCCGCAGCACCCGCACTATGCGCGCAGGTTCATCGACGCCTGCGCGCCGCTCATCGAGGCGGGCGGCGGCCGTGCGTTCCTGCTCTACACGAGCTACCGCGGCCTCGCCGAAGGCGTGGCGGCATTCGAGGCTCGCTTTCCCGACCCGCCGTTCCCGGTCTTGGTCCAGGGCCAGTCGCCGCGCGAGGCGCTGCTGCAGCGGTTTCGCGAGCTGGGCAACGCGGTCTTGCTGGCGACCGGAAGCTTTTGGGAGGGCGTGGATGTGAAGGGTGAGGCGCTCGCGATCGTGGCGATCGACAAGCTTCCGTTCGCCCCCCCCGATGATCCGCTCCTCAGGGCGCGGCTCGAGGGAATCCGCCGCCGCGGCGGCAATCCCTTCCTCGAGTATCAATTGCCTCAAGCGGTGCTCGCACTGAAGCAAGGCGTCGGGCGGTTGATTCGAGATTCCAATGATTTCGGAGTGATCGTGATCGGTGACCCACGGATCACGACGAGACGCTACGGCGCGGTTTTCTTGAGCTCGCTTCCGCCCAGTCCCGTCATCACCGATGCCGCCGCCGGCGCGGCCTTTCTGGCCGAGCGGCTGAGTCGATCGGCGTGTAATCCGTCGGCCGGCACTCCTTCGGCCGGTGCCCGCAACAACCTCCGCGGGCTCGGTTCCTGATGCGCGTGCTCGCGCTCGATACTGCGACCGAGGCGTGCTCCGTGGCACTGCTCACCGACCGAGGATTGCTGGGACAGTCCATCGAGGCGGGGCGCCGTCACGCCGAGGTGCTCCTCGGTATGGTGGATGCGGTGCTGGCCGAGGCTCAAGTCTCGTTGACGATGCTCGATGGCATCGCCGCGAGCGTCGGGCCGGGGGCGTTCACCGGTGTGAGGATGAGCGTGGCGGTCGCACAGGGCCTCGCCCTCGGCGCAAATTTGCCGGTGGTCCCGGTCTCGACCCTCGAGGCGCTGGCGCTCAGCGTCGTCGAGGAGGGGGCGGAGCGTGTGCTCGCCTGCCTCGATGCGCGCATGGGCGAGGTGTACTGGGGCTGTTTTTCGAAAGACCCCGCCCGAGGCGTGGCAATCTCAGGCTCACCGAGCGTGGGACCCGCTACCCAGGTGGAGCTCCCCGGCACGGGTTTCTATCGCGGCATCGGTCGAGGGTTTGCCGCATACCCAGAGCTTGCCCGACTGCCGGGCCTGATCCTCGATGCGCGCCACTCGCGCGCGCTGCCGGATGCGCGCGAGATGGCTCGACTCGGCGCACTGCGACTCAGCGCAGGGGAGAGAGTCGATGCGGCCGATCTCGAGCCGCAGTACCTGCGCAATAAAGTGGCGTTGACCACGGCGGAGCGGGAGCTATCCGATAGAACACTCACGAAGGAACGACGCAATTGATGCCGTTATCGTCAAATACACCCAGTCACCGAACTGTCACACGTCGACGCTGTAATAGCGGGCTGGAATAGTGGCCAGAAGAATCAAGGATCTAGGGAGAGCGATGACTGCCAAGCGCATCCTCGTCGTCGAAGACGAAAAGCCTATTCGCGACCTGATCGCTTTCGGTTTGCGGCGCGCCGGATACGATGTGAGAGAAGCGGAGGATTGCCGCGAGGCACGTGCCCGCATCGTCGATGTTCGACCTGACCTGATGCTGGTCGATTGGATGCTGCCCGACATGAGCGGCCTCGAGCTCACCCGCTCGCTCAAGCGGGCAAAGGACACCGAGGAGATTCCGGTGATCATGCTCACCGCGCGAGCCGAGGAACAGGACAAGGTCTCGGGTCTGGAGGGGGGAGCGGACGATTACATCACGAAGCCCTTTTCACCGCGCGAGCTCCTCGCGCGAATCCAGGCAGTGCTGCGCCGCGCCGCGCCGGCGGGTGCCGCGGATGTCATGGAGGTGCAGGGGTTGAAGCTCGACGATTCCAGCCACCGGGTGAGCGCGGGAGACCGGGAAATTGCCCTGGGGCCCACCGAATACCGGCTGCTGCACTTCTTCATGACCCACCCGGAGCGGGTCTTTAGCCGCGGCCAGTTGCTCGATCGAGTTTGGGGCGGCAATACTTACGTCGAGGAGCGCACCGTGGACGTGCACATTCGCCGTTTGCGAAAAGCGCTCGAGCCCTTCATGCTGGAAGGGTTGGTGCAAACCGTGCGCGGTGCCGGCTACCGGTTCTCCACGCGCGACTCATAGAGAGCGAGACTCACATCAAGACCATCGCGGCGATGTGGACCTACGCGCTCGCGCGGCTCGCGGGCGTTCTGCTCGCAGGGCTCGCTCTGGGACTATTGATCGGGCCGGTTTGGGCTTGGTCATTGACCGCCGCCTGTCTCTACCTCGGCTGGCAGCTGCTCAACGTGTATCGACTGGACCGCTGGCTCAGGCACCGCTCGCGACTCGACCCACCCAATATCGGGGGCATCTGGGGTGACATCATCGGTCAGGTCGTGCGCCTGCATCGGCGCAAGCAATTTCACAAGCAACGCCTGGTGCAGCTGTTTCGCGAGCTGCGCCGCTCCACGGCGGCGCTGCCCGACGGGGTGATCATACTGAGCAGCCAGAACGAGATCGTCTGGTTCAATCGTCGGGCGGCGCGGCTCCTGGGGCTGCGACGGCCGATCGACATCGGCCTGCGCGTCGACAATCTGATCCGCTCGCCTGAATTCGTTCACTATCTGCACAGCGATGACTTTGCCTTGCCGCTCATCATGCGCCCGCCCGTGCAATCGGAGCTGCATCTGGCGCTGCAGGTGGTGCCGTACGGCGCGGGCCAATCGCTGCTGCTGGCGCGCGACGTCACCCGGCAAATGCGCCTCGAGGCGATGCGCAAGGACTTCGTCGCGAATGCCTCGCACGAGCTGCGCACGCCGCTCACGGTGATCTCGGGCTATCTCGACACGCTCGCCGATGACCCGAGCATCGATTCGGCCTGGGCCGGCCCCATCCGCGACATGCGCACCCAGGCGCAGCGCATGAACGCGATCATCACCGACCTGCTGGAGCTGTCGCGGCTCGAAGCCAACGACGGAGAGGCGCCGCGCGATCCGATCGACGTGCCGAGGATGCTCGAGCGGCTGCACCGAGACGCGCTGGCGAAGAGCGAACGCCCGCGGCAGGTGTTGCTCGATCTCGAGAGCGCCGATGGGCTCTTCGGCGCCGCTCACGAGATCGAATCTGCGTTCACGAATCTGCTGGTGAACGCTCTTAAGTACACGCCGCATACCGCCGAGGGCATCGTACGCATGCGCTGGTGGACCGATGACGAAGGAGCGTATTTCTCGGTGATGGACACGGGCATCGGCATCCCGGCCGAGCACATCCCGCGGCTCACCGAGCGCTTCTATCGGGTGGACGCCGGACGCTCCCGGGGTGAGGGCGGTTCCGGGCTCGGGCTCTCGATCGTCAAGCATGCGCTGCAGCGGCACGGTGGTTGGCTCGACGTGGAGAGCACCGAAGGCAAGGGGAGCACGTTCACCTGTCATTTCCCGGCCCAGCGCATCTGCCGCCTGGGCCTTCGCGCTGTGGCGAGCGCCTGATCGCCCGATCCCTCGCGGCGTCTCGCAGTGCATGTTCTGCAAGAGGCCCTCGCGCAGCGACCGGAGGCCACCCAAAGGCCTGGTCCGAGGAATGTCACAAATATGTTCTAAGCTGTTGACGTGCGATTAAATCGGATGTAAACGCACGCTTATGGAAACCGCCGATCTCACGCACCACATATCCCGACGCTTCAACGAAGATCTGGAAAAGGTGCGCAATCAAGTGCTGCAGATGGGCGGTTTCGTGGAGGAACAGCTCCAGAAAGCGATTCTCGCGCTGGTCGAAGGCGATAGCCGCCTGGGCGAGTCGGTCGCCACCGACGACTACAAGGTCAACGGGATGGAGGTGTCCATCGACGAGGAGTGCAGCCGGATTCTGGCGATCCGTGCGCCCGCCGCGGGCGACCTGCGCGTCATCGTCGCCATCATCAAGACGATCACCGACCTCGAGCGCATCGGCGATGAGGGCGAGAAGATCGGCTACATCGCCTCGCGTCTCGCCACCATGGAGCGACCGGCGGACAAGTATCGTGAAGTCAAGCACCTGGGCAGGGCGGTCGCGCAGATGGTGCACGATGCGCTCGACGCCTTCGCGCGCATGGACTCGCAGGCGGCGCTGCGCACCGCGCAGGAAGACAAGATGGTCGACGAGGAATACGAATCGATCCAGCGTCAGTGCATCACGTTCATGATGGAGGATCCGCGAACCATCCGGCGCGCCCTCGAGATCATGTGGATCGTGCGCGCCCTGGAACGGATCGGGGATCATGCGAAGAACATCTGCGAATATGTGATCTACATGGTGCACGGCAAGGACATTCGCCACACCTCGCTCGAGGACGTTGCCAAGCAGATCGACGCCGCACAGGCTGTTGCGCGGCGCTGATGACGGCGCGCACGGCGAATTCAATCGGGCTCCTCGCCTGCCTCGGCTTGCTGGGGTACGCGTACTACGCGCAGTTCGTGCTGCGTTTGGAGCCCTGTCCCTTGTGCATCTTTCAGCGCGTGGGTGTGATCGCGACCGCGCTCGTGTTCGCGCTCGCGGCCGCGCACGATCCTGCGGGGTGGGGCCGGCGGGTGTACGCGGCGCTCCTGGCGCTCACGACGCTCGCCACGATGGGAGTGGCCGCACGACAACTCTACATTCAGAGCCTTCCGCCCGGCAGCGTTCCCGCCTGCGGCGCATCGCTCGACTTCATGCTCAAGGTGTTTCCGCTGACCGATGTGCTGGTCAAAGTCTTTACCGGGTCCGGCGAATGCGCCAAAGTCGACTGGCGCTTTCTGGGCCTCGCGATGCCGGCCTGGGTGCTGATCGCAGCGCTCTGCCTGGGTGCGTGGGGTCTTTGGGCCAACTTGCGCCACCGCCCTCCGGTGCTCAGGTTCTGAGGATGGCGCGTCCCGACCGGGTGGCGAACACGCTCGCCTTTACCTGCGAGCTCGTGTCCCGAGCTTCGGTGAGCCCCACCGACGGCGGCTGCCAAGCGCTGATGAGCGAGCGGCTGCAAGCGATCGGGTTTCGCGTCGAGAGCCTGCGCTTCGGTAGCGTCGATAACCTCTGGGCGCGGCGCGGGCGCGACGGTCCGGTGTTCTGCTTCGCCGGGCACACCGACGTCGTTCCTCCGGGACCGCTCGAGGAGTGGGAGAGCGATCCGTTCTCGCCCGTGATTCGCGACGGCTTTCTGTACGGTCGTGGCGCGGCCGACATGAAGAGCGGGCTCGCCGCCATGGTGACTGCCTGTGAAGAGTTCATCGGCCAGCATCCCGAGCACGAGGGCAGCATCGCATTCCTGATCACCAGCGACGAGGAGGGCCCTTCGGTCGACGGGACTCGGCGGGTGGTCGAGGTGCTCAAGGAGCGACACGAGACCATCGACTGGTGCTTGATCGGAGAGCCGTCGAGCGAACGCCTGCTCGGCGACACGATCAAGATCGGTCGGCGCGGTAGCTTGAGCGGGCGGCTCACGGTGCACGGCGTGCAGGGACATATCGCCTATCCGCAACTCGCGGACAATCCCATTCACGCCTTCGCGCCCGCACTCCTCGAGCTCACCACGCGCACGTGGGATCAAGGGAATCAGCATTTCCAACCCACCAGCTTCCAAGTCTCGAACATCGCCGCCGGAACAGGTGCGCCGAACGTGATCCCAGGGGAGCTCAGAGCGCGCTTCAACCTGCGATTTTCCACCGAGCAGACGGTCGAGTCTCTGAAGGCAACGGTCGAGGGAATCCTGCGCGCGCATCAGGTCAAGTTCACGCTCGACTGGTTCATCTCCGGCTACCCCTTTCTCACCACCCCAGGGACCTTATCGGAGGCGGTTTGCCGGGCGGTGCGTGAGGAGCTCGACGTGAGCCCCTCGCTATCGACCGGGGGCGGGACCTCGGACGGGCGCTTCATCGCGCCCATGGGAGCGCAGGTCATCGAGCTCGGCGTCGTCAACACGACCATCCACAAAGCGAACGAATGCGTGCGCGTAGATGATATTGCACGGCTCCACCGCACCTATCGGCGCACCCTCGAGCTGCTGCTCGGGCACTAAGCAGGTGTGACTCGCGGCGGGCGCGGCTATTGAACGCTGTACCCGCGACCTTCCAGACAGGCTGCCTGCGCCCTCATGTAGTCGGTGCGTTTCTGCGGCGTGGTGGAGGATCCGGTCGTCGGATCAAAGCCGCTTTGCGAGGCCGCCCACTTGTGGCACTCGAACTTATCCGTCGACTGCTGCTCCTCGCTCTGGCCATTCTTGGGATACACGATGAGGTCGGTGCCCGTCGGCCCGGCTCCGACCGGCGCCGATCCAACCTGAGCCGCGAGGCCGGGCGGCGGGGCAACCGTCTCGTACTGACTCACGTTCGGATCCCACACATAATAGGTGTTATCGGCGTAGTAGTAGGGGATCCCATCCCACCAATAGGTGCTGTAGTAGAGCGGCAGGGTCGCGAAGTACAGCCCGAGCCCCAGGCCCCAGCCCCAACCCCAGCCGCAGCAGCCCCAGCCCCACCCGCCGCGCCATCCGTACCCGCCGCGCCAGCCATAGCCGCCGTAGCCGCCGTGCCAGCCGCCGTACCCCCCGCGGTATCCACCGTAGCCACCGTAGCCGCCGTGATAGCCGCCGGCAAACCCAGCGGCATGACCTCCACCGCCGAAGTGCGCGCCTCCCCCTGCATGGCCACCGCCACCCGCGTGTTGGGCGATCGCGCCCGTGCTCAACACGAACGCAGTCGCGAAGGCTCCGATAAGGACTGCGATTTGATGAATTCGACTTTTCATAACCTCACCCATGGGTCCGACGGTCCCATCCGTTACTATTTGACCCCACTGCACACGCTCAGTTCAACGTTTCGTTTCGGCGACCCAACCAGAGAACAACGTCTCAGTCGCTCTTCGGTTTACGTCGGATCGAGGCCGGATGAACGCCCGTTGCCGCTCGATGTGCGATCACCCGGCTGGCCGCTCCGGCCATGCAGCGCTTCGTCAGGGGCCGCAGACCCGATTCGAGGCGGCGGTAGCTCTCCACCAGCCGTTTGCCGAACGGCGTGAGCACGGCGCCGCCGCCGCCGCTCCCGCCGGTCGTGGTGCGGGCCACGGGCTCATCGAAGCTCGTATTGAGGTCGGCGAGCAGGAGCCATGCCCGCCGATAGCTCATGCGCATCTGGCGTGCGGCCTGGGACAGCGACCCCGTGCGCGCGATCCCCTCGAGCAACTCCACCTTGCCGATGCCGATCGAGCAGCGGGGACCGAAATCCACACGGAAGCGTACGCTAACGGGGTTTGACATCGGATCAAATCACGGGGACCGGCACGATCGTCATCCGAATCAGGGCGAACGTCGCGCCGCTCAACTGCACCACCAGCCGTTGCGCCCGATCGAGCTCGAACTCGACGATCTTCCGCGGCGTCGTGCAGCCGTGAAGACCCTCATAATCCGTGGGCACGACGAGCTTGCCGTCCACCACCACGTCGATCCAATACGGCCCGTCGATGGCTATGCGATAGCGACCGGAGGCCGGAATGGTCAACCTGGCCATCCCGGCATAGCTGTTCTCGGCGGGCTTCTTTCCGGGGAGCGCCGCGAATGACACCTGGCTCGCGGGCAAGAGCTTGATCTCGTAGAAGCGATTCGAGGTGACTTCCGGCGCCGAATCGACGGTTCCGGTCGCGGCGAGCGGGAGCGGGGCGGACTCGAAGAGGCGACGCTCCTTGCTCACGTCCCATTTGAATCCGGCGCAGGGATCCTCATCGGCGAGCGTCGGGAAGCCGACAGCCCAACTCAAGATGAGAGCG
>DATHCO010000075.1:0-4577 GCA_035319505.1 Steroidobacteraceae bacterium | reverse complement strand
GCGCGGCCGTGGTCGGCCGAAGGATGCGCGCATCGACGAGGAGGTGGTCCGCGCGGTGCTCACCGTGCTCAAGACGAGGGGCTATCGTCACGTGAGCATCAAAGGCATCGCAGAGGCGGTGAAGCGTGCCCGCACGAGTCTCTATCGTCGCTGGCCGAGCAAGCGCCATTTGGTCGCCTATGCGGTGGTGAGCACGCTCGGCCCGGAGCCTGCACCCGATCTGGGCTCTCTCAGGCGCGATCTACAGGCCGCGGTCGAGACCTTGCAGCGCGCTTTCGCAGGGCCTCTAGGGCGCGCCCTGCCGGGGCTCGTTGCCGATATGGCTCAGGATCCCGAGCTTGCGGCGCTGATCCGCGCGAGGGTTCTAGGCCGGCGACGAGGCTCCATCAAGCGGGCGCTCGCGCGTGGCATCGCTCGCGGTGAAATCCGCCGCGGCGCCGACTTCGAGACGCTAATCGACCTGCTCACGGCGCCGTGCTATTTCCGCGCGCTGTTTGGACATCGCGATATGACCCGCCGCTTCATCGAGGCCGTGGTCGATTATGTGCTCCGAGCCGCGGCATGACCCTCGGGCCGCGGGTTATGTTTACAATGCGCTACTCGAGGAGACGCCATGGCGATCCAGCGACTGCACCCAGGCCCGCGCATGTCTCAGGTGGTGATTCATAACAAGACGGTGTACCTCGCCGGGCAGGTCGCCACCAATGCGCCCGGCAAAAGCGTCGCCGAGCAAACCAAGGATATTCTGTCGACCATCGACGCCTTGCTCAAGGAAGCGAAGACCGATAAGAGCAAGCTTCTGTCGGCCACGATCTGGCTTACCGACATGACGACATTCACCGAGATGAATCGGGTGTGGGACCAGTGGGTCGTGCCCGGCGCGACGCCGGCGCGGGCAACGGTCGCCTCGGCGAAATTGGCGGCGCCGGAGTGGAAGATCGAGATTGCGGTGATCGCTGCTCAGGATTGAGCCGCGACACTGGGCGGCTCTTCTGAATCGGATGAGGTTATCGGTCTGGCTCGTGGCGGCGATGATCCGCGGCGCCTGGGCGGATGCACCGGTCGTTGTTCTACCGGTCAAATTACGAGGTAACTACCCCCTCGTGACCGTGCAAATCCTCGGACAGGATGTGCCACTGGTGTTCGATTCGGGAAATTCGGGCTCGGTGAGCCTCACTCAGGCGGTGATCGACCGAGTGAAGGCAGTGCCGACCGGCGAGATCTCGAGGGGGATCGATGCCCAGGGCAATGTCATCGACTACCCGAAATTCAAGATCCCGCGTCTTCAGTTGGGCAGCGTCGTATTCAACGACGTGGTCGCCGAATTGGATGTGCACGACCCCTCGTACCCACCCGATCAAGTGGGCCAGCAAGGCTTCCTGGGCACCTCACTCTTGAAGGGTTATGAGGTGGTGCTCGACTACCCACATGCCAGAATCACATTAGTGCCGCCGGGTGAGACGAGCCCGGCCGCTGCCTGCAAAGGCGCTGAGGTGCCTTTTTTGTCCCCGTGGCACGGGGAGCCGGTGACCGAGGGGGATATCGATCTCGGCCATCTCACTCTATGGTGGGACACGGGAACGCCGACCGCCGTTCTCAGCCGGCGATTCATCGACACGGCACGAGTGCACCCCTCCGGGACCGATGTCGCGTCCAAGCACTTGATCCTCGGAGGGGTCGATTTCGGCCCATTCGCATTTCAAGTGTGGGACGTTGCCTTCCCCTTCGATGGCTCGATCGGCTACAGCTTCTTTTCCCGGCACATCGTATGCATGGATTTTCCAAATAAAAAGCTCGTGATCCCGCACTGAGCCGGGGGGACGCAGCGCGCCTTGGCCGCGGCCTGGCCCGGGCCGGCGGCAGGGGTACCTTGGCTCCACGCTCGAATCTACCGCTCGAATTTGGTCGACAGGATGATGGACGATGTCGTGCGCTCTACGCCGTCCAAAGCGCCAATGCGATCGATGATCTGATCCATCTCGGCGACGGAGGCCGCGACCGCGACCGCGATGAGGTCCACGTCGCCGCTGACCGAATGCAGGACACGCACCTGCGCGATGGCCTTCAAGGCGGCGCTCACGGCACGTGCCTCCTTGGGTCCGATCTTGATCATGACGTGCGCTCGCACGGCGCCCATCTCGATCTCGGGCGCGAGGCGCACGCCGTAGCCGACGATCACGCCGCGCTTCTCCAGCCGCTCGATGCGACTTTGCACGCTGGTTCTCGAGCGCCCCACGCGACGCGCCAACGCGGAAGTGCTCGCTCGCGCATTCTCGCGTAAAGCGAGGATCAGCCGTTCGTCGATTGCATCCATCGCAGCGAGACCTCAACGGGGCGGTGAGCCCCCGCAAGCATCTAGGCATTTCGCCGAAAATACTAGACGAAATGACATAAATTACACTGTGAATTGTGCAAAATGACAGTACTATTTGCAAGCAGCCGTGGACAACAATGGGAGTCCACTCGAGGGAGATTGGCTATGCAGTCCATTGCAGTCATTGGCGCGGGCAAGATCGGCTCGATGATCGCGGAGCTCCTGGTCGGCTCGCGAGACTACGCCGTCACGGTGATCGACAAGTCAGCGCAGCAACTGGAGCGTCTCGAGACCGGGGCTCAAGTCACCAAGATAGCGGCCGACATTACACGCGGCGACTCCTTGCGGCGGATCCTCGAGGGCAAGTATGCGGTTCTCAGCGCCGCGCCCTTCCATGCGACGCGCCTCATTGCCGACGCGGCCAAGGCCGCCGGGGTACATTACCTCGATCTGACGGAGGACGTCGCGAGCACGCGCGAGGTTAAGCAACTCGCGGCCGGGGCGAGCATCGCGTTCATTCCGCAGTGCGGACTCGCTCCCGGATTCATCACCATCGTGGCGAGCGACCTCGCCTCGCATTTCGACGAGCTGCAGGAGGTACGCATGCGCGTCGGTGCATTGCCGAAGTTCCCGTCGAATGCGCTCAACTACAACCTCACGTGGAGCACCGACGGCGTCATCAACGAGTACTGCGAGCCCTGCGAGGCGATCGTCAACGGCGAGCGGCGCGAAACTCAAGCGCTCGAGGAGCTCGAGGAGTTCTCGCTCGACGGCGTCCTCTACGAGGCCTTCAATACCTCGGGCGGGCTCGGCACGTTGTGCGAGACTCTCGAGGGCAAGGTGCGCAATCTGAACTACCGCACCATTCGCTATCCGGGTCACGCGGCGATCATGAAGGCGCTGCTGAACGATCTGCGCCTGCGGGATCGCCGCGAGCTCTTGAAGAACATTCTGGAGAATGCGGTGCCTATGACGCTGCAGGACGTCGTGATCATTTTCGTGACGGTGAGCGGCATTCGCGACGGGCAATTGGTTCAAGAGACTTACGCCAACAAGATCTACGCCGCGCCCATGGGCGGCCGGGTGCGCAGCGCGATCCAGATCACCACGGCCGGCGCCATTTGCGCTGTGCTCGATCTGCTCTGCACCGGCCGGCTGCCGCAGGCAGGCCTCATCAGGCAGGAAGAGATCGGCCTGGAGCCGTTCCTGGCTAACCGGTTCGGCCGCTGCTTCGCGATGGCGGCGCCGGCCGCGTCGAACGCCGCCTGAATCGCGGCGCGGCCGAGGCCACTCTCTCATCGGGCTTCGGGGCATAGCGCGGCGAGGACGGCGTCGCAGGTGGCGCCGCCGACCTCACTGCCTCAAGGCATACGTGACCACGCCGCCGCTGCCGATCAGGCCGCGATCGAGCAGCCAGCCGCGCGCGTCCTCGGCGTCCTGCGCAAACCACTGCGTCGCGCTTCCGAGCCGAAAGCTGTAGCCCCAATCGTCCATGTCGTCGCACATCCGCGCGATGCCGACGTTCGCAAGGGACCGGGCGAGCAGGATCTGCAGGTAGCACACGGCGCTCTCTTCCGCATCGTCGCCTCCCGCATCCGTATCGAGGCCCGTTCGGCGCTCGGGGGTCATGCACACGTAATGCGCGCACTCGTGCAAAACCGAGTGCACCGGCGTGTCGAGGCGGGCGTAGAGCCTCGAACCGACCAAGCCCGCTTCGCGCTCGCCCCAGAAGGAGCCCGGAATGAGCTGCTCGGGCGCGACCAGCACGAGCTCCAGCCCGTAGCGATCGAGCGAAAGCTCGAGCTCCGTCCGATCGATGGCGTTGAGTAACAGCACGCGCGAACCTCGCCCGAGCCCACAGGAACGTTCCACGTCTCAGAGCGCCGAACGCAGCGGTTATTTCACACGAGCGAGCCGGCGCATCGCCATTGCCACCAGGTCGCGGGCCATCTGCGCACGCAAGATGTCCGCCTCGTGCTCTTTGGCGAGGAGCACGTTCTCCTCGAAGCTGTAGTCGCGCGACAGCGTGATGGTCTGCGGCGCCAGCACCTCGGCATCGGGGCCGTGGACCGCGAAGGTCACCGTATAGGTGAGCTCGTAATCGGTCGGTATGTTGCGTGCGGACACCGAGAGCGTGCGCTGCTCCACCAGATCCTTGGTGACCTCGATGGTCGCCGTCGCATCCTGCCTGAGAGGCTGCAGCCGTGCGCCCGAGCTCTTGAGCTGCTGCTCGAACTCGCGCGCGAAATCCGTGTAGGGATCC
>DATHCO010000074.1:0-7675 GCA_035319505.1 Steroidobacteraceae bacterium | reverse complement strand
GGGTCCAGGGCGCAAATTCACTGTTGACGGCCACCTTCAGCTGCTCGCGCGGCAACGTGAAGCCGTAGCGCGAGCGTAACTCCGCGTAGAGATCCGCCGGCGTGGCTGCGCGGGTCTCGATGGTCTCCTCGGAGCGGCCGGCCTGCTCACGCATCAGGGCATAGTACTGGATCTTCACTTGCATCAGTTTCGCTTTTGTACCGGATTCCAAGAGCGCGAGTGCCTGGGCGTACTCCTCGGGTGTGTTGACGTTGTCGAGCGCTCGCCGATCCTTGGGCTCGAGGATCTTCACCGCCGGCGCATGGCGGATCAAGAAGCCGCGCGGGCAGTTTCCTCCGCCCGCCTGATAGGCCGCGAGCTTCGCCGCCGCCGCGGGCTCCCACACCGCGCAGAGCGGCTCCGGCAGGCCGTCGTGAACACTGCGGTAGGCGGTTGCAAGGAGGGTCGGGTCGCGCTCCGCCAAGAGCTGTTCGAGCGCCGCGTCGCTCAGGAACGGCAAGTCGCAGGCGAGCACGAGCCACGCGGCCTCAGTGCGAGCCGCGAGCGCGGAGCGGATGCCGACGAGGGGACCCTCGCCCTCGACGGAGTCCAGGATCTGCGCAAAGCGCGCGCGCGCCGCATCGGTGGCCTGGGCGGCACGCACCGACACGAACGCCCGCTCCACGTGTCGCGTCAGAAGCTCGAAGGTGCGCTCGAGCTGACTCTTTCCTTGGTACTCGAGCGTCGCCTTGTCGCGCTCCATCCGCGAGCTCAAGCCGCCGGCGAGGATGAGCCCGAGGACGGGGGCGGGCGGCGCATTGGACCCGGCGAGGGTCATGTCGTCACCTCCAAGTCGCTCTTGCCGCCGTGCTTGGCCAACAAGCGCAGGTCCGTGATGACGATGTCGTGCGACAAAGCCTTGCACATGTCGTAGACGGTGAGGGCGGCGACGCCCGCCCCGGTAAGGGCTTCCATCTCGACACCGGTCTTGTGATGCACGGAGACCGTGCATCGAATCACGGCGTAGTCGCCTTCCAGATCGATGGCGATCTGGCAGCTCTCGATCGCGAGCGGATGGCAAAAGGGGATGAGCTCATGGGTACGCTTGGCGCCCATGACTCCGGCGATGATGGCGGTATCGAAGATCGGCCCCTTGGGGGAGCGCAAGCCACTCTCGCGCAGCGCGCCAGCAACTCCCGACGGAAAGCGCACGCGCGCTTCCGCGATGGCAGTTCGCTTCACGGGGGTCTTGTCGCTGACGTCGACCATGGTCGGCCGGCGCTCGGTGTCCAGGTGTGAGAAGCTCATATCAGCCGCCGATGTAGTACATCTCGATCTTCTTCTCAGCCGAGGAACCCTCGGTAGGCTGCAACCGCTCACGCAGCTCGCTGTAGCGGTCGTGGCGCCCCTGCCAGGTGCCGCGAATCATCGCGAGCAGGTCCGCATCGCTCGCCCCGCCACGCATCGCCTCGCGCAGGTCGAGTCCATGCGTCGCGAACAAGCAGGTATAGAATTTACCTTCGGAGGAGAGGCGCGCACGCGTGCAGTCGCCGCAGAAGGGTTGGGTGACCGATGAGATGAATCCGATCTCTCCCGCGCCGTCATCGAAACGCCAGCGCTGCGCCACCTCGCCCCGATAGTTCTCCGAAATCGGGCGCATCGGCCAGTGCGCGCTGATGCGCTCGACGAGCTCGCGCGAGGGGACCACCATGTCGGGCCGCCACGCGTTGCGGTTGCCGACGTCCATGAACTCGATGAAGCGCACGATGACGGGCCGGCCGCGAAAGTGCTCGACGAGCCCGAGCACGGTGTGATCATTGACGCCACGCTCGATCACCGCATTGATCTTGACCGGTGAGAGGCCGGCGGCGAGCGCGGCGTCGATTCCCTGCAGGACTTGCTCCAGCACCGCGAAACCACCGCTCATGCGCGCGAAGACCTCCTTATCCAGGGTGTCGAGGCTGACGGTCACGCGTCTCAAGCCGTTGGCATGCAAGTCGACTGCGTGGCGGGCCAACAGCACGCCGTTGGTGGTGAGCGCGATGTCCTCGATTTCGGGAATGCCGGACAGATCACCGATCAGATCCGCCAGATTGGCGCGCAGCAGTGGCTCGCCGCCGGTGAGCCGCAACTTGCGTACACCCAAGCCGGCGAACAGCCGAGCGAGGCGCACGATTTCCTCGAACGACAAGCGCTCCTGCGACTTCAAGAATCGATAATGCTCGTGAAACCGCTCCTTCGGCATGCAGTACGGACAGCGGAAGTTGCACCGATCCATCACCGAGATGCGCAGGTCATGCAGCCCCCGCCCGAGCCGATCGACCGGGTTTCTCGCCCCCAGGATGTCATGGACGTTGGACATGCCCAATCGCCCTCGAGCTCACCAGCGATACATAGGGGTGACGAAGCCTTTCGCGTAGGTGTTGGGCCCGGGCGGAAGCTCGACGAATCCATCGGTGCCCGCGAGACTCAAGAAGTCTCCGGAGCCGTTGGGCGGTCGCGGAACGGCCCAGGGTCGGCCCCAGTCGTCGTGCTCGATGCAGACCGGCAGAAAATACGTCAGCACGGGCTGAAACGTCACTGGCGCCGCGAGCGCCATGCGCTCGGGTTCCGCGCGCCGGGTGCCCATGGCCTCGGCGATGGCCGGAATCACGTAGCGGATGAGACAGACCAGGGTCGACACGGGATTTCCCGGTAGCCCGAAGACCGATTGGCCACGCGGGCCGATGCCGAACCACATGGGTTTGCCCGGGCGCTGGGCGATACTATGAAAGACCTCCTCGACGCCGAGCTGCGTCAGTACGCTGGGCACGAGATCGAATTTGCCCATCGATACGCCGCCGCTCAAAATCAGCACCTCGTGCGTGGTGAGATGGAGCTCGAGCCGCTCGCGCAGCTGACCCTCGTCGTCGCGCACATGATCGTCGCCCACGCGTGCAAATCCCCGCCTGCGCAGCGTCGCCGCCACTGCGTAGGCATTGGACCTTCGGACCTGGTAATCCGTGATGGGGTCGCCGGGCTCGATCAACTCGTCACCCGTCGAGACGATCATGATGGCCGGCTGGCTGCTCACCCGCACGCGTGCCATGCCGGCCGAGGCGGCAACCGCAATCTCGGGGGCGCGCAACAGCGTCCCACTCTGCAGCAACAACGCACCCTGGCGGCCGTCGCTCCCGCGGCGGTGCACGTTGTGATAAGGAGTCGACACCACCGGCGTCTTCAACGACGCGACACCGTCGAGGATATCGTACTGCTCCAGGGGAATGACACAGTCGCTCGCGAACGGAAGAACCGCACCCGTCATCACCTCGATTGCGTCCTCCTCGTGGGCGAGCTTGAGCGCCGGCGAGCCCGCCGCCTGGGTGGCCTGGATGCGAAAGCGGCGCGCGCCTCGGCGCAGCGACCCGCTGTCCACCGCAATACCGTCCATCGAAACCCGGTCGAAGGGCGGTTGATCGCGCTCGGCGTAGATATTCTCCCGCAGAGTGCCGCCGACGCACTGCGCAAGGGGCAGTGATTCGATCGGCAGACAGGTCAGCCGAGACTTGATCGCCTCTTCGGCCAGCTGCGGAGTGATGAGCGTGCTAGCCTGCATAAACAAGTGGCGGCGGAGTGGCTCCGCCGCGCTCGCTTTCAAGGTTGCTGCTTGGCCTTGTAGATCTTCAATTGCTCGTTGAAGCGCCCGGCCACCGCCTGCAGCTCGTCGACCGCTGCGTCGTGCTTCTGCGTCAGGATCTTGACCTGTTCGTCCGCCTTGGCCTTCTCGTCCTTCGACAGCTTGGCCCCGTCCTTCGGTTTGGCGGCGTCGATCTCATGCGAGACACAATCCAAGTAGGCGTTCATCTCGTTGTTGTATCGGCTCACATCGTTCTTCGCCGCGATCATTTGCTCCTTCGTGGCCGTGCTGCCATCGGGAATGCTGTCCGGCGCTCGTGGATAGGTGCAGGATGAATCCGCGTGCACAGCGGAGCCAAGTGCGATAGTGAGCATGAGCGGTATCCAAGCCTTCATCGGGTATCCTCTAGTTTTATTAGACAGATGGTCATCAGTGCATCTTACGGCCAAAGGACGCAGCGCCGCCAGCGGTCGCCGATCAAGCCGTAAGTAACTGATTATTGAGTAATTTGAGTGCGATCCCCGGGATTAAGTTCCGCCTCGCGCACCGCCCATCTGCGCGCGGCGCGCCTTCAGCGCACAGTGGCGCATAGAATGAGCTCCAATCGGCCGGCGAGCGGCCACTCCTGCGCGCCGCGACCCTCTGGGGCCCGCCCGGCCGGCGATGCGACTCGAGCGCGGGTGCCGGCGAGCTGTCGATTCTTGCGCCCGCCGTTCGACTAGGGAACGGCGATAACACCACTTCTTGAGGAGAGCGCAATGCAGTATCTGTTGATGATCTACTCGAACGAGAAGGAAATGGCGGCCATGAGCCCCGAACAACTCACCAAGATGAGCCAGGAATACGCCGAATTCACGAAGTCGATCGTGCAAGCAGGGCAGTTCAAGGCAGGCGATCGGTTGAAACCCTCGCGGACGGCCTCCACGGTGCGCGTGCGCAACGGGAAGAGCGTTGTCACGGACGGGCCGTACGCCGAGACCCGCGAGCAACTCGGCGGCTACTACCTGGTCGAGGCGAAGAATCTCGACGAGGCTCTGGCAATGGCGGCCCGCATCCCGGGAGCCCGACACGGCAGCGTCGAAGTGCGGCCCATCTGGGTGGCCGGGGAATACTGATCCCACCCGTGCACATGCGCGAAGGGACTGTCGAGGAGGTCTTCCGCCGGGAGGCGAGCCGCGTTCTCGCAACGCTGATTCGCCTGCTCGGCGATTTCGATCTGGCGGAGGAGGCGCGGCAGGAGGCATTCGCCGCCGCGCTCGAGCAGTGGCCCCGCCAGGGCATTCCGCACAATGCGTGCGCGTGGCTGATTCGCGCCGGCCGCAACAAGGGCATCGATCGCATCCGCCGTGAGGCGGTGTTTCGCAGCAAAATCCTCGATCGCGAGACGGCGAGCGCCGAGGCGAATGCACTTGCCGAGGATGGCGATGCCGAGGATGAGTCGTTCGGCGACGATCGGCTAAGACTGATCTTCACCTGCTGCCATCCGGCGCTCAATGCCGAGTCGCAGATAGCCCTCACGCTGCGCGAGGTCTGCGGATTGACGACCCAGGCGGTGGCGCGCGCGTTTTTCGTGAGCGAGGAGACGATGGCCCAGCGTCTGGTGCGCGCCAAGCGCAAGATTCGCGATGCGGGAATACCGTACGAGACGCCCGAGCCCTCGATGCTCGAGCCGCGGATCGAAGGCGTGCTCGCCGTGATCTACAGCGTCTTCACGGAAGGGTATGCCGCCACCGTCGGCCCGCAGTTGATGAACGAGGAGCTGTGCCGCGAGGCCATTCGCCTCGGTAAGCTGCTCGATGCGCTCCTGCCCGACCATGCGGCCATCATGGGGCTGCTCGCGCTCATGCTGCTGCACGATGCGCGCCGTGCGGCCCGCGTCTCGAGCGCGGGTAATGTGATTTTGCTCGAGGAGCAGGATCGCAGCCTGTGGGATCAGGCGCAGATCGATGAAGGCCTCGCGCTCGTCGAACGATCGCTCAAGAAACCGCAACTCGTGAGCCACTACGCCGTCGAGGCGGCGATAGCGGCGCTGCACGCGCGCTCCTCCGACAAGAGCGCCACCGACTGGCCGCAAATCGTCGGCCTGTACGAGGTGCTGCTCCGGCTGCATCCGACGCCCGTGGTCGAGCTCAATCATGCTGCGGCCGTATCGATGGTCGACGGGCCGGCGCGAGCGCTCGATCTCGTGGATTCGCTCGCCGCGCGGGGCGAGGTCGCCGACTATCACCTGCTGCTCGCAACTCGCGGCAATCTACTGGCGCGCCTGGGCCGGGCCGGCGAAGCGCGCGAGGCGTTCCGCGCGGCCTTCGCCCAAGCCAAGCTCGATCCCGAGCGACGGCTGCTCGCGAAGAGAATTGCAGAGCTTGAAGAGGCACCGAGCGAGCGGATTGGGCTACACTTGCCCCCACGCGCCCGTAGCTCAGCTGGATAGAGTACCTGGCTTCGAACCAGGTGGTCG
Source organism: Steroidobacteraceae bacterium (assembly GCA_035319505.1). Taxonomy (GTDB): domain Bacteria; phylum Pseudomonadota; class Gammaproteobacteria; order Steroidobacterales; family Steroidobacteraceae; genus Bog-1198. The sequence goes on along the minus strand of DATHCO010000074.1, from coordinate 1,622 downwards.
GCGGTTCGAATCCGTCCGGGCGCGCCATAAAAGCAGGCACTTGCGACTACTCAGCGTAGTGCCTGTCCTTCCATGGAACCCATATGTAACCCACCAAGCCAGCAAATTTGGTTTCGAGTGCTGAGTGCGTCGGCGATCGGTCGCTGTGAGAAAAGCGCCGTCGCGAGTTGAGGGACATACCCGCCCCGCGCATCTTCTCGGCCGCGGCGTAAGGAATTCCTTGGGTCGGAGCCCTACCGTGACCGTCAAAGCGTCAAAGCGACATTAGGTACTGGATCAAATCGCTCGTTTCTTGGTCGGTCAAACCCAAACTGAATTGGGCGTTGTAGTGATCCACAACGTCGCCTAGCGTCGCGAAGCGGCCGTCATGATAGAAGCCGCCTTTCACATGAGTCCACAGTCCTTTCAGTGGCGCGGTGCGATAGCGTTGATCCGGCGCCCGGTCCGCCTGGAAGCTGTCGATCCCAAGCTCCTGCGGCGTGTGCATGTTCCAGCCCGGCTCTGTGAAGATCGGAGGCACATGACAGCTGGTGCACCGCTTACTCTCGAAAACCTGCTTGCCACGCGCGGCCGCTTCCGGATCAAAGCTGCCCGGCGGGGGCTTCGGCGCATGAAGCCCCAGCTGATAGAAATGCAGCGCTGGCAGCTTGGAGGTGATGAGATCGGGGTCGTTATGCACGCTGCCGAAACCGGCGCGAGCTGCAACCGGAAACCGCGTGGCATCGTTCAAACGCGGATCAAAAAACGTTCCTTTGCCGTGCATTTCCAGATTGGCGACAAACGCATTCCAATACGTCACCGAGCCCCAACCGGTCCAAGTGTGGAGGTTGACACCCGCCAACCCAAAGGCCGGTGGAATGAGCGTCGCTGCAGTCTTTCCGTCCGGGCGGAATCCCTTCCCGTCGAGAAGGAGTTCGGCATCGAACTTTCCAGGACCCCAAGCGGCGAGAACGGTGCGCACAGCCGCTTGGTCAACCCCGAGTAAAGTCGCCACGACGCTCAGATCCGGAGCGAGGCTGACAATCGCTCCAACGTTGAGATCGCGGTTAGCCCAACCGTCTAGCCGGTGCCCGATCCCCGGTGCGAGGGAATTGTCCACCGTTGAATGGCACAGTGCGCACTGAATTCCTATCGTGCGCAGCATTACTCCGCTCGTGTCAAAGACCCCGGTCACTCCAACGACGGCGTTCAGCTTCAGCAGCGCAAGCGTTGTACCAGGGTCATCCAAGTTGACCTGGCCTTTCTTTAGGTTCTCGATCAGCGCATCCGGAAGCGCGTCGAGGTCTACCTTCAGGCCAACTGCGAGCGCCGTCTTGGGACTTACGCCCGGCCCTACTCCTCCGTGGCTGCTTCCCTCGATAGCCTGGTGCAGCTTGACGGTATCACCCCAAAAAGCCTCATCACCGAACGTATCGTATCGGAAGATCCGCCTTCCTTCGTCCAGCGTGTGCTGTGCACTCTCGTCAGTCGCTCGGTCGAGTTGGGTATCTCGCGACTGATCGCCGCCGTCATCCGACCTCGCAGCCGCAGAACCGGCCACAACGAACGCTGCAAGCAACGGAATCGCCACTAAGAATTGTCGATAGCGCAGCAACATGAGTGTCTCCCCGGCGGCGGACTCT
>DATHCO010000073.1:0-10498 GCA_035319505.1 Steroidobacteraceae bacterium | reverse complement strand
TGAAGACGCGCCTTGCGGCGGGAGCGACGACATGAGCGGCGGCGCGAACGGCGGCTCGCGCGGCAGAAACGGCGGCGGGTCGCGCGGGGTGAACGGCGGCGTGCGCTCCCCGGAGCTCGCGCCCGAGTTCGTCGCCCGGGTGCTGCGCGACGTGCCCATGTCCAAGTACACCTCCTGGCACGTAGGAGGGCCGGCGGATCTGTTCTTCATCCCCCGCGACGTGTCGGACTTGGCCTCCTTCATCCGCCAGCTGCCGCCCGATCTGCCGCTCACCTGGGTGGGCCTCGGGAGCAACCTCCTGGTGCGCGACGGTGGGGTGCGCGGCGCCGTGGTGTCGACCCACGGCGCGCTCGGCGAGCTCGCACGCCTCTCCGCCACGCGGATCGAGGCCGGCGCCGGCGTGCCCTGCGCACGGATCGCCCGGCAGTGCGTGAAATGGGGATTGGGCCCGGCGGAGTTCTTCGCCGGCATCCCCGGAACCTTGGGAGGAGCGCTCGCGATGAACGCCGGCGCCTTCGGCGGCGAGACCTGGCGCCATGTGATCGAGGTGGAGGTGCTCGATCGGCGGGGCGTGCGGCACACCCGCACCCCGGCCGACTACGAGGTCGGCTACCGCCGAGTGAAGGGGCCGGCGGACGAATGGTTCGTGGCCGCTCGACTCGAGTTCGAGCGCAAACCCGGCAGCAACGACAAGGCCCTGCGCGAGCTTCTCGAGCGGCGCAAGGAAACTCAGCCGATCGGGGAGTGGAGCTGCGGCTCGGTATTCACGAATCCGCCGGGCGACCATGCGGCGCGCTTGATCGAAACCGCCGGACTCAAGGGATATCGAGTCGGCGACGCATCGGTATCGGAAAAGCACGCCAACTTCATCATCAATCACGGTGCCGCGCGCGCCGCCGACATCGAGGCGCTGATAAGGCACGTCAGGGACACGGTGGCCGCCGTCCATCGAGTCGAGCTCACGCCGGAGGTGCGCATCGTGGGAGAGCCCGCATGAGCCGGCTCAAGACGCATGCGGGCTCGCGCCAAGCGCGCACGAGCGCGGAATTCGGCAAAGTTGCGGTGCTCCTGGGGGGGGATTCGACCGAGCGCGAGATCTCGCTCCTCACGGGCAACGCGGTGCTCGCCGCCTTGAAGCGGCGCGGAGTCGACGCTCACCCCTTCGATCCCGCTCAGCAGCCGATTCAGAGCCTTCAGACTGAAGGGTTCGATCGCGCGTTCCTCGCGCTGCACGGCCCGGGGGGCGAGGATGGGCTGATGCAGGGCGCGCTCGAGTGGCTGGGCATCCCGTACACGGGAAGCGGCGTGCTCGCCTGCGCGCTCACCATGGACAAGCTGAAAACCAAGCGCGTCGTCATGGGGGCGGGCATCGCCGCGCCGCCCTACGTGGTGCTCGCGAGCCTTGCGGATCTCCCGCACGCCCTGCGCGAGCTCGAGCTCCCGCTGATCGTGAAGCCCGCCTCGCAGGGCTCGAGCGTGGGCATCGCCAAGGTGAAGGCCGCTGCGCAGCTCGAGCGCGCCTACGAGGAGGCGCGTGCCATCGACTCGCTGGTGTTCGCCGAGCGCTTCATCGCGGGCGATGAGCTCACGGTGGGGGTGCTCGGGAGCGGCAGCCTTCCCTCGATTCGGATCGTGCCGGCGACCGAGTTCTACGACTATCAGGCGAAGTATCTGCGCGACGACACGCAGTACCACTGTCCGAGCGGGCTCGATGGGCGCGAGGAGGCCGAGCTCGGTGCGACCGCGCTCGCGGCATTCCGAGCGACCGACTGCTTCGGTTGGGGACGGGTCGACTTCATGCGCGAGGCGGCGACACGCACGCTCTATTTCATCGAGATCAACACAACGCCGGGCATGACCGATCACAGCCTGGTGCCCATGGCGGCGCGAGCGGCCGGGATCGGCTTCGACGAGCTCGCCTGGCGGGTGCTCGAGTCGAGCCTTTCGAGGGAGCGCAAATGAGCCTGAGACTCTTTCGCCGTAATCGTTTCAAGAATCGTGAGGCGCCCGCCGAGCGCAAGTGGCCGAGAATTTTCGCCGAGTGGCGCACGCACGCGCGGCGCACGGCGCTCGCGACGCTCGCCGTGGGCTCTCTCGCCGCGCTCAGCTTCGCGCTCGACCGCCCGGTGAAGGTCATCTCGATGGACGGTAGCTTTCAGCGGGTCTCGCCGGGACAGATCGAGAAGGCCGTGGCTCCGTATGCGAACGCAGGGTTCATGTCGGCGAACCTCGATGCCATCCAACGCGCGGTCGAGGCGCTCCCCTGGGTGGACCACGCGCGGATTCAGCGCCGCTGGCCGGGGAGCCTGCACGTCACCGTGATCGAGCAAACGGCGGCGGCGCGCTGGGGCGAATCGGGGCTCCTCAATACGCGCGGCGAATTGTTCTTGAGGTCCGCGACGCACGTGCCCACGGAGCTGCCGCGCCTCTCCGGTCCCGAGGGGACCGAATCACAAGTCGCGCAGCGCTACATGGCGCTGCAGGGACGGATGCTCGAGGCCGGCCTGCGCATCGCAGCACTGCGCCTCGATGAGCGCGGCGCCTGGGAAATGGACTTGGACAGCGGCATCACGGTGCGATTCGGGCGGCGCGACGTCGATGAGCGCATCGATCGCTTCGTGCGCACCGCCGCGCAGGTCATCGCGCATCGCATGCACGACATCAGCTACGTGGACATGCGCTATTCGAACGGTTTTGCGATCGGCTGGCGCAATGCGCAGGCGCCCGCGGCGCCGCCCGCGAAGCACGGCGAGGACAGCGATGCCTAAGCGTTCCGACCGCAACTTGATCGTGGGACTCGACATCGGGACGAGCAAGGTCGTCGCCATCGTCGGGGAAACGCGAACCGACGGCGCGCTCGAGATCATCGGCATCGGCACCCACCCCTCGCGCGGGCTGAAAAAGGGCGTCGTAGTCAACATCGAGTCCACGGTGCAGTCCATTCAACGCGCCGTGGAGGAGGCCGAGCTCATGGCGGGGTGCGAGATTCACTCCGTCTACGCGGGCATCGCCGGCAGCCACGTCCGGAGCCTCAACTCGCATGGGATCGTCGCGATCAAGGACAAGGAAGTCATGCAGAGCGACGTCGAGCGGGTGATCGAGGCCGCGAAGGCGGTGGCGATTCCCGCCGACCAGAAGATACTGCACGTGCTCCCGCAGGAATACATCATCGATTCGCAGGAGGGAATCCGCGATCCGATCGGCATGTCCGGCGTGCGGCTCGAGGCCAAGGTGCACATCGTCACCGGTGCCGACAGCGCGGCGCAGAACATCGTGAAGTGCGTGCAACGCTGCGGCTTGGCGGTGGACGACATCGTGCTCGAGCAGTTGGCCTCGAGCTATGCGGTCTTGAGCGAGGACGAGAAGGATCTCGGCGTGTGCGTCGTGGACATCGGCGGCGGCACGACGGATATCGCAGTATTCGGCGGCGGCGCAATCCGCCACACCGCCGTGATCCCGATCGCGGGGGATCAGGTCACCAACGACATCGCCGTGTCGATGCGCACGCCGACCCAGTACGCCGAGGACATCAAGATCAAGTACGCCTGCGCGCTGTCGCAGCTCGCCAATCCCGACGAGACCATCGAAGTGCCGAGCGTAGGAGACCGGCCGCCACGGCGTCTCGCCCGCCAGACACTCGCCGAGATCGTCGAGCCGCGCTACGAGGAATTGTTCGCGCTGGTGCGTGACGAATTGCGCCGCGCGGGGCTCGAGGAATCGGTTGCGACGGGCGTCGTGCTCACCGGCGGCAGCGCCAAGATGGAAGGCGCGATCGAGCTCGCCGAGGAGGTATTTCACATGCCGGTGCGGCTCGGCATACCGCAGTACGTCTCGGGGCTCGTCGATGTGGTGAGCAATCCGATCCACGCCACGGGCGTCGGATTGCTGCTCTACGCGAAGAGCACCATGGAAGCGCAACGCACGGAAGCGCCGCTCCTCGCGGGCGGCATGAAATCGATTTTCGAACGCATGAGGGCGTGGTTTCAGGGCAATTTCTAACCGATAGGAGAGACTCAATGTTTGAACTCATGGACTCTTACAGTCAAAGCGCCGTCATCAAGGTGCTCGGCGTGGGCGGTGGCGGCGGCAACGCGGTCTCGCACATGGTGCAGGCGGGCCTGGAGGGCGTGGACTTCATCTGCATCAACACCGATGCCCAGGCGCTCAAGCACTCGAAGGTGCGTACCGCTCTGCAGATTGGCTGCAACATCACCAAGGGCTTGGGGGCCGGGGCCGATCCGGAAGTGGGCCGCCAGGCGGCGATGGAGGACCGCGACCGCATCATCGAGCTCATCGAGGGATGCGACATGTTGTTCATCACCGCCGGCATGGGCGGAGGAACCGGCACGGGCGCGGCTCCCGTGGTCGCGCAAGTCGCGAAGGAGCTCGGCATCCTGACGGTGGCCGTGGTGACGCGCCCGTTCGAGATGGAGGGCAACAAGCGCGCACGGGTGGCCGATCAGGGGATGCTCGAGCTTTCCAAGTACGTGGACTCCTTGATCACGATTCCGAACCAGAAGCTCTTGACCGTGCTCGGCAGCAACACCACGCTCCTCGACGCCTTCAAGGCGGCCAATACGGTGCTGCAGGGTGCAGTGCAGGGGATCGCGGAGCTCATCACCCGACCGGGACTGATCAACGTGGATTTCGCCGACGTGCGTACCGTCATGTCGGAGACCGGGATGGCGATGATGGGATCGGGGGCCGCGGCCGGCGAGGAGCGAGCGCGGGAGGCGGCCGAGGCGGCGGTGTCGAGCCCGCTGCTCGAGGACATCAACCTCTCGGGCGCCCAGGGGATCCTGGTCAACGTGACCGCGGGGATGGACCTCTCGATCGGTGAGTTCCAAGAGGTCGGCAACGTCATCAAGCAGTTCGCTTCCGACGATGCGACGGTGGTGGTGGGGACGGTGATCGACCCCGAGATGGCCAATCAGATCCGCGTCACCGTGGTGGCGACAGGCCTGGGCAAGCCGGTCGCGCGGGCCGCTTCGCAGCCGGTGCCGGCGGCGAACCTGGTCCCGCCGCCCACGATGCGCGTAGTGCGACACAAATCACCGTTGGCGCCGACCGATTACGCCATGCTCGATAAGCCGACCGTACAGCGTCAGCGCGCCGTAGGCGACGGCTTTAGGTCGGAAAGCGAATCGGAAGACCTGCTCGATATCCCGGCGTTCTTGCGGCGACAAGCCGACTAGGGTGCCTCGGGTCGCAGCCATGGCGCCCGCGGGTGATTAAAAATCCTTAAGGGCGCCGTGATAGCGAGTGGCCGGCCGTGCCAGCGCCACGCGCTGAAGTGTCGAGAAATGTTGGGCGGCTTCAGCCCGTGTATTGCCTGTGATACCTTTGAGCATAGTTAACTTAAGGCGCCAGCGCCCGCTGCCACAAAATGAATCAACGAACTCTGAAGAACTCAATTCGTGCCACCGGGGTAGGATTGCACACCGGCAAAAAGGTACTGATGACGCTGCGGCCGGCACCAGCCGATACCGGCATCGTGTTTCGCCGCACCGATCTTGCCCGACCAGTCGATATCAAGGCGCTCGCCCAGAACGTCGGCGACACCATGATGGGGACGACGTTGCAGCTCGGCGAAGCGAAGATCTCGACGGTCGAACACCTCTTATCGGCACTGGCGGGCCTCGGAGTCGATAACGCATTGGTGGAAGTGAGCGCCGGTGAGGTGCCCATCATGGACGGAAGCGCGGGCCCATTTGTGTTTCTGATTCAGTCGGCGGGCATCGAGGAGCAACGGACGCCCAAGCGCTTCATACAGATTCTAGAGAGCCTCAGGGTCGATGACGGTGACAAGTGGGCGCGTCTCGATCCCTATCAAGGTTTCAAGGTGAATTTCGAGATCGAGTTCGATCACCCGACCTTCAAGAAGCATTCGCAGGTGGCTTCGATGGACTTCTCCACCACCTCGTTTCTGCGCGAAGTGAGCCGTGCACGCACCTTCGGCTTCATGCGCGACCTGGAGAGTCTACGGGCTCGAAACCTCGCCCTCGGCGGGAACCTCGACAACGCCATCGTGCTCGACGATTACCGCGTGCTCAATGAGGACGGATTGCGCTACGAAGATGAGTTCGTCAAGCACAAGATTCTCGACGCCATCGGGGATCTGTACCTTCTCGGGGCCGGCCTGATCGGGGAATTCAGCGGCTACAAGTCGGGTCACGCGCTCAATAACAAGCTGCTGCGGGCGCTGCTCGCGCGATCGAGCGCTTGGGCTGAGGTAACTTTCGAGAGCTTGGCCGAGACGCCCATCTCCTACGTCGCGGCGGCGGCACGCGCCTAGGTGCTCGAGGCGCGATGCACCACCTTGATGCGTACGCGCTTGATTTCCACCCCTGCTGACTCGCTCACTGCCCGGCGGAGTGGCTCGGTCTGATAGCGAAGCCGGGATGCCCAGCTCGCACCGGCCACCCCGATCTTCAGATCGGCTCCCTCGATTCCCGCCGTCGCTACGCGTTGCCGGAGCTCGGGCGGGAGCGCAGCCACCACCCACTTGAGCACGTCCGAGCGAGCGCTCATCGTGCGCTTGAGCCTCGTGAGCCGCTCGCTACCTCCTTCGAATAAGTCTCTGATATTTCTGTTATTTCGCATCGCAACACGAAAAATGGAGGTCAGGAATCGACATTTAAAGCGTGCTTAATTTCCTTGTTTTAGCTGGTCTTATTCTGCCATAGTCCGCCCCAGGGGTCGGTTCACGAAAACTCGGGAGACTGGTCTCCACATGGCGGCTGCGGAAATTATTACATGAATGTCATTTTTCTTGGCGCCAAGACGGGGCGTGTCCGCCAGGTGGATCTGCGTCATCCCTTGGTCATTGGCGTGGCGGCCGCCTTGGTTCTCGCCGTGGTGGGCGGCGCATTTTCCATCGGCATCGCCCTAGGCATTCATCGCAGCGCCAACCCCATCGATCAACTCGGTAACTGGTCCGCGGACCTGTTGACCGAGCAGGCGCAGATCGAGGACGTGCGGCGCGCGCTGCAGGAGAAGGTCAACGCGCTCGCGATGCGCGTCGGCCAGATGAATGCCAACGTCATTCGCTTGAACGCGCTCGGTAAACGCCTGACTCGCATGGCGAACCTGAATGACGGCGAGTTCGATTTCGGCAATCCGCCGGCGCTCGGCGGCGCCGAGAGCGCCGATGGCCAACCGGCGCAGATTCCGGATCTGACGGCCATGGTCGATGACTTGCAGAGCCAGCTCTCCAGTCGCGAGCAGCAGCTGGGTGCTCTGGAGAACCTGATTCTCACCCGCGAGCTGAACAAGCAGGTCTATCCGGAAGGACGGCCGGTCCAGGACGGCTGGATCTCCTCCTATTTCGGGCGGCGCACGGACCCCTTCACCGGGTACCTCGCGGTCCACAAGGGGGTCGATTTTGCCGGTCAAGAAGGCTCCTCGGTGTCTTCAGTCGCCGCGGGCCTGGTGACCTACTCGGGCGAGCGCGCCGGCTACGGCCAGATGGTCGAGATCAACCACGGCAACGGCCTGTCCACTCGCTACTGTCACAACGAGAAGCTCCTGGTGAAGCAAGGCGACATGGTGCGCAAGGGCCAGGAAGTGGCCTTGATGGGATCGACCGGGCACTCGACCGGTCCTCACCTGCATTTCGAAGTACTGAAGAACGGCGCCCAGGTCGATCCGCTGCGCTTCATCGGCGAGGATCGCTAAAAGAACGAGACACGAGGGGCGTTGAGGCGTCGCGAGGCTCTCGAGCGGAGCCGCACGCGAAACGATTTCCCGCCCTTCGGGTCTACTCGTACAATACCGCGATTTTTGGGGATTCCCTCTCGTGTTGAAGCTTTTGACGCAAATCTTCGGCAGCCGCAATCAGCGCCTCTTGAAGGAGCTGGGCCGCAGCGTCGCCGCCACGAACGGCCTCGAGATCGAAGTCCAAGCACTCAAAGACGAGCAATTCCCGGAAAAGACCCGCGAGCTCAAGGCGCGCTACGCCGGTGGCACGCCGCTCGATGATCTCATCCCGGAGGCGTTTGCGCTGGTGCGCGAGGCGGCGCGCCGCAAGCTCGGCTTGAGACATTTCGACGTGCAGCTCATCGGCGGCCTGGCACTGCACCTCGGCAAGATCTCCGAAATGCGCACCGGCGAGGGCAAGACGCTGGTGGCGACGCTGCCCGCCTATCTCAACGCGCTCACCGGTGAGGGCGTGCACGTCGTGACCGTGAACGAGTACCTGGCCCAGCGCGACGCCGATTGGATGGGGCCGGTCTACGGCTTCCTCGGGATGGACGTGGGCGTCATCAAGAACGCTCAATCACAAGAGGAGAAGCGCGCGGCCTACGCCAAGGACATCACCTACGGCACCAACAACGAGTTCGGCTTCGACTACCTGCGCGACAACCTCGCGTTCCGCCTGGAGGATCGCGCCCAGCGCAAGCTCGCATTCGCCATCGTCGACGAGGTCGACTCGATTCTGATCGACGAGGCACGCACGCCTCTCATCATCTCGGGTCCCGCCGAGGAGAGCACCGAGCTCTACATCAAGATCAACACGCTGATCCCGCGCCTCACTCGGCAACAGGAGGAAAACGGCCCGGGAGACTATTCGGTCGACGAGAAGCACAAGCAAGCGACGCTCACCGAGGACGGCCACGAGAAGGTGGAGCGATTGATGGTGGAGAGCGCTCTCCTGCACGAGGGCGAGAGCCTGTACGACGCGACCAACATCCGCCTGATGCATCACCTGAATGCGGCGCTACGCGCTCATGCGCTCTACAAGCGCGATGTCGAATACATCGTGCGTCAGGGCGAGGTCATCATCGTCGACGAGTTCACGGGTCGGACCATGCCCGGGCGCCGCTGGTCGGACGGGCTGCATCAAGCCGTGGAGGCGAAGGAAGGCGTCCGGGTGCGCGAGGAAAACCAGACCGTCGCATCGATCACCTTCCAGAACTACTTCCGGCTCTATTCGAAGCTCTCCGGAATGACCGGCACGGCGGATACCGAGGCGTTCGAGTTCCAGCAGATCTACGGGCTGGAGGTGGTGGTGATACCTACCCACAAGCCGATGATCCGCAAAGATAATTCCGACCTGGTGTTCCTCTCCGAGCACGATAAGTTTCAGGCGATCCTCGAGGATATCGATGATTGCGTGAAGCGCGGCCAGCCGGTGCTGGTCGGCACCACCTCGATCGAGACCTCCGAGAGACTGGCGAAGCTTCTGGTGGGGGCCAAGATCCCTCATCAGGTGCTGAACGCCAAACAGCACGAGCGCGAGGCTCATATCGTCGCCGAGGCCGGCCGGCCCGGGGCGGTCACGATCGCGACCAACATGGCGGGCCGCGGGACCGACATCGTCTTGGGGGGCAACCCGCAAGCGGAGATCAACGCGAGCGTCAATCCGAGCGAGGCCGCCCTCAAGGAGATCCACGAGGGCTGGGCTCGGCGCCACGAGCAGGTGCTCGCCGCTGGGGGCCTGCACATCATCGGCACCGAGCGTCACGAATCCAGGCGCATCGACAACCAGTTGCGCGGCCGTTCCGGACGCCAGGGCGATCCCGGCTCGAGCCGCTTCTATCTCTCGCTCGAAGACAACTTGATGCGCATCTTCGGCGACCCCACCCGCATGAAGGCCCTCATGACCCGCGTCGGCATGAAGGCAGGCGAGGCCATCGAGAGCGGCATGCTCACCCGGCAGATCGAGCGTGCACAGCGGCGGGTCGAGCAGCACAACTTCGATGCGCGCAAGCAGTTGCTCGAATACGATGACGTCGCCAACGATCAGCGGCGCGTCATCTATCAGCAGCGCACCGATCTCATGGGCGCAGAAGATGTCGCAGAGGCCATCAAGGGCCTGCGCGAGGATGTGGTCGTGCAGCTCGTGGATCAGTACCTGCCCCAGGGCGCTCCCGAAGAGCAGTGGGACGTGACCGGGCTCGCTCAGGCGATCGAGCGCGACTTCGGACCGAAGCTCCCCGTCGAGCCCTGGGTCCAGGCGGAGGAGTCCGGTGATGTCGTCCTCCTGCGCAGCAAAATCGTCACGGCGCTCGAGCAGTTCTACGATCAGAAGGTGGCGACCGTGGGAGCCCCCATCATGCGCTACATCGAAAAGGAAGTGATGCTGCGCACCTTGGACACGCATTGGCGCGAGCATCTGGCGGCGATGGATTACATGCGGCAGGGTATCTTCCTGCGCAGCTACGCGCAGAAAAATCCCAAGCAGGAGTACAAGCGCGAGGCGTTCGAGCTATTTTCCGCGATGCTCGATCGGATCAAGTTCGATACCGTGACGACGGTATCGAAGATCCAGGTGCGCAGTCAGGCCGAGATCGAGCGCGAAGAGCTCGAGCGGCAGCAGCGCCTCGCGCGCGCGCTGCAGATGCAGCATGCGGAGGCGATCTCGCCGATCCAGGCAGGATCGGAAGCGCCGGCGCCGGCCGCGAAGCTTGGCGGCGCTGCACCGGGCGGCCATGCGCTCGAGGCCGAGCCACGGCCCGCCCCGGCGGTGCCGTTCGTGCGCCAGGTGCCCAAGGTC
>DATHCO010000072.1:0-20003 GCA_035319505.1 Steroidobacteraceae bacterium | reverse complement strand
GTCGCCCGGTTCGTAGTTGCGCGAGATGAAGGTAAAGCCTCTCACGATCCGGACGATAACACCGGCACCGAACATTCCGCCGATCAGTTTGGTCGCGAGATTATTCGAGTCGCCCACCCCGTGAAGATACTTCGCGACTTGAGTCGTTGCGCCCGTCGTGTCGAGTCGAACTTTCTCCTGCTCATCCTTGAGACGAGCGGTCTGCGGGGTCACCTGCCCGGCCAGGTTCGCGTAGAGCTTGACGACATTGGTGATCGAGTTGGTTTGCAACTCACCACTGATGTCATCCGAGTCCAAAACGGACTCCCCGCTTTGATCTGATGGACCGTTCCAGGTCCCGTCGGCGCAGAAAATGACGTTCTTGGGCATATCCATCGCCTCCCGATGTTCTTGCAGATCCTACGGAGTTTCGTCCTGGCTCTTAATCTAGACAGCTGCTCCGGGAATCCCCGGCCCAGTATAGCGCTTTGGGACTGCTGAGATTTTGGATGGGGCTTCTCGGGAAGAGGCGGTCTCGACATCACAAAAGGAAATCCGTCACGAAGGGCACGCGCACTCGAGCGACCGAGCGCACACGCAGGGGAGGTTCAGGGTGACCCGGCGTAGCCTCTCGCCGACATCCATCGACACCGCGAGCTAGATCACGCTCCGCCGAACTCCCCGCACTCGATACTTTCCCGTGCACATGGAGCAGATGAGGAGATGGGAATGGAAGTCGTCGAAGAGACTCTGCGGCTCTTGCAGCGCCAGGCCGAGCTCGAGGCCGCGATGCGCAAGCCCGGCGGAATCCGCATCACCGAAGAGCGCGAGCTCCAGGCGCTCCGCGGGCGGCTCGCGCGATTTCCGCAAGCCATGGAGGCGGTGATGCAGGCCTCTCAGGCGTTACGTCGACCCCTGGCCGATATGACGGTTCATGACGTGAAATCCTGGGCACGCTCGTAGTCCCCGGGGGTGTTTGCGCTGCCTATCGGTGACCGAGCGCCCAGACGTAGGCTGCGATCGCCGCGACCTGATCGGAGGAGAGCTGCGCTCCTCCCATGGCCGGCATGGGGGCACGGTACTTCTTGGGTTCTGCGACGCCACTCGTGATCGTCGCGCGGATGCCCTGATAGGAGCCATCGCTCCATAGCCACTCTTTTTTGGCGGTGAGAGGAGGACCGAGCGTCGTGCCGCCGCCGTCCGAGCCGTGACAGCCCGTGCAGGCGGCGCCGCCGACCTTCCCGCGGAAGATGCGCTCGCCGAGCGCGATCATCTCTTTCGTGGCGCCGGTCGGCACGGGGAGCGCCGCCACGGGTGCACTGCCGACATTCGGATGCCTGCCTTCGGGTGGCATCGCGCTCCCCGTCGACACCTCCCCGGGACCCTCGGCATCGCTCGGGCACGCTGTACCCGAGGCGGTATCGGCCCCGCCGCGATAGACGATGCGGTAAATGCGCCCGCGCACATCATCCGAGACGTAAAGCGCTCCGTCGGGACCGACGGCGACCCCCGAGGGGCGATGCTCGGCACCTTCCGGCGTTCGTATCGCCCCCGCGAAACCGTCCGCGAAGACCTCGCAGACCCCACCGGCGTGCTCCCCGCCGAGCGATTGAAAGACGACGTTGTAGCCCTGCTGCGGATACGGCGCGCGGTCCCAGGAGCCATGGAAGGCGATGAAGACCCCATTGCGATAACGCGCCGGAAATTCCGATCGATCGTAGAACACCATGTCGTTCGGCGCCCAGTGCGCGGGAAATGCAGCGACAGGCGCGAGTTTCTGGGCGCATACGCCTTGCGTCCTGCCCCCATCCCCTCCGTACTCGGGGGCGAGTACCAACCGCTGCTGCATCGAGTCGTAATAGCACTCCGGCCAACCATAGTCCCCGCCCTGCACCAGGAGCATCACCTCTTCCGCCGGCAGCGTCGCTTCCTCCTCGGGCTTGTAGAGATCGGGGAAATTCGCATGGAGCTGATCTCGCCCGTGCTGAGTCACGAACAGCCGGTGCCGCGTCGTATCGAGGCCGAAGCCCTCGGCGTTGCGAATTCCGGTCGCGTATCGCTCGAAGGGCGAGAATGCCTGGTTCGCGCGGCTGGCATCATAGAGCCAGATCCCTCCGCGGGTCTTCAGCTCCTCGCAGGGATCAGCGCCCGGCGAGCGGAGCGTCCGGTTCTTCAGCTGACAGGAGTTGCTTGCGCTGGCGACATCGACATACATCTTGCCATCCGCGTCGATCACGAAGGGATGCATCGGATGATCACCGGTGCGCGGCAACCCGCTCACGATGGTTTCGGGCCGCGCCTCTGGGACGATCGCTCCGGCTCGAAGGACGTAGCGCACGATCTTGTCGTCGATCTCAGCGTAGAGGGCACCCCCATAGAGGCCGATGCCGGTGCCCCCTGCCCCACCGCTCTGCACGGTCTCGCCGAAGCGCCGGTTCACGTTGGCCTGGCCGGACCCCGTGGTGTCTTGTAGCGCGACGAGAAATCCGCCCTTGTGCGGCTTGTCGTTGCCGTAGTAACGGCCCGACCAAGTGTTGACGTAGACGACACCCTCGGGTGAGACCGCCATATGACGGGCGTGGCCGATGCCGTCGGCGAAGATCGTCGCGCAAAATCCGGCCGGCAGCCTGAGTCCGGTGCGATCGTCAGGACAGGCCGCCGTGGTCGAGGAGCGCGGCGCGTCGGCGCTCGCCGCGGGCGCAATGAGCAACTCGAAAGCGAGGACGGAGAATGCGAGAACTAGCGCGACGACCCGCCGGCACATGCTACGGCCTCTGGAAATGGGGCCTTCGGAAACGGCTCGACCTCGACCAGGCAATCATAGAAGAGCGGCGCGTTGCCCAGGTCAGTGAGCCGGTCACTGCGGGTCAATTCGTTGGCGTTCTTGCCGTCGCTCGTGAGCTTCTTCCACCAAACGGAGAGAGCCACCACGATGCCCCGCCGAGCTCGATCGCCGAGCCGCACACGCAAACGCAAGCTGCCGCGCCCGTTGAATACTCGCACGTAGCTCCCGTCGGCGATTCCTCGGGCCGCCGCATCGAGCGGGTGCATGTCGAGCCAGGGCTCACCCTCGCTCGCGCGAAGACTGCGCACGTTGACGAAGCTCGAGTTGAGGAAGTGGCGCGCGGGCGGCGAGATCATCGCAAGGGGAAAACGCCGGGCAAGCTCGCTGCGGGTGTCTTCGAGCGGGGCGATGTAGTCGGGCAATGGATCGAGTCCCAAGGACTGCGCCGTAGTCGAGTAAAACTCCACCCGGGTGGACGGGGTGCCGAAGCCGCCGGCGGCGAATCGTGCCGCGCCGCGGGGCGCCCCGATGCGCTTCCAGCCCTCGGCGCGCACCGCATTGAAGTCCCAATCCTTGGCGATAGCGGCCTGGGCGATCGTCTCGTCGGAATCCTCGAAGCAGGGTTCGGTGAATCCCATGGACTTTGCGAGCCGCCGAAAGATCTCCGTGTTGGGTTTCGCTTCTCCTCGCGGGAGAATCGCGGGGTTGTTGGCGACCATATAGTAATGACCGTAGGGTCTCACCACATCGAGGTGCTCGAGCTGGGTCGTCGCCGGCAGCACGATGTCCGCATAGTCGGCCGTATCGGTCTGGAATTGCTCGAGCACGACGGTGAACAGATCCTCACGGGCAAATCCCCGCGCGACGAGCCCCGAATCGGGCGCCACCGCCACGGGATTCGAGTTGTAGACGACGAGCGCACGAATCGGCGGGCTCGCATCGGCGAGCGCAGGACCGATCGTCGACATGTTGATGGTGCGCGGCTTGCGTCCGGCCAGGAGGTCGGGGCGCGATAGCGCCTCGGTGTCGATCCTGAAGTTGCCGGAGGTGGACAGGAGGATCCCTCCGGCGGCATCGCGGAAGGCGCCCACCAGCGCCGGCAAGCAAGCGATGTTGCGCATCGCCATGCCACCGCCGCGCACTCGTTGCAGCCCGTAGTTGGCGCGGATCAGCGCGGGCCGCGTACCGGCGTAGAGGTGCGCGAGCGACTCGACCTCGGCCGCCTCGATCCCGCAGATCGCGGCGACGCGCACCGGGTCGTAGCTGCTCGCTCGCTCCGCGAGCTGCGCAAAGCCGAGCGTGTAGCGCTCCACGTAATCGTGATCGATGAGATCGTCGCGAATGAGCACGTGCATGAGCCCGAGCGCGAGCGCGCCGTCGGTCCCCGGCAGCAGCGCGACGTGGGTATGACATTTCTCCGCCGTGAGCGAGCGGTAGGGGTCGATCGCGATGAGTCGCGCGCCGCGGCGCTTGGCTCTTTGCGCCTGCGCCCAGAAGTGTACGCTCGAGGTCACCGCATTGCAGCCCCAGAAGATGATGAGCTGCGCCTCGTCGGCCAGTTCCACGTCCATCCCGACGCTCGGACCCAAGGTGATGCGGTGCCCGGCTGAGCCCGCGGAGGCGCAGATCGTTCGATCCAAGAGGCTCGCGCCGAGCCGGTGGAAGAAGCGCTGCGCCATCGATTCGCCTTGCACCAAGCCCATGGTTCCCGCGTAGCTGTAGGGCAGGATTTGCTCGGGGTCCTCGGCGGCGATGGCCGAGAGCCGCTCGGCCACCGTCGCGATGGCCTCGTCCCATCCGATTCTCTCGAAGCGCCCCTCCCCCTTCTTGCCGGTGCGGCGCAGCGGATGGAGGAGCCGCTCCGGGTGATAGGTGCGCTCGGTGTAGCGCGCCACCTTGGTGCAGAGCACACCCGCCGTCGGAGCATGCTCGGCAGATCCGGTCACTTTCACCGCGATCCCGTCTTTGACGTGCACGTCGAGCGCGCAGGTGTCCGGACAATCGTGCGGGCAGGCGCCCTTGACGATTCTCGTGCCCGCGACCTCCGCCGCGCCCGCCGCCTCCCTGGCACGCGTCCCCACGCTCTTCGGGATCGCGCTTATCATGCGGCGTAACCTGTTTCGACGATGCGATCGAGGAAGGCCTCGCAGCGCGCAAGCTGCTCGAGCGCCACGAATTCGTTCGGACGATGGGCCTCGGTGATGCTCCCCGGGCCCAAGATCACGGTGGGAACGCCCATCTGCTGGAACAAGCCGGCTTCGGTCCCGTAGGAGACCTTACCGGCTTCGTAGTTTCCGGCGAGTTGCATCGCCCATTTCACGATGGTGTCGCTTTCTGCCGCGGCCAGGCCGATGGTGTGGTTGGTCCACGCGAGGTCGATGCCCGATTCAGGATCGATCGCTTGCATCTCGCGCGCGAGCGTTTCGGCATAGGCGCGAATTTCCTGGTAGAGCGCATCGGCGGAGGCTTGCGGCAGCGTGCGCATGTCGAACTGGAAGTCGCACTCCTTGGGGATCACATTGGAGGCGATGCCGCCGCGAATGAGGCCGGTCGACAACGTCGTGTAGGGCACCGTGAACCCCATGTCGCGCTTCTCGAATTGCGCCAGCCGATCGGCGATCTGGCGAACGTAGACCACCAGGCGCGCCGCGTATTCGATCGCATTCACGCCATAGGTAACGTAGCTCGAGTGCGCTTCGCGTCCACGCACCGTGCAGCGGAATCGGTTCATCCCCTTGTGCGCGATGATGGGCTGCATCGAGGTCGGCTCTCCCACCACGCATCCTCCCGGCCGGATCCCGTGCTCCTCGAGGTCGCGGATCAAGCCGCGAACACCGATGCATCCCACCTCCTCGTCGTAGCTCAGCGCGTAATGGAGCGGCGCGTCGAGCCGCCCCGCGTTGAGCGCATCCACGAACTTGGGCGCGTGTGCGAGAGCCACGCCGATGAAGCCCTTCATATCCGCCGAGCCGCGCCCGTAGAGCCTCCCGTCGCGCTCGATCGCGACGAACGGATCGGTATCCCAGCTCTGCCCGTCGACGGGCACCACATCGCTGTGACCCGACAGGATCAATCCCGGCTTGTCCGATTCGCCCAGGGTGGCGAACAAGTTGGCTTTCTGACCGCTGGCATCGTGGGTGAGACGCGTGCGCGCGCCCAGCTTCACGAGGTAATCGCGCGCCCACTCGATGAGCCCCAGATTCGAATCGCGCGATACCGTCCGAAAGCCGATGAGGCGCTCGACCATCGCGCGTGCTGCGGAACTCGGAACGGCAGGGCTGGCGGCGGAGTCCATCGATCAACGGCCTTCGGGGAAGAAACGATTACTCTATCACGGCCGACTTCTTTGCGCCTTTCGCGCCCGGCACTGCCGCGGGCGATGAAGTCCGGCATCGGTCGCAATCGTCGGCTGAATCGCGGCTGAATCCCCGCGACGACTTTGAGCCCCTTTGATCCGCTTTTTCGCTCTACCTGCCGGAGACAGCGGATGGGGCAACACGCCGACGCTGACACTCCCGCGCCATCCACCCTGACTTACATCAAAGGAGACTTAGATGACCCAGCAAAACGTACTACCCGCCGCCCTGATCCTGTTGGCCAACTCAGGTGCGATCCTCTCCGCCCCCGTCTCAGCCGCTGCCGCGACAGCGGATACGGGCGCAATGTCCGCGATGCCGATCGCCGCGACCTTCACCGCCACGAACGAGGCGCGCGAGCCCGCGCGGCTGCAGGCATGGGTCGGCGAGCTCGTGAAGAACTCCATCGCGCCGTCGCTCGATACGGACCCCCCTTTGGGCCGATGCGGCACGATCAGCGGCTCGGGCAACGGCTGGGACGACTCACGCCAGGACTGCTAGTCGCCACGATGAGCGGGGCGGCGAGCGTTGCTCGCCCCGCCCCAACCACCACTGAAGCGAGGTCTTACCCCATGCACGCCGCGATCGTTACGATACAAAATGACCTGCACGCCTTGGCCGTCAGCAAGGCCTTTGAGAATCGGCACGGATTCCAATGCGAGGTCATCGAAGCCGATCGTCTCGCCGACACCGGCAGCTTGAACTGGTCGCCCGATGAGCCCGACGTGCCCGGAGTGCTGCCCAACCGAGAAGGCGGCTCAGTCAACGTCGCGAGTCTGGACGTCGTCTGGTGGCGCCGTTTTTTCTATAACCAGATCGTCCTTCCCGCCGACGTGTCCGATCCGACGGCGATCGACGTGATCACCGGCGACTGCCGCGTGTCCGCGATGGGGGTGATGCTCAGCGATTTTCGCGGCGCCTGGGTGAGCCATCCCGACGCCACGCGACGAGCGGAGAACAAGCTCGTGCAGCTGCGTGCAGCGCGCGGCGCCGGTTTCAGAATCCCGAAAACGCTCATCAGCCAGAACCCCGACCGCATTCGCGAGTTCGCCGCGGCTCATGGAGGGCGGATCGTGGTCAAATCTCTCACCAATACGAACCATGCAGCGCTCACGGCGGGCGTGGTCGATCAGAAGGGGCTCTCCTGCGACCGCGCGCTACGTCTATCACCCGCCATCTACCAGGAATTGATCCCGGGGACGCGGCACCTGCGGGTGCATGGATTCGGCGACGAATTCCATGCCGCGCTCATCACCTGTGAGCAGCTCGACTGGCGTTATCACCTGGCCGACGCGACCGTCGAGGAGTATCCGCTCCCCTCGAGCATCCAAACGGCCCTGTCCGAGGTCCTGCGCACGCTCGAGCTTCGCATGGGCATTTTCGACCTCAAGATCACTCCATCGGGAGAGATCGTCTGGCTCGAGGTCAATCCCCAGGGGCAATTCTTGTTCATCGAAGGTCTCTCCGACCTATCGCTCACCCACTCGCTGGTCGACTTCCTGGCTCGGGAGGCGCGCTCTCGGCCGCGCGCCCTCCCCACCCACTAGGGATGCGAGCGATCGGCAGTAGTTAATCCCGTATTAGCCGATGAGATATGTAAATAAGTTCGCGTGATTATGGAGGCCTCCCGCATGCTCGAACGATCTCGCGCAACGCGATTGACACGCGGCCGCCCCCAGCCTAGGTTCTCACGGGGGAGTTTCCACGGAGAGGTAGGCATGTCCGAAGGGGCCTCACAACCCGTCACCGTGCTGATTGGCCGGTGGAAAGCGGGGGATGAGTCGGCGCTCAAGGCGCTGCTGCCGCTCGTCTATGACGAGCTACGTCGATTGGCCGCGCACTACCTGCGGGGCGAGCGCAGCGGCCATACCCTGCAAAGCACCGCACTCGTCAATGAGGCGTATCTGCGCCTCGTGGGCCAAAAGCCCGGGGATATCAGCAGTCGGGCTCACTTCATCGGCGTGGCTGCACACCTCATGCGAGAGGTGCTGGTCGATCACGCGCGCGCCCACAGTGCCGCCAAGCGTGACGGCGGCGCCCGCGTCGAGCTTCGCACTGAAGATCATCCACTCGCCAGCCAGGACGTGGACGTGATGGCTCTCGACGAAGCGATGACCCATCTCGCGAAATTCGATCCGGATCTGTGCCGGATCGTGGAGTTGCGCTTCTTCGGCGGTCTATCCGTCGAGGATTCGGCCACGGTCATGGGTATCTCACCCGCGACCGTCAAGCGCGAGTGGGCGGCGGCGCGCGCGTGGCTGAGCCGCCAATTGGGTCAGGACACTTAGAGAGCCCAAGCTCTTCCTCGCACTATGACTCGCCGTCGAGCAGCCGCATCGCCGCCGCCATCTCAAGCCCCTTCAATCAGCCGGATGTCGCGTACCGCGCCGTCCCCCAGGGCGGCGAGAGCGGCTTGGTAGGCGGGACTCGCGTACGCCGCGGCTCCCTGCGCCAGCGACTCGAACTCGACGATGACCGTTCTCTCGCGCCGCCCGTCTTCGTAGACATGCGTGGGCATGCCGCGCGCAAGAAAGCGGCCGCCGGCGGCCTCGATCGCAGGTGCCGCGAGCTTTCCATACGCGGCGAGCTTCGCCGGATCGGTAATTTCCCGATAGCAGGCCACAAAATACGCCTTGGGCATGAGCTTCCTCCCTATGGGTGAGGCGATTGTATCGCGGGGGAGCCGGCTCCGATTTGACGTAATCATCCGTGTTCGTCTCGGCTCGAGGCGCCGAGCCGGGCCTGCAAAAGCCGGCCGCATAACGTGACCGAGTCGTCCCTTTGGGGTCGGGCGACGCCCGGCGCCTGGGATCGTAGGAGGAACTGAGAAGCGCGACTCCAGTTTTTAAGTCTGTAGCCGTAATGTGAGCATAGTCGCGCGACCTACGAGCTTCGGATGCTTTCGACCTATGACCCGTGGCTGCTACCGGTAACCATCGGCTTGGCAGTTCTCGTGTCGTTTACCTCACTCGCCCTCTCGAGACGGCTGCGGGCGATGAACGCGCGGCTGAATTACCAAGCCACTCACGACGCATTGACGGCTCTGCCGAATCGAAGCCTGTTCATCGAGCGCTTGAAGCTCGCCATGGAGCAGTCGCAGGCGACAAATTCCCTCCTCGCGGTCATGCTCGTGGACCTCGATCGTTTCAGGACCGTGAACGACTCGCTCGGTCACACATTCGGGGATGCCGTGCTCAGGGAAGTGGCCAGAAACCTCGAGGACTCGATCGGTGCGAGGGGTATCGCCGCGCGGCTGCACGGCGATGAGTTTTTGCTGTTCGCCCAGTTCGATGACATCAAGGAGGTCACCGGCGTCGCGAGCACCATCGTGGAGCGGGTGAGCAAAACCTACACCATCGCGTCGGTGGAGTTGTATCTCGCGGCAAGCATCGGAATCACGACCTACCCCTTCGACAACTCCGCGCCCGAGGTCCTGATCTCGCATGCCGATGAGGCGATGCACGGGATCAAGCAAAACGGCGGGCACGGGTTTCGGTTCTTCGTGCCCGGAACACCGCCCCTGACCATCGACCGCCTGCAACTCGAGGCAGACCTGCGCCGCGCCGCGGACCTCGCGCAGCTCACACTTCACTATCAACCGCTGGTGGACATCGCCGACGGGCGGATCCGCGGCCTCGAGGCGCTCGTGCGCTGGCGACATCCGAGCCGGGGTTGGGTTCCGACGACGGAGTTCATCCCGCTCGCAGAGGCGAGCGACATCATCCTCACGATCGGGCGCTGGGTCTTGGACGAGGCCTGCCGTCAAGCTCGAAGATGGCGCGACCAGGGATTCGCCGACGTCTCCGTCGCCGTCAATCTGTCGGCGCGGCAGTTTCGCCAGTCCGACTTGCTCGCGACCGTCCAACGCGCCGTCGCCGCCAACGGACTCGAGCCCCACCAACTCGTCATCGAGTTGACCGAATCGGTCGTCATGTCGGAAGGCGACGGCTCGATCCAGGTGCTCGATCGGCTGCACTCTGCGGGCTTTCAGATCGCGGTCGACGATTTCGGCACGGGTTATTCCTCGATGAGTTATCTCAAGCGATTGCCGGTCAGCAAGCTCAAGGTCGACCGCAGCTTCATCGCCGACCTCGGGTCGAATGCAAGAAACGATTCGATCGTGAAAGCCGTGATTGCGCTCGCGCACGGACTCGGCATGACCGTCGTGGGCGAGGGCGTGGAAACGAGCGCTCAGCTCGCCTGCTTGCGCGCCTTCGGCTGTGACCAGTATCAGGGATACTTGTGCAGCCGCCCGCGCACCGCCGCCGACATCTTCGAGCTGCTTCGCCGCGATCCTCGGCTGGCGCGCGATCCTGCCGAGACGCCGTGGTTGCTCGAATCGGTCAGATAGAGCCGCCTTCCGAGTGAAGTGGCGCGAGCCGTGTTGGCCCGCGATGCCCCGCTTGCCGCATACTCTCCGCTCACCGCCGAAAATCCTGGGGAGAACTTGAGATGCCGAGATTCGATGATTGCCTTCGGGGCTGCGTGGGGCTGCTCGCCTGGGGGTGGTTGGGCACCTGCGCACAGGCCAGCGATACCGTGTTGCTTCACGGTCATATCTACACGGGCAATCCGCAAGCGCCCTGGGCGGCTGCGCTGGCGATCCAGGGATCGCGCATCGAGGCGATCGGCAGCAACGCCGACGTCGAGAAGCATCGCGGCGCTCGCGCACGGGTCATCGATCTCAAGGGGCGCACCGTGATCCCCGGCATCGTCGATTCGCACATGCATCTCCTCTACGGCGCCTTTGCACTGCACGGCCTCAACCTGTCGACGCCGGAGAAGAGCATCACGCCCGATCAGCCGGATCTGCTGGCCGAACGCTTGCGAGCTTACGCCGCCGAGCATCCCGATGATCCGGTGCTTTTTGCCCGAGCGGATTTCAGCACCGTCCCGCCGACGACCCCGACGCACGATCTGCTTGATCGCGCGGTCGCCGACCGTCCGGTGGTGGTCCACAATACCTCGGAGCACGCACTGTGGCTCAATGCGGCAGCGCTCACGATGTCGGGCCTCAACGACCGTCCCGTGACCGATGCGGATGAGGAGCGCGGCGTGATCCGCGACGCGAGCGGACATCCGACGGGTGTGCTGCTCGAAGCCGCCATGCAATTGACGGTGCGCGCGGTCGCCCCTCGAGTCCCGGTCGAGCGAAAGCTCGCGATGGTGGAGGCGGCCACCCACTACCTCAACCGCTATGGGATCACGAGCGTGGTGAATGCGACGGGTGATCTGGCTGAGATCGAGCTCTACGGGGCGCTGCGCGACCGCGGCACTCTCACGGTTCGAACTCGCACGGCCTTCGGCGCGGTCGCCGTGCCCCATCATTTGACCCCGGAGCTCCTCGCCGATCTCGATCAAGCACGCCTCGACTATCACGACGAGTGGGTCTCGGCGAACCTCGTGAAATTCTTCGCCGATGGCAGTACGGGCCTGCTGCCGCCGCTGGTGTACATCCCGCAGGACTTCGAGGCGCTCGTCATGGCACTCGATGCGCGCGGCTATCAGCTGATGACGCATGCGCTACGGGCGGACTCGGTGCACATGATCTTGGATACCTACGAGCGTCTCGAGCGAGCCCACGGCGCGCGCGACCGGCGCCTGCGCATCGAGCACGCCGATCTCATCGACGCCGAGGATTTGCCGCGCTTCGCAGCGCTCGGGGTGATTGCCGATATGCAACCGACGTTCTGCTGTGGCGAGATCGGCGGCAACTTCGACCCCGCCCGCGCCATCCCGTCGGACCGCTGGCACAGCCTCGAGCAAAGCGGCGCGACGCTCGCGTTCTCGAGCGACTGGCCCTGCACCTGGCCGCCGGATCCCTTCGTGTCGATTCAGCAGAGCGTGACACGGCAAGTGTGGAGGTCGCAGGACACGGCGAACGTCGCCGGCGAATCAATGGACGGCGCGGCCCAGGGCGGAGCGGTCCCCACCGGTGCGATCTACGTGCCGGAGGAGCGGATCAGCGTCGAGGAGGCGGTCCGCGCCTTCACCCGAGGCTCCGCCTATGCGGCTTTCGCCGACGATCGTGTGGGCACGCTCGAGGCCGGCAAGCTCGCCGACCTTGCGGTGCTCTCGCAGGATATCTTCGCGGTGAGCCCCGAGGAGATCGGGAAGACGCGGGTGACGCTGACGATAGTCGGGGGCAAGACGGTGTACGCCGCCCCGTAGGGAAGTCGCGGCGAGCCAGCTCATCTCGCCCGCGGCTCATTGCGCAAGAGCGCCCGCCCTTCGAGGTGCGCCGTCAAGCGCGGATACACGCGCCGCGCATTGCCCTCGAATATCTTTTGGCGATCGGCCACGGTGAGGGCGAGCGCATCGAGGTAGCGCTTGGTATCGTCGAAGTAATGTCCCGTGCGGGCATCGATTCCCCGCACTGCCCCCAGCATCTCCGAGCCGAACAGAATATTGTCGATGGGCACGACCTCGAGCAGCAGTGCGATGCCCGGACGGTGGTACACGCAGGTATCGAAGAACACGTTCTCGAGGAGCGCATCCTCGAGCGCCGGGCGCTTCATATCCTGCGCGAGGCCCCGGTAACGGCCCCAGTGATAGGGGACGGCGCCGCCCCCGTGCGGGATGATGAAGCGCAATGTGGGAAAATCCTTGAACAGATCAGCCGTCAGAAACTGCATGAAGGCGGTGGTGTCGGCGTTGATGTAATGCGCCCCGGTCGCATGAAAAGCGCGATTGCAAGAGGCGCTCACGTGAACCATCGCCGGCACGTCGAGCTCCACCATCTTCTCGTACAGCGGATACCAGTGCCGATCGGTGAGAGGCGGTGCGGTCCAGTGACCCCCCGACGGATCCGGATTCAAGTTGCAGCCGACGAATCCGAGCTCCCGCACACAGCGCTCGAGCTCGCCGGCGCTCGCGGCCGGCGCGACGCCCGGCGATTGCGGCAACTGACAGACGCCGATGAAGTTCTCGGGATAGAGCATGCACACCCGGTGAATCAAATCATTGCACGCCTCGCTCCAGCGGCGGCTGGTGGTCTCGGTGCCGACGTGATGTGCCATCGCGGAGGCGCGCGGGGAGAAGATCGTGAGGTCCGTACCGCGCGCGCGCTGCAGCTGCAACTGCGCCTGCTCCAGGCTCTCGCGGATCTCATCGTCGCTGATCCGTGCCTGTGCGAAGGGCGGAGCCTCGCCCTTGTCCTTCAAGGCCGCGAGCTGCGTGTCGCGATACGCCTGAAGCGCGGCGGGTGCCGTGGTGTAATGTCCATGACAGTCGATGATCATGGCTCACCCTCTGGGACTGCCCGGAAGCGCGCGGGCGATCTCACTTGGGCGCCTCGCGCTCGGCGGCCGCCTCATCCGCGACGTACTTGAGGCCCGCCTTGGCGAGCGCCTCACGCATGCCGTAGATATCGAGCCCCAATTCGCCCGCGGCGAGCCGCGCACGCGTCTCGCGCTCCTTGGCCTCGCGGCGCGCCGCCGCCTCGGCCACCTCGCCGGCTCGTGCTTTGGGCACGATCACGACCCCGTCGTCGTCCGCGAGCACGACATCGCCCGGATGCACCAGGACACCCGCACAGATGATGGGCGTGTTCACGGATCCGACGGTCGCCTTCACCGTGCCCTTGGCGTTCACGGCCCTCGACCACACCGGAAAGCGCATGTCTTGCAGCTCCGCCGTGTCGCGGCATCCGGCGTCGATGACGAGCCCGAGCGCCCCGCGCGAGCGAAACGAGCTCGCCAGCAGCTCGCCGAACATCCCGTCCTCGTTCGGCGAGGATACCCCGAGCACCGCCACATCGCCGCGCGTGAGCAACTCTGCAGCCGCATGCAGCATCCAGTTGTCACCGGGGTGCGCAAAAATCGTCACGGCCGTGCCACAGACCTTGGCGCGCGGATAGACGGGGCGCATGTAGCTCGTGAGCAGGCCGACTCGACCCATCGCCTCGTGGACCGTCGCGACGCCGTACTTGGCAAGCTGCGCGACGGCCTTCGCGTCCGCTCGTTGAATGACTCTCACCGCTATTCCAGATCGACCGATCATCGAATGAGCCCCCCGCGGATGGTATCGGGCATGCCGAGGTGCGCCGGCACGCAGACTTCGCCGCGCATCAAGAGTCGCGCGGTACGCACGAGCGCCGCCCGCTGAACCTCGCCCGGGCTTTGCGGGTTCATGGTCAACGCCACGCTGAACTCCCCGCTCGGATGCTCGACGGAGACGAGCTTGCGCACGCCCTCCGGCACCGTGGCATAGCGATGCGCGACCGTTCCCGGCATCACCGCTGCGCTCGCCACGGTAACCGCCCCCAGCACTCCCACCGCCGCATGACAATCATGCGGAATGAAGGTGCGCGTCGAGATCTGTCCGCCTGCGCGGGGCCTCGCGACGAGACACATCTTGGGCACGACCTTCTTGGCCACGTCGCCCAGATTCATCGCAGGTCCGGCTTTCAGGCGAATGGACTCGATCCGCCGTTTGAGCGCCGTATTCGCATTGAGCTCATCGCGGCTCTCGTAGCCCTCCACCCCGAGCCGGTCCGCACCCACGATGACGACCGGCATGCCGTTGTCGATGCACGTGACTTCCACGTCGTCGACGCGATCCACGAGGTTCCCGGTCGGGAGCAAGGAGCCGCACACCGACCCTGCCGTCTCCAGGAACGTGATATTGATCGGCGCAGCGGTTCCCGGCACGCCGTCGATGCGCGCATCGCCCGTATACTCGACCATGCCGCCCGGCGTTTGCACCTCGACCTCGCAGAGCGTACCGGTGTTGCGCGTCAATACGCGCAGCGTCGTCACCGGCCCCGTGGGCTCCACGAGACCCATCTCGAGGCCGAACGGAGCTACGGCAGCGAGCATATTGCCGCAGTTCGGTGTGGTTTCGACACGCGCTTCCTCGACCGAGACCTGTGCGAAAAGAAACTCGAGGTCGACCCCGGGCGCTCGACCCACGCGCACGATGCCGACCTTGCTGGTGAGGGGATCGGCTCCGCCGAGCCCGTCGATCTGACGCGCATCCGGTGAGCCCATCACCGCCAAGAGCACTGCGTCGCGCGCGGCCGTGTCCTCGGGCAAATCACTCTCGACGAAGAACGGGCCCCGCGAAGTGCCACCGCGCATCAGAAGGCATGGAATGGATCGCTGCATGAGTTGGCCGCCGCCGATGATTATCTCGTATACTATGAACGAATCTAATGCTAGCCGATATAGTAAATCGGCATAGCTGCAGGAGCTCGCTGAGGCTCGCCTCCTGCGGCGCCTCGGAGATTTCATGAGACCCCCGCGCGACTACGACGACATTCCCGGCACCTACGTTTACGATGCCGAGCGGGGCCGTATCGGCTATCCGCTCAACATGTTCTGCATGTCGCTCAACAAGGCCGAGAATCGCGCGGCCTTCAGGCAGAACGAGGCCGCTTATCTCGATCGCTTCTCGCTCACCGCCGAACAGCGCCGGTGCGTGCTCGAGCGCGACTGGCTCGGCATGCTCAAGGTTGGCGGCAATATCTACTACACGATCAAGATCGCCTTCTGCGACGGCCTCACCTTTCAAGACGTGGCCGGCATGATGTCCGGCTTATCCAAGGAAGCCTACGCGCAGATGATGCTTTCGGGCGGTCGCAGTCCCGACGGTAGCCGCTACAAGGACGATCGCGAGCGCTCGGAGAAGGCGCATGGCTAGGATCGTCGCCGGCATCGCCTGCTCGCACGTCCCTGCGATCGGGGTTGCGATGGACCGCGGCACGACCGGTACGGCGTACTGGGAGCCGCTGTTCAAGGGCTACGCAGCCGCGCGCGAGTGGCTCGCAAGGCTTGCTCCCGATGTGGCAATCGTCGTCTACAACGATCATGCCTCGGCATTCTCGCTCGAGATCATTCCCACCTTCCTGATCGGTGTTGCGGAGCGCTTCCCGATCGCCGATGAGGGCTTCGGCCCGCGTCCCGTGCCCGAGGTTCACGGCCATCCGAGGCTCGCCTGGCACCTGACGGAGTCGTTGATCCTCGATGAGTTCGACATGACCATCGCCAACGAGATGCCGGTCGATCACGGGCTGACGGTTCCTCTGTCGGTAACCTGCGGACCAGTCGCCGCCTGGCCTTTCCCGGTGATCCCCCTCTGCGTCAATGTCGTGCAATATCCTCCCCCCACCGGGGCACGCTGCTTCAAGCTGGGCCAGGCGATTCGTCGAGCAGTCGATGCCTACCAGGAGGACCTCGACGTCGTCGTCTACGGAACCGGCGGCATGTCGCATCAACTGCAAGGTGAGCGCGCCGGGCTCATCAACCGCGAGTTCGACACGGCATTTTTGAATGGAATGACTCGCGATCCGCTCGCGCTCACCAAGATCACGCACACCGAATACATGCGCGAGGCCGGCTCCGAAGGGATCGAGATGGTCATGTGGCACGTCATGCGGGGCGCTCTCAGCGAGCGCGTGACCGAGGTCTATCGGCACTATCACGTGCCGGCATCGAACACCGCCGCCGCACTCCTCATCCTCGACAACAGGAGCGCCGCATGAAAGTGTGTCTCGTCGGCCAGGGCGCCTTCGGCATCAAGCATCTGGAGGCGATGGCGAAGATCCCCGGCATCGAGGTGCTCTCGCTCGCGGGCTCGAGCGAGGCCGCCGCGCGCGAGGTGGCGCGGCAGTGGAAGATCCCGCACGCGACGGCGAGTCTCGCCGAGAGCTTGGCCCTGCCCGAGCTCGAGGCCGTGATCATCACCTCGCCGACGGGCCTGCATGCGGCGCAGGGCGAGCAGTGCATGCGCGCCGGCAAGCACGTGATGATCGAGATCCCGATGGCCGATTCGCTTGCCGACTCCGAGCGGCTGGTGCGAGTGCAGAAGGAAACGGGCGTCATCGCGATGGCCGGCCATACGCGCCGCTTCAATCCCAGCCATCAATGGGTGCACAAGAGGATCCTCGCGGGCGAGATCAGGGTGCTGCAGATGGACGTGCAGACTTATTTCTTTCGACGGACGAACAGCAATGCGCTCGGGAGGCCCCGTAGCTGGACCGATCACCTGCTCTGGCATCACGCCTGCCACACGGTGGATTTATTCGCCTACCAGTGTCGGGAGAGCATCACCCGAGGCTTTGCGCTGCAGGGGCCGATGCATCCAACACTCGGCATCGCGATGGACATGAGCATCGGACTCAAGGTCGCATCGGGGGCGATTTGCACGCTGTCGCTGTCGTTCAACAACGACGGACCGCTCGGGAGCTTCTTTCGCTACATCTGCGATAACGGCACCTACGTCGCACGCTATGACGAGCTGGTAGACGGCAAGAACAATCCGATCGACGTGTCCCAGGTCGATGTGTCGATGAACGGAATCGAGCTCCAGGACCGGGAGTTCTTCGCTGCCATTCGCGAGCGCCGCGAGCCCAATGCCAGCCTCGCTCAATGTCTGCCGGCAATGCAAACGCTGCATCGATTGGAGGAGCAGCTGACGATGGCGTGAGCGAGCGGACGGGCTCATGGCCAGGGCGAGAACCCAGGGCTTCTCATTACGCAGCCATCAGCCGGCCCTCAGCGCGCGACCTCGACCTCGCGCACCAGCATCACCTCGCAGGCGCCCGGCCCGGTATCGGTGCGGGTGAGCGAGGTGTGGAGCGAGGCGCCGTCGTCGCGCTTGCCGTCCACCAAGTCTCCCACGAGCGTGACGACTTGTCCCGGATGCAGATGAGACAGCTGGGCGGCGATGTGGCCATCGAGCGGTATGACGTGCGTGTTGGCGCTGTGCGAGATGATCGATTCTCGCGACACGGCGATCGGGGCCGTCTCGCGCCAGTAATAGAAGCGATTCGATTGAGAGATGTCGATGGCCTTCAAGGATTCGTTATCCGACATGAAGCCCCATCCGAACGCGAGGTCCTCCGGAATGAGGCTCGCGAGGGCATCGAAGCGATAACGCTCGAGCCCCAAGACTCGCGCCGTGATCCGGTAATGAGCCCGCACCTTGAGGGTCCAATCGCGAATCCGCAGCGTCTCTCCATCGGGGACATCCGCCTGCTGGGGGTCATCGGGAGCGAGCATCCCGTCCGGCGCTCTCACCGGCCGATTCTGGACCCAATCCCACGCCCCCCACGCGACGTAGCCGCCGATCAGGAGCGAGAGCAGCGGGTGGCGCCACATCGGCCCAGTGTGGCCCAATGCCCGCTGCATTTCCGTGACGCAGCGCCATCGGCGCGCTCGATGCGTCGCCCGCGGTCCCAGTCGGGCCCGTCAGGGCCCCCGGACACGCCGGCGTTAGGCGCCCGGCTTCTGAGCCCACGCCTTGCACCAGCCTGCTTGCGGAACGCTGTGGCCCGGAAAGAGGTTGCACCCGGCGCTCGCTTCGGTCGGTTTGCCCAGATACTGCGCGCAGTTCCCGCACTTCTGTCCCGGCTTGTAGGTGGGATTCGCCGCAGCGTTCACCTTCGCTGCGTCGGTCACGAACGCGAGCCCCTTGGCCGTCGGATCATTGGGATCCAAGGGCGGTAAGCCGGCG
Organism: Steroidobacteraceae bacterium; assembly: GCA_035319505.1. Classification (GTDB taxonomy): domain Bacteria; phylum Pseudomonadota; class Gammaproteobacteria; order Steroidobacterales; family Steroidobacteraceae; genus Bog-1198. The sequence continues at coordinate 1,427 of DATHCO010000072.1, read as the reverse complement.
GCATCGGCCTTGCCGATCAGCCCGATGGCCGGAGCCAGGGCACCGGCGATGAGACCGCTCTTGACGAGCAACCGGCGGGAGATCTTGTGTTGCATCTTATTGGTCCTGTGGCTGGGAAAGGTTGCGCCATCTTACCACCACGATGAACCTCGAGGCGCGGGACCTGCAGGCGCGCCTCAGCGATTCTCAGCGAGCGGGGCGCTCGCTTCGGGGATGGCCCACCCCGCACCGAGCGCCTTGTACACCGCGATCAGCGAGGTGGCGCAATCGGTGCGGCTCTGCGAAAGCAACAGCTCCGCGCTCAAGGCGGTGCGCTCGGCGTCGAGCACCTCGAGAAAATCGATCAATCCACCCTCGAAGCGCTGGCGCGCCAGCTCCGCCGCCTTGTCGCTCGCCGCGGCCGCAACCGCCAATGACTCACGCCGCGACTGTGACCGCCCGTAGGTGATGAGCGCGCCCTCGGTATCCTCGAGCGCGCCGAGGACTGCGCTCTGGTAATGTGCGAGCGCCACCTCGGTATGCGCCCGCGCGGCGCCGACGTTGGCCAGCACTCGGCCCATGTCGAATGCGGCCCATGAAATGCTCGGCCCGGCGGAATAAAGTCGGGCATTGCGCTCGCCGAACTCTCCGAACGTGGGCGCGAGATATCCGACCTCACCCGTCAGCGTCACCTTCGGGAACAAGTCGCCCATCGCGACCCCGACGCGGGCGGTGGCCGCCGCGAGCTCGCGCTCCGCGACGCGAATGTCGGGCCGGCGGCGCAGGAGCCGCTCGGGCGATCCGATCGCATTGAATGCAGGCAACGCGGGCATCTGCGCGACAGGCGACAACTGCGCGACCAGGGCGGTCGGCGGTCTGCCCGTTAGGACGCTCAAGCGGTAGATGGTCGTCGCGATCGTCGACTCGAGCGTTGGAATACCGCCCAGCGTAGTTTGCCATTGTGCCTCGGCGCGCGAAGTATCGAGCTCGTTGCCCCTGCCGGCTTCAAGGCGAGTGCGAGTGAGCTTCAGGGTGCTCAGCTGGTTCTCGGCGTTACGCCGCGTAAGCTCGAGCTGATCCTGAAGACCGCGCAAGATGAAGTAATCCCGCGCTACTTCTGCAACGAGGCTGACGCGCGCATCGCGTAGCGTCGCCTCGCTCGCGCCGACGTCCGCGCGCGCCGCCTCGACGTTGCGTCTCACGCGCCCGAACAAATCGAGCTCCCAGAGGCCATCGAATGCGCCCTGCGCCGCATCGAACTGCCGCTCGTTGAACGTGAAGCCAGGCAACTGCTCGGCCGCGTCCAGGTTGTGGGTGTAGCCGCCGGCGATGGTGACGGTCGGATACTGATCGAACCCGGCCAATCGCCGGGCCGCCCGCGCCGCCCGCAAATTCGCGGTCGCCGCCGCGAGATCCTTGTTGTGCGTGATCGAGTCCTCGATCAATTG
>DATHCO010000071.1:0-8907 GCA_035319505.1 Steroidobacteraceae bacterium | reverse complement strand
GTGCGTCTATCCCGGCGTGTGCGCGAATTTGAACACCGATCATGCGCCGCTCATCGATCTGTACCGGCGAGCACGGGCCGTGAAGGGCGTGAAGAAGGTATTGATCGCCTCGGGTGTGCGCTACGACCTTGCGATTCTCTCGCCCGACTACGTGAAGGAGCTCGCGACTCACCATACCGGTGGATACTTGAAGATCGCGCCCGAGGCGATCAGCGAAGGTCCCTTGTCGAAGATGATGAAGCCAGGCGTCGGCGCCTACTATCGATTCAAGGAGCAATTCGACAAATATTCGAAAGCCGCGGGCAAGGAGCAATACCTCATCCCCTATTTCATCGCCGCGCACCCAGGGACGCGCGATGCGGACATGCTCGAGCTGGCGATCTGGCTCAAAAGGAACGGTTTTCGCGCCGACCAGGTGCAGGCGTTCCTGCCTTCGCCCATGGCGACGGCGACGGCCATGTACCACTCGGGCAAGAATCCGCTGCGGCGCATTTCACGCACGAGCGAGGAGGTCGTGGTTCCCAAGGGCACGCGGGTGCGGCGACTACACAAGGCGTTTCTGCGCTATCACGATCCCGACAACTGGCCGGCGTTGCGCGAGGCGCTGAAGCGCATGGGACGCGCAGATCTGATCGGCAACGGCAAGCACCATCTCATTCCGGCCTACCAACCCATCGGATCGGCGGCTTCCTACCGCCCGTTTCGAACCCAACATACCGGGCTGCCGAAAGCCCCGAAGCGCTGGCACCGGCGCGACCGGCCCCGAGAGTCTCCCTGAATACAGTTCCTCACACGGCACCGTCACTTTTTCGCTTGCTACCTTCCCCGGGGTGCGATTAAAGTCGCAGGCTGCCCGCGGTTAGCAACCCTTCAAAACGAGACTTGGTGGGAATCGTGCACGGCGCGCGCGGCATGGGGCGCGCGTGAAATATGGACCAGTGGATCGTACATAAATTCGGTGGCTCGAGCGTCGCCGACGCGGATTGTTTCCGCCGCGTCGCCGACATCGTCGAGGCCTCGGCCAATCCGCGCGAGGCGATCGTCCTGTCCGCCTGTCGGGGCGTGACCGACGCGTTGCTCAACGCGGTGACTCTCGCGGAGCGCCCCGATGGGGATATGACGGGAGCGATCGAGGAGCTGTGGAAGCGACACGAGAAGCTCGCCATCGAGCTGCTGTCGCCCTCCGCCAGCGAGGCGTATTGCGTGCAGCTCGCGCGCGACTGCCGCGACATCGCCGGCGTTCTGCAGACGGTGCGGCTCATCCGCTCGGCGACCTACACGATGCGCGACGTCATCGCGGGCTACGGCGAAATATGGTCGACCCGCCTGTTCGCTCCGCTCCTGCGCGAACGAGGGCGCATCGAGGGCGAGGTCCAGTGGGTCGATGCGCGCGAAATCATCATCGTGGAGTGGGGCCCCCTGGGCCCCACGGTGCAGTGGGACTCGAGCGAGCAGAACTTGCGCAAGCGCGTGCCGCAGGATTTTCGCGGGCGGCTCATCATCACCGGGTTCATCGCGACCACGACCGGCGGAATTCAGACGACGCTCGGGCGCAACGGAAGCGACTTCTCCGGATCCATTTTCGGAGCGCTCCTGCATGCGCCGCAGATCATCATCTGGACGGATGTGGACGGGGTGCTGTCGGCGGATCCGCGCCTGGTGCCGAACGCGCAGGTGATCGATCAGCTCTCGTACAACGAGGCAATGGAGCTCGCTTACTTCGGCGCCAAGGTCATCCATCCGCAAACCATGGCGCCGGCGGTCGCGCGCGACATTCCGATCTACATCCGCAACACTTTCTCTCCGGAGAAGCACGGAACGCTCATCTGCGCCAATCCCGTCTCCGCGTTGAAAGTGAAGGGCATCACGACCATCGATCCGGTAGCGCTCGTCAACCTGGAGGGCGCGGGGATGATCGGCGTCCCCGGCACCGCACACCGCTTGTTCGGCGCGCTGCGCGACAGGGGCATCTCGGTGATCTTGATTTCCCAGGGAAGCTCCGAACACTCGATTTGCTTCGCCATTCCAGCGGCTCAGGCCGAGCGCGCCGAGGAGGCGGTGCGCCGCGCCTTCGATGCGGAGCTGCGCGAAGGACAGATCCAGCACGTCGATGTAGCGCTCGACCTCGCCATCCTGGCCGTCGTCGGCGATGGCATGGCCGGAGCGCACGGGATCGCGGCCAAAGTGTTCAACTCGCTCGGCGATGCGGCGATCAACGTCCGCGCCATCGCCCAGGGGGCCTCGGAGCGCAACATTTCCCTCGTAGTCGACGCAAAGTTCGCCGCCAAGGCACTGCGCGCCGTGCACGCGGCCTTCTATCTGTCGCCGAATACCTTATCCATCGGATTGATCGGTCCGGGCACGGTCGGGCGGGTGCTGCTCGAGCAGGTCGCTTCCCAGCTGAGTCGCCTCAAGTCTCTGAACCTCGACCTGCGCGTGCGAGGCATCGCGACCTCGAAACGGATGATCCTCGCGGAAACCGCCCTCGACCTGGAGCGCTGGCAGGAAACGCTGGCGCAGTCGGGTGAGCCCGTGGATCTGGACAAGTTCGCCGCGCACTGCCAGGCCGACTACATACCGCACACGGTGATGATCGATTGCACGGCGAGCGCCCAGGTCGCCGGCGGCTATCGCGAGTGGCTGGCGCGAGGCATTCACGTGGTCACTCCCAACAAGAAGGCCAACAGCGGAACGCTTCCCGCCTATCGCGCGCTCAAGGAGGCAGCGCGCGAGGCCGGCACGCACTACCTGTACGAGGCGACCGTCGGAGCAGGGTTGCCGATCATCCATACGCTGCGGGATCTGCGCGAGACGGGCGATGAGATCACCCGCATCGAAGGTATTTTCTCGGGGACCTTGGCGTACTTGTTCAATGTGTTCGACGGGAGCGAGTCCTTCTCCTCGATCGTGCGCGCCGCCAAGCAAAAGGGTTACACCGAGCCGGATCCCCGTGATGACCTGTCGGGAATGGATGTCGCCCGCAAGCTGATCATCCTCGGCCGGGAAATGGGTTTGACCCTGGAGCTGTCCGATGTCGAGGTGAAGGGTCTCGTGCCGCCGGCGCTCGACGGCTGCAGCATCGAGGAGTTCATGCGCCGGCTGCCCGAATTGGACGATTCCCTGGCAGCCACGCTCAAGGAGGCGAAGAAGCAGGGTCAAGTACTGCGCTATGTCGGCCGGGTCGACGCCGACGGCAAAGCGACCGTGGGGCTGACGCGCTTGGACGGCAAGCACCCGTTCGCCAACATCGCGCTCACCGATAACGTCGTGAGGTTTGCGACCCGCCGCTACTGCGACAATCCGCTCATCGTGCAAGGTCCCGGCGCAGGTCCGGAGGTCACCGCGGGCGGCGTATTCTCCGATCTACTGCGCCTCTCGGCCTATCTCGGGGCGCACCTGTAGCTCTCTCCTCCACAAGGACCGTCCGTGCAGACCGACGTCACCGTTTTCGCACCCGCCACTGTCGCCAACGTGGGCATCGGATTCGACATTCTGGGTCACACGGTCGAGGCCGTGGGCGACCGGGTGCGCGCGAGGCGCATCGGGGATCCCGTCGTTCGAATCCGCTCGGTGAGCGGCGTTGCCGGTGAGCTTCCGATCGAGCCCATGAGCAATACCGCCGGGCGGGCGGTGCAGGCGATGCACGGCGCTCTCGGCCTCGAGTTCGGCGTCGAGATCGAGATCGACAAGGGGATTCCTCTGGCCTCCGGCATGGGCGGATCGGCGGCATCCGCGGTGGCGGCGGTGGTCGCCGTCAACGCCCTGCTCGAGGCGCCGGTGGAGCTGTTGCGGCTGCTCAAATTCGCGATGGAGGGAGAGATCGTCGCGAGCGGCTCCGCGCACGTCGACAACATCGCACCCTGCCTTTACGGCGGGCTGGTGCTCACCGTCGGCATCGATCATCCGCGCGTCAAGCAGATTCCGGTGCCCGCCTCGATCCGCTGCGTGCTCGTGCATCCGCACATGCGCCTGGGCACGCGCGAGGCGCGCGCCGTGCTGAAGAGCGACGTCACGCGCTCGGATTTCGTTTGGCAGACGGCGAACCTCGCGGGATTCATCAGCGGATGCTACTCGAACGATCTCGACTTGATTCGCGATTCGTTCAATGACGTGATCATCGAACCGCAGCGCCGGAGCTTGATTCCCGGCTTCTCAGACGTGCAGCAGGGCGCGATGTCGGCGGGCGCCCTTGGCTGCTCGATATCGGGTGCGGGACCGGCGATTTTCGCGTGGGCGGAGATCGGCGAGGCCGAGGCGGTACGTCGAGCAATGGTGGGCGCCTTCGCGCGCCACGGCCTCGAGACCAACTCGTGGATCTCGGCCTTGGATACTCCCGGCGCCCGCGTGGTGAGCCCTTGATGGCCGAGCTCAGGTACATGAGCTCCCGCGGCGCTGCGCCACAGGTCAGCCTGAGCGAAGCGGTTTGTCAGGGACTTGCGCCGGACGGTGGCCTGTACCTGCCCACCGAGCTCCCCCGCGTCGACCTCGCCGCGTTCAAGGGTCTCACGCGCTTGCCCGAGATCGCGGTGGCGGCGCTTGCAGGCTTCTTCGCCGGTGATCGCTTGCGACCTGCGCTCCCGGACATTGCCGAGTCCGCGCTCAATTTTCCCGCGCCCACGACGGCGGTCGAGCGGTGCACCGATCCTTTGTTCGTGCTCGAGCTCTATCACGGTCCGACCGCCGCTTTCAAGGATTTCGGGGCGCGTTTCCTGGCGGAGACGCTCGAGCGCTCCGTGAGCGGCTCCGAGCCGACGCTCACGATTCTGGTGGCGACCTCGGGGGATACGGGCGGCGCCGTGGCGGCGGCCTTTCACCGCCGCCCCTGGGTGCGCATCGTGATCCTGTACCCGAAGGGGTTGGTGAGCGCTCGGCAGGAGCAGCAGCTCACCTGCTGGGGCGACAACGTGACGGCACTGCGCATCGACGGCACCTTCGACGACTGCCAACGCCTGGTGAAGGAGGCATTCCTCGACTTCTCACTGCGCGCAAAGCACCGCTTCAGCTCCGCGAACAGCATCAACATCGGACGCCTCCTCCCGCAAACGGTGTATTACATCGCCTCGAGCCTCGAGATCGAGCGACGCACGGGCGCGAAGGCCTCCTTCATCATTCCTGCGGGCAATCTCGGCAACGCATTCGCGGCCATGTGGGCGCGCGAGCTGGGTTTTCCCGTCGGGCGCCTCGTGCTGGCGCACAACGCTAACCGCACTGTGCCGGATTTCTTGAGCACCGGCGACTGGCGCCCGCGGCCGAGCATTGCGACGCTAGCCTCCGCCATGGATGTCGGCAATCCGAGCAATATGGAGCGCGTGCGCGCGCTCTATCCCACTTTCGCGTCGATGCGCGGACACTTGAGCGCCGAGAGCGTCGATGACGCTACAATCCGGCGTCGGATCGGAGAGGACTTCATGCAATTGGGACGCATATGGTGTCCGCATACGGCCACCGCGGCGGAGGTCTACCGGCGCCTTCCCGAGCGCGATCGGCGCGATCGCCCCTGGGTACTGGCGGCGACTGCGCATCCGGCCAAATTCAACGACGTGATCGAGCCCATCATCGGTAGGCCCGTGGAAGTGCCTCCGGCCCTCGAGCGGCTGCTGCGGCTGCCGCGACACATCGTCGACTTGCCAGCCAGGCTCGAGGCAGTGGCCGCAGCGCTCGAATGAGCAATCTTCGTATCGAGCCGCAGTGGATTGCGGCCGGAGCGGCGCTGCTCGCGCTCGGAGCCGGGAGTTATGTCGCTTTCGGCGCCTACCAACGCCGCGCGAGGCGCAAGTCATTGCTTGCGCGCCTGGATCAAATCGCCTACGAGGCGGCTCACCAGGTGCTCGTCCCCGACGGCATGGGGGGATTCATCCACGTCGATCACCTGCTGCTCACGCCGCGGGGCCTTCTCGTGCTCGATACACGGCGCGTGACGGGGCTCATCTTCGGCGGTGATCAAATGAGCGACTGGACCGTCATGGGCCGCGGGCACCGCTTCACCTTCGACAATCCGCAGCCGGCGCTTTACGATCGAATCGCCGCCGTCAAGGCCCTGGTGGGGGACTTCCCCGTCGAGGGCCGCGTGCTGTTCTCCAATCTTGGCAAATTCACCAAGGGCATGCCCAAGCACGTGATGATGCTCGATGGCATCGAGGTGGAATTCCCACAGGCCGATCGCAGCGTCAAAGGCATACCCTCGTTCGCCCAATTCTCCGCGGTGTGGAGCCAGCTGGTCGCGCAGCTCAAGCCGAGCCCGCACGTCTTCACCGACCTCTAGTTTGCTCGTCGAGGCCGAAAAAACGTTCGGCGTTTCGCGTGGTGACTTCCGCCACCGCCTGCGGCGTCTCGCCTCGGAGCTCGGCGACCTTGGTGGCGATGTGCGGCAGATACGCGGGCTCGTTACGGCGCGACTTCGGGCGCGGGACGAGATCGCGCGGCAGGAGGTACGGTGCGTCGGTCTCGATCATGAGGCGCTCGGCCGGGATGCGCGGCACGGCCTCGCGCAGGCTCGCGCCGCGGCGCTCGTCGCAGACCCATCCGGTGACTCCGATCGCGAGATCGAGCGCCAGGTAGGCGTCGAGCTCGTGCATGCCGCCCGTGAAGCAATGCGCGACGGCGCCGGCCAGCTTTGCGCGAAATTCCCTCAGGATCGCTGTGAAATCGTCGTGCGCGTCGCGCTGGTGCAGGAACACGGGCTTGGCGGCATCGGCCGCGATCTCGAGCTGCGCGACGAATGCGGCGCGCTGCGCCGGCCGCGGCGAGAAGTCGCGAAAATAGTCGAGCCCGCACTCGCCCACCGCGACGACGCGAGGCCGAGCGAGGAGCGCGCGCAGCTCCTCGCGTGCCTCGGGGCCGAACCCGGCGGCGTGATGAGGATGCACCCCGGCAGTGCTCCAGAGCGCGCCGGGATGCGCGGCGGTGAGGAGCTGCGCGGCACGTGAGCTCGCGAGGTCGGCTCCGGTGACCACCTGCCGCGTCACTCCGGCTCGCCAGGCACGCTCGATCACCTGCTGCAGATCGCCGGCGAAGCTCGAGTGTGTCAGGTTCGATCCGATGTCGATCAATTCGCGGCTCAAAGCGCCTCCCCGTGTTGTGATATGTTCTCGCACATGACCCGCTCGAGGACCCTTGGGTTCCTGTTGCTCTCGCTCGCCGCCGGGTTCGGCGCCGCGCAGGAGGGCGGCGACCTGCAAGCGCGGATCGTCTACGCCTTTCAGGCCGAGGATACCAATGAGCTCACGAACTTGGTGCAGACCCTCACCAACCAGGTCAAATCGGGCGGGGCGGATGCTGCCCTGCGCTACCACCTCGCCCACGCGCAATACCGCTTCGGCTTGCTGGGTGGCGCTAAGCGCTCGCGGGATGCGCCGGCGGCGTTCTCGGTTTGCATCGACCAGCTGAAGGAAATTCTCGATCAGGACTCGAAGTCCGTCGAGGCGCTCGCACTCGAGTCCGCCTGCTACGAGCAGTTGGCGAAGTACCGGCGCGTGGAGGCCGTGCTGCTGCGATCGCGAGCGGATGAGCGGCTCAAGGCTGCGTACGCGCTCGCGCCGCGCAATCCACGGGTGCTGTTTCTGACCGCCATGGATGGCCTGGCCGGTTCGAAGCGCGGCAGCCGGGAGAACAACCAAGCGTTCGCCGAGCTCCAGCAGGCGGCGCAACTCTTCGAGCAGTCCTCGGCCACCCGCGAGGACGTGCCGGGCTGGGGACACGCCGAGGCCTATCTCGCGCTCGGCATCGAGCTGCAGTCGCGAGGCGATCTTCTCGGTGCGCGCAACTGGATCGAGAAGGCCTTGATCGCCGCGCCCGACTACAGGGCCGCGCAGCGACAGATGGCGACCCTCGTACGCCGCTGAGGCGGCCGCCGCGAGGCATGAACCTGATATCATGGGGCGCGAGATGAAGCCACCAGGCACGCAGCTATCGCTGTTCGAGACGCGCGGCTCGGGCGACCCGTTTGCGGTTCGAGTGAGCTCCCGGGCTCGCCGCCTCACGGCCCGCGTGCACATCGGGGGACGGGTTGAGATCGTGGTGCCGGTCGGTGTCAAGCCCCGCGCCGTGCACGATTTCGTGCAGCGCTTTACGCCCTGGATCGATCGCAAGGTCGCCGCCATGCGATGCTTCGGTGGCGCTTGCGCGGCGCTGCCCCAGCACATCGACTTTACCTATACCGGCGAGCGCTTCGAGGTGCGCTGGCAAGAGGAAGCGAGACGGCGCGTGGTCGAGTCCGACGCGCAGCTGGCCGTGTGCGCGCCGGACCCGGACCGCGCGCGGCTCGAATTGCAGAGCTGGCTCAGGGAGGCGGCCTACGAGAGATTGGCACCGCCGCTCCTGGAGCTTGCGCGCGATTTGAATTATGGCGTTGAGCGTGTGGCGATTCGCTGCCAGCGCACGCGCTGGGGCAGCTGCTCGACGCGCGGCACGGTGAGCCTCAACTGCTCCCTGGTGTTTCTCCGCCCACCGGTCGTTCGATATCTGTTCGTTCACGAGCTTGCCCACACCCGGCACATGAACCATTCGGCGGCCTTCTGGCGGCTGGTGGAGAGGCTGGAGCCGGACTACCGACGGCTCGACCGCGAGCTCCTCGCGGGCTGGCGCAGGGTTCCTCAGTGGGTGCTGCGCCCGTGAGCGAGCGCAAGCCCATCAAGCCTTTCGTCGATCTGAGCGACGAGGACGTTCACTGGGATTTGAGCGACTCGCTCTCCTATGCGCAGTATCTCGATCTCGACAAGCTTCTCGACGCCCAACACCCGCTGTCCTATCAGCACGACGAGATGCTGTTCATCGTGATCCACCAGGTGTCCGAGTTGTGGATGAAATTGTGCCTGCACGAGCTGTACGCCACGGTCGACTGCGTGCGGCGCGACGATCTGGGCCCGACCTTCAAGATGCTGTCGCGGGTGTCGACGATCCAGCAGCAGC
>DATHCO010000070.1:0-20739 GCA_035319505.1 Steroidobacteraceae bacterium | reverse complement strand
TGCTGGTCAACGGCGTGCTCGCAGGAGTGGGGAGCGTGCTGGTGTTTCTGCCCCAAATCATCATCCTGTTCTTCTTTATCCTGGTGCTGGAGGACTCCGGATACCTGCCCCGCGCGGCGTTTCTCCTCGACCGATTGATGGGCAGTGTCGGGCTCTCGGGCCGAGCCTTCATTCCTCTGTTGTCGAGCTTCGCCTGCGCCATTCCCGGCATCATGGCGACGCGCACCATACAAAATCCCCGCGACCGCCTCGCGACGATCATGATCGCACCGCTGATGACGTGCTCGGCGCGCTTGCCCGTGTACGCATTGATCATCGGCGCATTCATTCCTCGCCATATCGTCTGGGGGGGGCTCGAGCTTCAGGGGCTCGTGCTCTTCGCTCTCTACGTGGCCGGGGTGGCGAGCGCCATGCTGGTCGCGTTGGTGTTGAAGCGCGTCGGCTCCACGTCGCGCTATCACACGCTGCTCCTCGAGCTACCCGCCTATCATTGGCCCAACCCGCGTAATCTCTTGATCGGCTTGTGGCAGCGCGCGGAGATTTTCTTGAGCCGAGTCGGCACGATCATCCTGGCGCTGATGGTGATTCTCTGGGCGCTCTCTTCCTATCCGGCCCCACCCCCCGGCGCGCCGGGCCCGGCCATCGAGTACAGCATCGCCGGTCAAATGGGGCGCTGGCTCGCGGTGGTGTTCGCACCGATCGGGTTCAACTGGCAGATCTCGATCGCCTTGGTGCCGGGGCTTGCAGCCCGTGAGGTCGCGGTCGGCGCGCTCGGCACGGTCTACGCGCTATCCTCCACGGGGACGGACGTGAGCGCGGCCCTCACGCCGCTGATCGCTCAATCCTGGACTCTTCCCACCGCGCTCTCCTTGCTTGCCTGGTACGTGTTCGCGCCGCAATGCTTATCGACCCTGGTTGCGGTGAGGCGGGAGACGAATTCCTGGCGCTACCCGGTGTTGATGGCCGGGTATCTCTTCGCGCTGGCCTACGGCGGGTCCTTCATCACCTATCGAGTCGCCGCGGCTCTAGCGACGTGATATCGCAACCATGAATCGATTGCTCGACGGCTCGTTGGTCTCATTGGCGCTCGCCGCCAGTATCACGTACGCGCTCGGCTCCCTGGGTCCGAAGAGCCTGCGCCAGCGGATGCGGGCGCGGCTCGCGCGGCTCGCGGCGGGCATTGCGCATCGCATCGGCTTGGGCCGGATGGCCCGCCGGCTGGAGGCGACCGCCGCGAACCCAGCCGCCGGCGCCTGCGGAGGATGCCATGGCTCGTGTTCCGAAGGGGGGGATCAAAGCAGGGACGGGGCGCCTGAAGTGCGGGTTCCCCTCGACCTGATTGGCAAGCGCTAGTCAGAAGCCTCCGACTGAGCTCCCGGCCCGCGCTCATTCACGAGCCGTTTCATCCAACATTTCGAACTCGGCCCGCGCGTTTGAGACCCGCAAGCGCGGCAAGCCCGACCACTGAGACCCAGCCCAGCGCACCGCCGCCGCCGCCGCTTCCGGGCTGAATGACCGAGACGGTGGCCGTGGCGGTGGCTTGCTGCCCATAGCTGTCCGCCACGAGGATCGTGAGGCTCGCACTGCTGGCCGAGGAGGGTGCCTTGCCGATGTTGGCGGTGCAATTCAAGCTCGACATGCCGCAGCCGCTCGAGAGGGCGACGGACGACAAATCATGCACCGTTGAGCTCACCGCGAGCGGACCGGTCCCCGTGAGATTGAACGTGACCGGAGCAATCGAGGTATTCACATCGACGCTTTGCGAGCCACCCGAGGTGAGGGAGACGGTGGGTGGGGCGGGTTTGAGGACAGTGACTTGGGCTTGCATCGAGGCGGATCGGTTGGCGCCGTCGGTGACGGTGAGCGTCACGGTCGTGGTTCCGGACTGCCCGATCGCCGGAGTCAGAACGAGGGAGCACACGCTCGCCCCATTGCCGCAATTCGACGGTGCGAGCTCGACGCCGCTCGAGTCGGCGGGGATCAACGCAGCGGGCGATACCGAGAGGCGCAGTGCGCCCGTGCCATTGACGGTCACCGGCAGACTCGAAGAGCTCGTGCCCCCCGTGATGGAAGCGCTCGAGAATCCGGAGATTTGCGGGCCAGGGATGCTCTGCAAGGCGCCGACGGCATCCACTCGCCCGTACCCGAACGTGCTGTTCGGCGTTGCGCTGCCAAGCGCTGCCGCCCCCGATTGCAGCGCCGCCGTCAGCTCGCTGGGCGTCAGACTCGGAAAAGCGGCGCGCAAGAGCGCAGCCACGGCGGCCGCATTCGGTGCGGCGGCCGAGGTCCCATAGAACAGGCCATTCGCGGGCACGGCGAAATCAGTGCTGGCGGAATCGACATAGATTGCATCCGGAGCGACCATGAGTGGCGCCTGAATCTGGAGCGGCGCGGGCAGCTCGAGCTGGATCGGTCCTAAGCCGCTGAAGGGCTCGATGGTGTCGCCGATGTTGTCCGAGCCGTTCACCGCGCCGACCAAGTTGACGCCCGCAACGAACGCCTGGGGCGAGACCACGCTGCCGGGGGTCGATGTGGAGAGCGTGGTGGCGCCGTCACCGCCGATGAGGAGCTTCAGATACTTGCCGGCGAGCGATTGGTCGGGGGTCGCGATGTAGAGGGCATACTGATCGCTCACGTTCCAGGCCTGCGTCAGATCCATGTAGGTATCGGTGGAGCCCGCGGCCGAGAGGCACGTTCCCGAGCTCGACGTCACGTCGATCAAGTAGACATCGAAGTTGCTCGCGTTCGCGCCATATGGGTCGGCCCATTGAAAAAGACCCGGATAGGTGCCGCTCGCGAGCACGCCGACCGCCTCACCGCCGGCGCCGGCGAAGCTGTTCACATAGTAGTCCGTCTGACTGCCACAGCTCAGCGAGGTGAGATTGAATTGGCTTGCGGTCGATACCGGTGCGTAGGGCCCCTGCCAATACGAGCCGTTGTAGTTCTCGGTGACCGTGAAGAGGGCGAGCGAGGGGTTTGCGCTCAGCAGGTTCGCGATGCCGGTCGCCATCTCGCTTTGCGCCGACATGACATCCTCGCCGATGTAGGCAATATCGTCGACCACGATGCTCGCGCCGGCGGTGATGAGCGTCTGGAGGCAAGCGAGGTACTCCACGGAGGTGAGCGGAGCGCAGAAAGCGAGGCTCGCCCCCGGGGCAACGGCGTGAACTTCCTCGAGCATCATCGTGCCTTCGTCGGTCGGATCGGGGTTTGGTGTCGCGTTGGAGCTCGGCTGGACCACGTCCACCGCCGGCAGCTCGCCGCGACCTTGAATCGTCGCGAGACTCGTGACGTCGTCCGACATGACGGCGATGTGAACCCCCGAGCCGTTGACGGAGGTCTGCGAGATGAACTGGTCGGCGTGCATGAGCGTCACGCCCTCGCCGTCGATGGCAGGAGAATTGCCCGATTGCGGGCTCGCGTGCAATCCGGCCGCCGGGAGCGAGGAGCGCGCGGCTGCGCCGAGCGCCGGCCGCCTTCGAGCCGCATAATGCGGCAGCTCCACTCGCGTCACGCCCGCGACGCCGGCAACGGCCGGGATCGCTCGCAACGCGCTCCAACCTTCGACCACGCAGAACGGCGTCGCGGCGACCACCGTGCCGACGATGAGCCCAGCGCCTCTCAACGCCGGGAGCGGCGCCCCGAGGACGCACTCGTATTTCACGTCGATCTGCAGACGACCTTGGGCATCGAACCGGGCGTGATTGCCGATTGCACCGGCCGAAGCCGACGCGCCGGCGAGCGCCTCGGTGCTCGCTGGCGCGCCGTAGAGCTTCAGCACGTCGGCGCTCACGTGGGAGCGCCACTCTCGGGGTTGCCCCGCCGAGCCGAGCACCGCGAAGAGAATGCCCGCAATGGATAGCGATGACTTTTGAAGCGCCCGCATGTCACGAAACCCCGTGAATGGCGCGCCTGACTATACGTTTCGCGGGCCGCATCCATCCGTGCGGGTGGTCTCAGGGGATGCGCGCTTTGCGAGAGGTAGTGCCCAAATTCGGACGCATCAGGCGCCCTCGGGAAGGCGCCGTCGCCACCCGCCGACAGGCGCGGACGCCGCGCTCGCGGGGCGGGGACGCGCTCGAGCGCCCGCTGCTGGTCGAGCGTCGCGCACGGCGGATGCGCAGTCGGTCATAATGGACGGGGGTCCGTCACTCAAGCTTGCCATAATGCCCATTCCCGCCACTCTCGAAGGCCAACTGCGGCTACCGGTCATCGGTGCGCCCATGTTCATCGTGTCGACGCCCAAGCTGGTGCTGGCTCAGTGCAAGGCGGGCATCGTCGGTGCGTTTCCGGCGTTGAACGCTCGGCCCGCCTCGCAGCTCGATGACTGGCTCGCCGAGATCACCGAAACGCTCGCTGCCTATCGACGCGTCTGCGGTCATGCCAAGGTGCCTCCGTTCGCGGTGAATCAGATCGTGCATGCCAGCAACGATCGCCTGGAGCAGGACATGGCGGTGTGCGTCAAGCATCGCGTGCCGATCATCATCACCAGCCTGCGGCCTCCGGAGGAGGTGGTGAGCGCGGTACACGGCTACGGAGGGCTCGTATTTCACGATGTGATCAACGTGCGTCACGCCGAGAAGGCGGCCGCGCAGGGCGTCGACGGCATCATCGCGGTGTGCGCCGGCGCCGGGGGGCACGCGGGGGTCTTGAGCCCGTTCGCGCTGGTGAAGCAGATCCGCGAGATTTACGCCGGTACGATCATCTTGTCGGGTGCCATGAGCACGGGTGCCGATGTGCTCGCCGCGCGGGCTTTGGGCGCGGATCTTGCGTATCTCGGCACGCGCTTCATCGCGACCAGCGAGGCGAACGCGAGCGCAGAGTACAAGCAGATGCTGATCGACAGCGTAGCCGAGGATATCGTCTACACCTCGCTGTTCAGCGGCGTTGCCGGGAATTACCTGCGCGCGAGCGTGCGCAGGACGGGTCTGGATCCGGACCACCTTCCCGCGGCGGACAAATCCAAGATGAACTTCGGGAGCGAGGGAGCCAGCGAGCTCAAGGCCTGGCGGGATATCTGGTCCGCCGGCCAAAGCGTGAGCGGCGTTCACGACGTCGTGCCGGTGCACTCGCTCGTGGATCGATTGGTGGGCGAGTACGAGATGGCTCGCGCACGCCTGGCGGCATGAAGAAGCACGCAAGGCAGCTCGATTGCGTCTGAGCAGCGAGCAATTGGCAGAGAACCTGCGCCGGGGGCTCGCCCCGGTGTACCTCGTCTCCGGCGACGAGCCGCTCGGTGTGGGCGAGGCGGCTGACGCCGTCCGGTCGGCCGCGCGCGCGGCTGGATACGCCGAGCGCACGGTGTTTTTCATCGACCGGAGCTTTGCCTGGGATGAGCTGCGGCACGCCGCCTCGGCGCTATCCTTGTTCGCCGAGCGCCGCCTCATCGAATTGCGCATGCCCAGCGGCAAACCGGACAAGGGCGCCACGCTCTTGCTCGACCTCGCGACCCATCCCCCGCCCGATCTCATCTGCTTGATCATTTGCGGAAAGCTCGATCGCAAGGCGAGCGAGGCCCCCTGGGTGCGGGCGATCGAATCCCGCGGCGTGTGGATTACCGTTTGGCCGGTCACCACGGCATCGCTCCCCGCATGGCTCACCTCTCGCGCACGGGCGATGGGTCTTCAACTGGAGCCCGCCGCCGCCGCTCTCATCGTCGATCGCATCGAGGGAAATTTATTGGCAGCGAAGCAAGCGCTCGACAACCTGGCGCTGCTCGCGGACGGAGAGTCGGTGAGCGCCGAGACCGCGATGCGCGCCGTCGGCGACAGCGCGCGGTACGATGTGTTTCAACTTGCCGAGGCGGCGGCCGGGGGCGATGCGCGCCGTGCGCTGCGCATCCTGGCGGGCCTGAAGAGCGAAGGAGCGGATCCCGTGCTCATCCTGTGGGCGCTCGTCCGGGAGCTGCGCGCGCTTTGGCAAGCGCGCGAGCGCGCACGGCTTGGCTCGAGCGCGGCGGGCGCCGGCTGGAATCAGGCCGCACAGCCCTCGCCACGCGCCCTGCGCAGAGCACCCAAATTACCGCTCGCGCGCCTCATCGAGCAAGCGAGCCGTACGGACCGTACCATCAAAGGCATCTCGCCGGGTGATCCATGGGCGGCGATCATCGCACTCACCTTGGGATTCGCCGGCGCTTTGCAAGCCACTCAAGATTCAGGCAGGGTACCCACATGAACCCGATGGGTATTTTCGGCGGAACCTTCGATCCGATTCACTACGCGCACCTGCGCACCGCATTCGAGCTGCAGCAGGCGCTGCGCCTGAAGGAGATACGATTCCTGCCTGCCGGCAACCCACCCCACCGCGATCGACCCGTCGCCGACGCTCAGCTGCGCCTCAAGATGGTCGAATTGGCGATCGCCGGGCAACCCGGGTTCGTGGTGGACGATCGCGAAGTTCGTAAGACCGGACCCTCTTATTCCGTCGAGAGCTTGGGCGAGCTGCGTCACGAGTATCCGGACCGCAGCATCTGCTTCATCGTCGGCATGGACGCCTTTCTGAGCCTGCCCAAATGGCATCAATGGCGTGACTTGCTCGAGCTCGCGCATCTCGTGGTTGCCCACCGGCCGGGATGGCGGGCCCCCGGGATGGGTCCCCTGGGCGAACTGCTGGTCGATCGCGGGACGGGCAGGGTCGGCGATCTGCACGAGCAGCGCGCCGGTTGCATCTACATTCACGCGGTGACGCAGCTCGAGATTTCCTCTACCGAGGTGCGCCAGCTCATTGCGATAGGCCGCGACCCGCGCTTTCTCATGCCCGACTCGGTCCGACAGCTCATCATGGACACGCAGTGCTACGCCAAATCACGGACCTCCTAGTGCCCCCCGACAAAAAGAGCCATCCCCACCCCACTAGCAGAAAAGACGGCGCCACGAGCGGCGCCGCGCGCGAGCCGCGGCGCGCTGGCATGCGCACCGCCCGCGCGCCGAGAGGAGCCCGAGCCATGGGAGCGCTGGCGGAAAAGGTCGGCGCGAAGGGGGCTTCCGCGAGCGAGGCTGGCAAGAGGGAAGCCGCCCCGACGCGCTCGTTGAGAGCGGTCGTGCTCGCCGCCCTCGATGACATGAAGGCCTTGCAGGTGAAGGTGCTGGATGTGCGGGGGCTGACGGATATCGCCGATTACATGGTGATCGCAAGCGGTACCTCGGACCGCCACGTGCGCTCGGTGGCACAGCGCGTCGTGGAGAAGGCCAAGGAGGCCGGATTTCGGCCGCACGGCGTGGAGGGCCTCAAGGACGGCGAGTGGGTGCTCATCGATTTGCACGAGATGATCGTGCACGTGATGTTGCCCCGAGTGCGCGAATTTTACGGGCTCGAGAAGCTGTGGGACATGACGGCAAAGCGCGCGGCTCGCGCCTAGGAGCCAGCCCGAGTCATCGGCATGAGCCGCGCTGGCCGGGCGAGGACGCGGCTTCGCGCGAGTGCCCACGTTGACCCTTTATGAGGTGCCGACTGATCGCTGCCGGTACGCGCTTGCCCGATTGGATCAACACCGGGTTTCGCGAATATCAGAAGCGCGTGCGGGCGCCGCTCGATCTCGAGCTGGTCGAGATTCCCGTCGCCAAGCGGCGACCCGGGGAGAATCCCTCAGCCGCCGTCCTTAGGGAGGGGGCGACCATGCTGGCGGCTGTGGACGCGAAGGATTATGTCGTGGCGCTCGAGGTCTCGGCGCCATCGATGACGACGGCGGAGCTCAGCGCCTGGCTCGGCCTTAGACTGCGAGCGGCAAGGCCCTTGGCCCTCTTGATCGGCGGTCCGGACGGGCTGGCACCACCCTGTCTCGAGCGGGCGGACCAGCGCTGGTCGCTGTCACCGCTCACGCTGCCGCATTCGCTGGTCCGCGTGGTAGTGGCCGAGCAGATCTATCGCGCCATGAGCCTCGTGAAAGGTCATCCCTACCATCGCGCATGAGGTGCTCGGGACCGCTATCATGAGTGCGCGAGACTTTGTCTATCTCGCCTCCGGCTCGCCGCGGCGGCGGCAGCTGCTAGCGCAGATCGGTGTGCCTTTTCACGTGCTGGTTGTGGACATTGACGAGTCGATCGGATCGGGGGAGACCCCCGTTGAATACGTGTCGCGACTTGCGCTGGCCAAGGCCGGCCACGGCCGGCGACGCGTCCAGTCGGCCGGCTTGCCGGAGCGCCCCGTGCTAGCCGCCGACACGGCGGTGGTGATCGAAGGCAGGATCTTGGGAAAGCCCGAGAGCTGCGAGGATGGCGAGCGCATGCTGAGACTCTTGTCGGGCCGCGCTCACGAGGTGATGACGGCGGTCGCGCTCGTAACGGCGTCGGGAAGCTCGTGCCGAGTGAGCACGAGCGAGGTGAGGTTTCGCGAGATCAGCGCACGGGAGGCGCGCGAGTACTGGAATACCGGTGAGCCCGCAGGCAAGGCGGGCGGATACGCCATTCAAGGGGTTGGAGCGGTGTTCGTCGCGCACCTGAACGGCAGCTACTCCGGGGTGATGGGACTGCCACTCTACGAGACCGCCGAGATGCTGCGCTGCGCCGGAGTCTCGCTATGGCAGGCCGGGGCGGCGCAGCAGCAGACCGATGAGCACTGAAATCCTGATCAACGCGAGCACCCACGAAGCACGCGCCGCCGTGGTGGAGAACGGCGTGCTGCAGGAGGTGTTCATCGAGCGCGGCAGCCGGCGTGGTCTCATCAGCAACATCTACAAGGGCCGAGTCTCGCGCGTGTTGCCCGGCATGCAGGCCGCATTCATCGAGATCGGCATGGAGCGCACCGCATTCCTGCATGCCTCGGACATTTTCGATTCTCGGCATGCGGAGACCGGAATCGAGCCGCCGCGAACCGAGAGCATTCGCTCCCTGGTCGCGGAGGGTAACGAGATTCTAGTCCAGGTCGTCAAGGACCCCCTGGGAACCAAGGGCGCGCGCCTCACGACCTACGTTACGCTACCCTCGCGATATCTCGTGTACATGCCTCAGGGCCGCGGCGTCGGGGTCTCGGCGCGGATCGAGAACGAGGCCGAGCGCGAGCGGCTGCGCGCCGCGGTGCTCGCCGGCCTCGAGGTCGACGAGTCCGCGGGATACATCGTGCGCACCGCGGCGGAGGACGCGCCGCCCGAGGCCCTGCGGGCCGACATGCTGTACCTGCGCAAGCTCTGGGAGGTCGTGCGCGAGAAGGGGCTCAAGACCGAGCCGGGACAGCTGGTGCATGCCGACCTGCCGCTGCACCTGCGCATCCTACGCGATCTTCTGCGCCCCGATGTCGAGCGAGTATTGATCGATCAACCGAGCGCGCATCAGGAGATGCGCGAATTCGCGAGCACCTTCGTGCCCGAGTTGCTGCCGAGAATCGAGCTGTACGGCGAGCTGCGCCCGATATTCGAGCTGCATCACGTCGAGGAGGAGATTCAGAAGGCGCTCGATCGCAAAGTCTCCCTGAAGTCGGGCGGCCACTTGATCATCGACCAGACCGAAGCGATGACGACCATCGACGTGAACACGGGGGCCTTCGTCGGGCACCGCAATTTGGAGGAGACGATCTTTCGAACCAATCTCGAGGCGGCGGTGACGATCGCGCGGCAGCTACGGCTGCGAAATCTCGGAGGCATCATCATCATCGACTTCATCGACATGGAAGAGCCGGAGCACCGCCGTCAGGTGATTCAAGCGCTCGAGAAGGCGCTCGCGAACGATCACGTGAAGACCAGCATCTCCTCCGTATCCCCGCTCGGCCTCGTGGAGATGACCCGCAAGCGAACCCGCGAGAGCTTGGAACATCTGCTCTGCCGGCCTTGTCCGACCTGCGATGGGCGGGGTTTCGTCAAGACGGCGGAAACGGTCTGTTACGAGGTGTTTCGGGAAATCATGCGGCAGGCGCGACAATTCGAGTGTCAGCAACTCATGGTTCTTGCGCATCAGGACGTCATCGAGCGCTTGATCGACGAGGAGTCCTCCGCGCTCGGCGAGCTCGAATTGATCACGGGGGTTCCGATCCGCTTGCAGACCGAGTCTCTGTACGCCGTCGACCAATATGACGTCGTTCTGATGTAAATGAGCCTGCTGTTGCAATGAGCCTGCTGTATCAATGAGCTTGCGCGGGATCGGCAAGGCACTCGCGTACTGCGTCGCGGGACTCGTGGTTCTGGTGCTTGCATTGATGCTGGGAATCAAGCTGGCGCTCGATCGTGCCCCGAAGTACCAGGAGCAAATCAAGGCCTGGGTGCACCGGCAAACCGGATATCAGATCGCCTTTGCCGGCGTGTCGCCGGCCTTTCGCTGGTACGGCCCGGAGCTCAGTTTCGAGCGCTTGGAGCTCAAGACCGACGATGGCCGCCGCGAGCTCGCGAGGGCCGCGCTCGGCCGCATCGGCCTCGATATCTGGCGCATGTTGCAGAGCGGCAGGGTATTTGCGCTGCGCGTCGAGCTCGACTCCCCGACGATCGTGATCACGCGGCTGGGCCCTACCACGTTTGCCCTCGCGCGCGAGGTCATTTTGGGCGGCGAAGAGGAGGGCGCTTTCGCGAAGCTCACGCTCAAGGACTTGCCGGCGGGCACGTTGGTGATTCGACGGGGGTTCGTGACGCTCAACGACTGGAATGCCGAGCTCGCGCGGCTCGATTTGTCGGCCGTCAACTTGGACTTGAGTCGTGTCTCGGAGCTCGCCGCACTGCAGTTCTCGGCGCGGCTCCCCTCCGTTTTGGGCGATCAGCTGAGCTTCAACGGCACGGCGCGAGGCTCTGCTCCCTTGACGAAGCTCGAATGGAGTGCGCTCGCGAGCGCGAGCGGCGTGTCGTTTCCGGGGTGGCGCAAGCTTCTTCCCGAGTACTTGACGAGGCTCGACGCCGGGAGCGGAGAGTTCGAAGTGCGCGTCCAGGGCCGGGGTGCGACGCTCGTGCACGCCGATCTCGATTTCGGGGCCCAGGGCGTGGTCACCCAGCCCACCGACAATGCCAACACCAAGATGGAGGTGAGCGCCTCGCTGACCCTCACGCATGCGGGGGATCGCTGGACGTTGCTCGGGCGTCGTGTGCACACCTCGAGGGCCGGTCGCCGCGACCCGAACTCGCAGTTCGACGTGACCTGGCGCGGTGATGAGTCCGGTGTCCTGGCACTCGAGGCGCGCGCGAATTACCTGCGCGCCGAGGCCCTCCTGCCGCTCGTCGGCTTATTGCCGCAACGGGATCTGCGCGAGCGGCTGCGCGAGCTCTCGCCGAGCGGCGAGTGGATGGAGATGCAGCTCTCGCTCGAGCGGAGCAAGGTGACCGATCCCTGGGCGTTCGAGACCCGTGCACGCTTTCGCGACGTGGGCTTCGCACCCCTGGGGCACGCGCCAGGCCTGCGGGGCCTCTCCGGCGTGCTCTCGGGGAGCGACCATGCCGGCCATCTCATCATCGATTCGCGAGCCGCCGTATTCAATTGGCCGAACCAATTTCCCCAGCCGATCGATCTACCCACCCTCCAGGTGACGCTGTACTGGCGGCGCACGGCAGAGGAGCTCCTGGTGGCGACGTCGAATCTCGCGCTCAGCACGCGCGATGCGAGCGTGCGCGGCAAGGCCGCCTGGCGCCAGCCGAGCGACGGGAGCTCCCCCGTGCTCACGCTCGCGAGCACGATCGATAACGGCAATGCGGCCGATGCGCGCCTTTATTTTCCGCACGAGCTCATTGCACCGGCCGCGCTCGCTTGGCTCGATCGCGCGTTCGTCGCCGGATACGTCTCGCACGGCGACCTCGTCTATGCGGGACCGGTACGTCATTTCCCGTTTCGCGACGGCAGCGGCCTCTTTCTGGTGCGCTTTCGCGTCGATCACCTGACCTTGGATTATGCCCAGGGCTGGCCGCGCATCGAGAATCTCGCAGCACAGGCCGAATTTCGCAACGAAGGCATGAGTGTCAAGGTGATGAGTGCGTCCGCCGCCGATCTCAAGGTCGATTCGGGCGATGCGCGCTTCGTCGACTTCAAGAGCGGCGAGCTTCTGATCCACGCCGCCGCCCACGGCGATGCGGCGGATGCGCTGCACTATCTGGCCTCGACT
Source organism: Steroidobacteraceae bacterium (assembly GCA_035319505.1). GTDB lineage: Bacteria > Pseudomonadota > Gammaproteobacteria > Steroidobacterales > Steroidobacteraceae > Bog-1198. The sequence continues at coordinate 8,739 of DATHCO010000070.1, read as the reverse complement.
CCTCTCGACGCGATGGCCGATCGCGGCTTTTCCGGCGTCGAGGCCAGGGGTGCGCTCAAAACCAGCGTGCAATTGTTCTTTCCCTTCAAACAATTCGATCAGCGCCGCGTGACGGTGCATGTGGACCTCGATGAGGCGACGCTGAATCGACCCGGCTCGACGCTCGCCGCGACGGATCTCTCCGGCACTGCGGATATCGACGGTGCTCAGGTGGCTCACGCGGATATTCACGGGCACGTTCTGGGCGGCGCATTCCAGATGACGGCGCGCGTGCCCCGCAATCGTCCGCTCGTCCGCACGCAACTCGATTTTCGTGGCACCCTGAGCGGCGAGGCGCTGCGCGCGGTGCTGCCGCTGCCGGCGAACGCGGGAGTCCGCGGTCAGACCGACTGGCACGCCGTGCTGCGCATGGCCCCCGAGCCCTCACGCGAGCGCTCGCTGCGCATCACCTCGAATCTGGCCGGACTGGAGTTGAAGCTTCCCGCACCGCTCGACAAGCCTGCCGGCACGACCATGCCGGCGTCGGTCGACATGCTCTGGCCGGCGAGCGGGGGGACGCAGCTGCGCGTCGGATTGGGATCCGTGCTGCACGCTGCGCTCACGCTCGATTCGGATGCGAACGGATCCAAGCTCGCTCGCGCGGCGCTCGCCTTCGGCGAGGGTGAGCCGGTATTCAGCGAATCTCAGGCGGTCAATGTGGGCGGCAGGATCGAGAAGCTGGATCTCGCAGGCTGGTTGAGCGTCGGCACCGCCGCCGCCAAGGGCGCGAAGCCGCTCGCCTCGTACCTGCGCGCCGCCAACCTCTCGGTGGGCCGGATCGACTACCGCGGATTGGCGTTCCTCGATGTCGATTTGGCGCTCACGGCGACCGACAGCGGATGGCGCATCGATACGAGCGGGCCGAACGTGGTGGGTAGCATCGTGATCCCACAGGATTCCTCTGCCGCCTGGAACCTCGAGTTCGAGCGTCTGAAGCTCGTCGATGCCAAGGAGGCGGGCGCCACAGACGATCAGGGCGGGACCGGCGGCGCGGATCTGAGCGGCGGCGCCGACTCGATGAGCGGTGCCGACCCCCGCACCTTGCCAGCGGCCCGTGTTCATGCGGCGCAGCTTGCCTGGGGCGATCGCGAATTCGGCGAGGTCCGGGCCGAGCTCGTGAGGCTCGAGGACGGGGTGAGCTTGAAGCAGTTGACCGCGGCGAGCCCGACCTTCACCGCGAACGCCACCGGCGAGTGGCGCGGGGCGGGCGGCCACCTCGAGGGAGGGATGGTCAGCACCGACGTCGGGGAGAGCTTGAAGCAGCTCGGCTTCGCTGCGGTGCTCGAGGCGAAGAGCGGGCACGTCGAGTTCGACTTGAGCTGGACCGGGGCTCCCACGACGCGGGCGCTGGCCGAGGCGAGGGGACACGTGCACGTTGCGCTCGAGAAGGGGCAAATCGTGAACCTGAAACCAGGCGCGGGGCGTGTTCTGGGGCTCGCGAGCTTCGCCGAGCTCCCGCGCAGATTGGCGCTGGATTTCAGCGATTTGACCGATAAGGGCTTCGCCTTCGACACTGTTCGAGGTGATTTCGATCTGCAGGACGGCAACGCGCATACTGACAACGTGCTGGTCAAAGGGCCGGCCGCGGAGATCGGCCTGATCGGCAGGGTCGGCTTGAAAAACCACGACTATGACCAAACTGCAGTGGTTACGGGAAACGTGAGCACGACGCCGCTCTCGCTGGCGGGGTTTGCCGCCGGGCCGGTGGTGGGAGGGGCCGTCTTGCTGTTCACCCAGGTGTTCAAGCAGCCACTGAAAGGCCTGGTGCGGGGGTATTATCGAATTACCGGCAGTTGGGATAATCCGACGGTGGAACGGATCAAGAGCGCAGACGCCGCCGGGGCGACTGCAGAGGCGCCGAAATAATGGGCATCGTAGCGGCTATCCAGATGACATCGAGTCACATCGTCGCAGACAACCTGGCGACGGCCGGGCGGTTGCTGCGCGAGGCCAGGGAGGCGGGGGCCGACATCGCCTGCCTGCCGGAGAACTTCTCCTTCATGGGTTTGCGCGATGCCGATAAGCTCAAGGCGGCCGAGTCCGACGGAGAGGGCCCGGTGCAGGAGTTCCTGCGCGACACGGCTCGGGAGCTCAAGCTTTGGATCCTGGCCGGAAGCACCCCCATCAAGGCCGACACACCGCGCCGAGTCGCGAACTCATCGCTGTTATTCGATGATCACGGCAGGCGGATTGCGCGCTACGACAAGATCCATCTATTCGATGTGGCCATTCCCGGCCGCGAGGAGCAGTACTCGGAATCGAGGCACGTGGTGCCCGGTGAGAGCGTGGTGCTGGCGGATACGCCGGTCGGCCGGTTGGGGATGTCGGTGTGCTATGACATGCGCTTTCCGGAGCTGTATCGCGAGCTCGTGGCGCAGGGCGCCGAATGGCTGGCGATGCCCGCTGCCTTCACCGTGCCCACGGGGCGCGCTCACTGGGAGACGTTGCTGCGTGCGCGGGCGATCGAAAATCTCTGCTACGTCGTCGCGCCTGCGCAGAGCGGCACGCACACGAGCGGACGAGAAACCTACGGAGATACGCTGATCGTCGACTACTGGGGCCAGGTGCTCTCCCGCTTGGCCCACGGCACGGGCGTGATCACCTCGCAGATCGATCTCGGCAAGCTCGCAGAGACGCGCACGCGTTTCCCCGCCCTCGCGAATCGTCGCCTGCCGATGCCGAGCGACGAGGCGGTGCTGGCATGAGCGCGTTGCCCTCGCTCGAGGTTGCCGAAAGGATGATTCTCGCGCCATCGGGCTTGGACGAGGGCCGCTTGTCGACGGTGCTCGGCACGCTGATGGCCCGTGACGTCGATTACGCGGATCTTTATTTTCAGCTCTCGCGCGAGGAGTCCTGGTCGCTCGAGGACGGGATCGTCAAGGAGGGTTCGCACAGCATCGAGCAAGGTGTGGGGGTGCGCGTCCTGAGCGGCGAGAAGACCGGATTCGCCTACACTGACGAGGTGCTGCTGCCCGCGCTCGTCGAAGCCTCGGAAGCCGCTCGAGCCATTGCGCGCAGCGGCGTGGGCAACGCGGTGAGCGCCTGGCAGCGGCCGCCCACCCATCGGCTGTACTTGCCCGTGGATCCGCTCGAGGCCGTTCGCGATGAGGACAAGGTCGCCTGGCTGATGCGCGTCGATGCCGAGACGCGGCGCATCGATCCGCGGGTCAAGCAAGTGATGGCCTCTCTCGCCGCCGTGCACGAGGTCGTGCTGATCGCGGGGAGCGATGGCACCCTCGCTGCCGACGTCCGTCCCCTGGTGCGAGCCAACGTTTCCGTGATCGTCGAGCAGAACGGGAGGCGCGAGCAGGGCTACAGCGGCGGCGGTGGGCGCTTCGGCTTGGATGAACTCATCGGGGGGGCTGATCCGCTCGGCCACTGCCGCGAGGCCGTGCGGCAAGCCCTGGTGAATCTCGAGGCGGTCGCCGCCCCCGCGGGCCCGATGACGGTCGTTCTGGGTCCCGGGTGGCCCGGCATCTTGCTGCACGAAGCGATCGGCCACGGCCTGGAGGGCGATTTCAACCGCAAAGGCACCTCCGCCTTCACGGGCCGCATCGGTCACAGAGTGGCCGCCGAGGAGATCACCGTGGTCGACGACGGCACGCTCGCGCGGCGTCGCGGCTCGTTGAACGTCGACGATGAGGGCACACCGACCCGGTGCACGGTGCTCATCGAGAAGGGCGTGCTCAAGGGGTACCTGCAGGACAAGCTGAATGCGCGCTTGATGGGCATGGCCCCGACCGGCAACGGTCGGCGCGAGTCCTTTGCGCACATGACCCTGCCGCGCATGACCAACACCTACATGCGCGCGGGCGCCCATGCGCCCGAGGAGATCATCGCATCCGTCGAGCGGGGCCTGTATGCCGTCAACTTCGGCGGCGGTCAGGTGGACATCACGTCGGGAAAGTTCGTGTTCTCGGCGAGCGAAGCTTACTTGATCGAGAATGGCAAGGTGGGCGCGCCGGTGAAGGGCGCGACCCTGATCGGCAACGGCCCCGACGTGCTCACGCGCGTGAGCATGGTGGGCAACGACATGAAGCTCGACGCGGGCGTCGGAACCTGCGGCAAGGAGGGCCAGTCGGTTCCGGTCGGCGTGGGCCAGCCGACCCTGCGCATCGATGCGCTGACGGTGGGCGGCACCGGCTGAGATCTCGGGCGAGGGCGTCGCAGCTCGGCACGCGGGGCGCGATAGTCTCGCTCGCCGGGGCGGCGCGGATCATCGCGGCGGCGAGGGCGATGAGTATTTGGACGTTCGCGCGGCCGAGAAGCCTGTCGCGAGCCCCTCCGTGTCGCGACAATCATTGCGCGGCACGTCACGGAAGATCCGCTCGAGTGCTCTCGAGCCGGCTGGGAGCTGGCCGCAGCGCGGACGAGACGCTCGAGGCGGAGCGTCTTGGCCGCGCTTTTGTCTCGGCCGCCGCCAGTCGGCTGGGCGAGGATCGCTGGGACGCGATGAACGGGCTGCTTGCGGCGCGCAGGATGCCGCCCCGGGCGACGTGCGGAGCTTGATGCATGCAGTTTGAGCAATGGATCGAACAGGCCTATTCGCTGGGTGCGAGCGATTTGCATCTCGAAGCCGACACTCCCATCGTGGCCAGAGTCCGCGGCGAGCTGCAGACCGTCGGCGGGACCGTGTCGGGCGCTGCGCTGATGCAAGTGGCCCGGCAACTCCTGGGCGCGGAGCGCTTCGCGCAGTTCGTCGAACGCGGCTCGGCGGATATCTCGGAAGCGGTCGGCGGCATGCGCCTGCGGGCGAACTTCTACCAGACCGTGCGCGGCATCGCGATCGCCATCCGGCTTCTGGCACCGGCCGTCAAGGATCTCAGGGCGTGCAACCTGCACAGGGATTTTCGAAGATTCACCGAGGCTCTGAGCGGCCTTGTGCTCATTGCGGGGCCCACCGGATCGGGTAAATCCACGACCCTCGCCGCCCTCATCGAGGAGATCAATTCGACACGCGCGCGCAACATCATCACGCTGGAAAGCCCCATCGAGTACCTGTTCGCCAATCGCCAGTCGTATGTCAGGCAGCGCGAGATTCCAACTCATTCGCCGAGCTTCGAGCAGGGCATCATCGATGCATTGCGCGAGAATCCCGACGTTCTTGTCATCGGCGAGATGCGCACGCCGGAGGCGATGCGGCTCACGCTGAACGCTGCGGAGACCGGCCATCTCGTCCTCGCCACGATGCACTCGGCAAACTGCGCCGAAGCGCTCGCGCGCGTATGCATGTCCTTTCCGGAGGGCGTTCAGGCGAGCGTTCGGGCGCAGCTCGCCGACTGCCTCGTCGCGGTCTCGTGTCAGCGTCTGGAATTTTTGAGCGCGGCACGATTGCTCGTCCCACGCTGCGAGATACTGCTGCCGACGCCCGCAGCCAAGGCGATCATTCGGATCGGAAATTTCAGTCAGCTCGCGACGGTGCTGCAGTCCGGCGGCGAGGACGGCATGTGGACCTTCGAGCGCTATCAGCGCTGGATGGACCAGGTGACCGATTGGGTACGACCGCCCACGGTGCAGGCGCTGAAGGGGAGCGCCGAGGCGACGGCGTCGCGTCCGGCGGCGGGAATCAAATCGGCGCAGCCGCCGCTCTCGAGGAGCGCGGCGAATACGCCTGGCGCCGCCGGAAGCGGCGCAGGGGTGAGCGGGGGAGCGGCGCCGGGCGCTGCGCGAACGCTCGAGCCGCCGATCAAGCACGTGGCAGGCGGCGCGACGCCGGCGGAAGAGGTGATCGAGGTGCCGGCCGAGGAGATGGATCTCGCCTCACTCGCGGAGCTCGCCAAGAAGGTGGTGGAGCGAAAATAGCCGCCGACCGTCCAGCGGCCGTGTGTCAGTGCACCGCAGGGCGGGAGTTCAGGTGGATGAGGTACGCTATGATGCGGTCGAGGGGCATCAAAATATATAGGATATTTACACCGCCCTTCGTAGCATGCGCACCGTGGACATCGTCTGCCTCTCGATACTCGCAGTCCTCTACGCTCTGACCCACGGTCTGGTGTGGGCGCTGCGCCGCCTGGGCGCAGCGCAATGACCTTCGCGTACTGGCTCGCGGGACTGCTCGCGCTGTTCGTGTTCGGATACCTGCTGTACGCGCTCATCAAGGCGGAGCGATTCTAGGGCCCTCAGACGGGCTCCTAGCCCGAATCATTCATGAACAGCGATACCTACCACGAGGAGTCGGCTTTGGAAGGGAACGCAGCATCCAGGGAGGGATTGACGGCGGCCCGGAAAATTCCCTTCCAAAGCCGGCGCCGTCGGATAAAGCAGCTGCCCTTCATGAATAAGCCGGGCTAGGCAGCTTTTCGGCATGAGCGCCAACACCGAATTCGGCTTGCTGTTAGCGGTATTCCTCGGCGTGCTCTTGCTCTTGACGAAGCCGCTCGGAAGCTACATCGCCGATGTGATGGAGGGCCGCCCGAGCCTCGCCTTGCGCGCCGGCAAGCGCCTCGAGGACCTCCTCTACCGGCTCTGCGGGATCGATGCGCGCGAGGAGATGTCCTGGGACCGGTACGCCATTGCGCTCCTCGTCTTCAACGTGCTCGGCGCGGTCGTCGTCTATGCCCTGCAGCGTCTGCAATCCTTTTTGCCGCTGAACCCACAAAACTTTCCCGCCGTCACGGCGGACTCCGCGCTCAATACGGCAGTCAGCTTCATCACCAATACGAACTGGCAAGCCTACTCCGGCGAGTCGACCATGGGCTACCTCACGCAGATGGCCGGGCTTGCCGTGCAGAATTTCCTGTCCGCGGCGACCGGCATCGCCGTTGCCATGGCGCTGATACGGGGATTCGCTCGCCACAGCGCCGAGACCATCGGCAACTTTTGGGTCGACCTCACACGCGCCGCTCTGTACGTATTGTTGCCGTTTTCCGTGATTCTCGCGCTGGCGCTCGCGAGCCAGGGGGTCATCCAGAACTTCGACACGTACAAGGATGCGGCCACGATCGAGAAGCTGACCTATCAGAGCCCGAAGACCGACGCGGCGGGCAATCCGCTCAAGGATTCAGCCGGCAACGTGGTGACCGAGACGGCGAGCACACAAGCGCAAACCCTCCCGATGGGCCCTGTCGCCTCCCAGGAAGCCATCAAGCAGCTCGGCACGAACGGCGGGGGTTTCTTCAACGCGAACTCCGCTCATCCTTACGAAAATCCCACCGCCGTGAGTAACTTTCTCGAAATGCTGGCGATGTTCTTGATCGCGTTTGCGCTCACTTACACCTTCGGCAAGCTGGTCGGGGACACCCGCCAGGGATGGGTGGTGCTCGTCTCGATGCTGGTCCTCGTCGTGCCGTTGATGGTGCTCGCGTTCCACGTCGAGCAGAACGGCAATCCGCTCATCGCCAAGCAGGGCGTCGATCAGGTCGCCAGCGCTCTTCAGGCCGGTGGGAACATGGAGGGCAAGGAGACCCGGTTCGGTATCGGCGCCTCGGCGCTGTGGGCCGCGGTGGCGACGGGGACCTCGACCGGTGCCGTCAACACCGCGCACGACTCGCTGATGCCGCTCGGGGGATTCGTGCCGATGTTCCTGATGCAGCTCGGAGAGGTCGCGCCCGGCGGCGTGGGGACCGGCCTGTACTCGATCCTCATGTTTGCCATTCTCGGGGTATTCATCGCCGGCTTGATGATCGGACGCACCCCCGAGTACCTCGGCAAGAAAATCGAGTCGCTCGAGATGAAGCTCGCGTCGGTGTTCATTCTCACCACCCCGTTCTGCGTGTTGCTCGGAACCGCGATCGCCGTCGTGACGAGCGCCGGCAAGGCGGGACCGACGAATTTGGGACCGCACGCCTTCAGCGAGATCCTCTATGCCTTCACCTCCGCGGCCAACAACAACGGCAGCGCGTTCGGGGGGCTCACGGCGAGCACGGTGTTCTACAACCTGAGCATCGCGATTGCGATGTTCATCGGGCGTTTCTGGCCCATCATGGCGGCGCTCGCGATCGCCGGCTCGCTGGCCGCGAAGAAACGCGTTCCCGTCACCGAAGGCACCATGCCCACGCACGGGCCCCTGTTCGTCGTGCTGCTCATCGGCTCGGTGCTCCTCATCGGCGTTCTGACGTACGTGCCGGCGCTCGCATTGGGGCCGCTGGTCGAGCACTTCATGCTCGCCACCCAGGAATAGGACAGGCGAGGGCTTCGTGACACGGCAGCAAATATCGCTCTTCGATCGCAAGCTCATCGGGCCGGCGCTCCTCGAGTCGGTGAAGAAGCTCGATCCGCGCACCCAGTGGCGCAATCCCGTGATGTTCGTCGTGTACATCGGCACTCTCGTCACGACTATCCTTTACGTGCAGGCGCTCGCAGGCCACGGCGAGGCGTCGCGCGGCTTCATCCTCTCCATCACCGTTTGGCTGCTCTTCACGGTGCTGTTTGCCAACTTCGCGGAGGCGCTCGCCGAGGGCCGCAGCCGCGCGCAAGCGTCGGCACTGCGCGGCATGCGGCAGACCGTGATGGCCAAGCGCGTGCACGCGAACGGTCCGGGGGGGCGCCAGACCACGCTCGTCAAGGCGGAGGAATTGCGCAAAGGCGACCTCGTGCTGGTCGAGTGCCATGACACCATCCCGGCGGACGGCGAGGTGATCGAGGGGGTCGCCTCGGTGGACGAGAGCGCGATCACGGGCGAGTCGGCACCCGTGATTCGCGAATCGGGCGGTGATTTCTGCTCCGTGACGGGCGGCACCCGTGTGCTGTCGGATTGGATCC
>DATHCO010000069.1:0-6379 GCA_035319505.1 Steroidobacteraceae bacterium | reverse complement strand
CCGCGCGCACGACCGAGCGCCGGAAGCGCGCGCATGTGCTCCCAGCGCTCCTCGCGATCGGTGTACATCACGCGGCCCACCACTCGCCAGCCGATGTCGCGCCCGCTCTCGCTTGCGATCTCGGGGTAGCACTCGGCGGCGTAGCGGACCATCTCGAAGATCAACGGGTCCGATCGGTAGGTCTCCATGTTGCCGGTCGAGTGCCCCGTGGTTCCCGAGCTCAACCGCGCGCGCTCGAGAAGCACGATGTCCTCGACCCCGAGCTTTGCGAGGTGGTAGGCGGCGCTCACTCCCGCGATGCCACCCCCAACGATGACGATGCGTGCGCTACGAAGCTCAGAACCGCTTCTTGACATCGATGCCGATGGTTCGAGGCTGCGTGATCGCCCAGCGGGGGCGCCCAGGGAGCTCACTGATCTCGGATTGCTCATCGCCGAGGTTTCCGCGTGCATCGCACAGGTTCTTGACGAACAGCGACCCTTCCCAGGTCTCGTGCTTGCCGCCGACGAAGAGATTGATGAGGGAGTAGGAGCCGCGCTCGCGTTGCGCAACGGCCGAGACGTTGACGGCCACGGGATTGTTGTCGCTCGTGCTTCGGCCCGTGAAGCTGTACTGGGCGCGCACGAATCCCGTTCCGAAGGACATCGGGACGGAATAATCGCCGAGGAGCGAAACCGTGAGGCGCGGCACGCCGTTGAGCGGCGAGCCGACCGGAAGCGGCGACCCCGGCGGCGAGCTGGTGAGCTTCGCGTCCTCGTAGCCCAGTCCAAGGTTCATGTACAGATCCGGAACCGGCGCACCGTCGATTTCGATCTCGGCGCCGCGACTCACGGCCGACCCTATATTCTCCGTTACGTGAAAAGAGCACGCGAGCAGGATCGACTGCTGAATTTGACTCCAGTCGATCTGATACAGTGCCACCCGCGAGTTGAGGCCCAGCCACGAGTTCTTGCTGCCGATCTCGTAGCTCCAAAGCGAATCGCTCTTGTACGGCGTCTCCTCGTCCGCGTAGGGAGGACCGCAGAACGAGGGCAGCACCGAATTGGCGCCGCCCAGACGGTAGCCCTTGGCGACGTTCGTATAGATCATGTTCGATTCATCGAACTTGTACTTGGCCGTGAACCGCGGCGTCGTGGCATTCTGGCTGCTCGCGGCCGGGCTGTAGGATTCGCAGCCTGCGGGGCTCGGCACGTCGCAGCCGACGCCGCCGTTGATCCAGCCGGTGGCGATGTAGATGTTGCTGTACTCGAGGTGTGACTGGCGGACACCGGCCGATAGCTCGATCTGATCCGTGGCCCTGAACGTGAAGCTCGCGAAACCGGCGGCTTCCTCGTTGACGCGGGGAATGTTCTCCGTGAAGGCCGGCTCGCCGAGACCGTCATAGGGCAACACTTCCTCCGAAATGATCGACTGGCGCGTCTTGTTGTAGTACGCGCCGGCAACCATCTGGAGCTCCCCGGGAAAGCTCGATTCGAAGCGCAGCTCGTTGGTGAATTGATTGGTGTTGACCCAGTTCGGCGACGGAGACGCGCAGTAGACGCCCGGAGTGCAGGTGGGGGAGGGTGGACCGCCGTAACCTCCAATCGAGATGAGCTCGCTGCCGTCTTCGGTATCGCGCGAGTAGCGGTGGAAGTAGGTGGCGGACTCGATGAAGCTGCCGAAGGGAGCAGCGTACTTCACGGTCAGATTCCCGAACGTCCACACATCCGCGTCGCTCTCGCGGATGTTCAAGGGACGCAATTGAATCAGGTTTTGCGTGTAATAGTCGGCCAACGGGAACCCATTGTTGCTCTGATCCTGATGCATGATCATCGGGGTGATGGAGAGCGCATCGAGTGCGGCCGGACGATAGGTAAGCGAGATGGTCTCGCCTTCCTCGACGTCGTTGCCGAGGTGGTCGACGGTTTGGTGCGGCTGGCTCGCCGGCACGGTCAGCGTGGGCCATGGGCCGCCCGGGCCGATGGCGTGCGTCGCCACACCATAGACACCCGTGAAAATGCCGGGGTTGTACGTGCCGTACCCGCTCAACAGCAGCGCGAGCTGGTTGTCGAGAATCGGCAGGTTGTAGCTCGCGGATAGCATGTATCCGAGCCCACCCTCGTGAATGACGTAGCCCTGCGCATCCGCCGACCCGAAGCCTTTCGTGAGATCGGGCTCGCGCGTGATCAGCCGCACGGTGCCGCCCATCGCGGAGGAGCCGAAAAGCGTGCCCTGCGGGCCGCGTAGGACCTCGATGCGATCGAGATCGATGGCGCGAGGGTCGATCGAGATCGGCAAGGGTGTGTCGTTGATGTAGTAGCTCGTCGTGTTGAAGCCGGCGATTCCGCGGATGGTGATCTCGCGCCCGTTGGTGATACCGAAGGTGTTGCCCGTCCCGAAGGAGAGGTTCGGCACCATGTGGGCGTAGTCGTCGAAATTCACTTCGTTGAATTCGGCAAGCGTGTTGCCCGAGATAGCGGTGACGCTCAAGGGAACGGATTGGATGCTCTCCGCGCGCCGCTCGGCCGTGACCACGATGGCCGAGAGCTGCTCCTCGGAGCTACTGTCGGCAGCGCCCGCCGTCGATCCAAGTTGCGGTAGGAGGCCCCAACAGCCGGCGGCGGCGATGGCCGCAAGCCGGGGGGTGTTGACCGTGCACGAAAGCGCCGGCTCGGGTGGCTTCATGTCCCTTCTCTCCCTGCGACCTATTACTGGCCTTGAGCGAAGTATTGTCATAACCGGCACATTTGATCAAATATTTGATGTTAGATCCTGAGTCCGCCCGATTTGATAGACTTTGGCGGGGCGCCGCCCAAGGGCGAGAGGCCGGCGGATCCACAGGCGGACCCTGCGCGGTCATCGAGAACAGGAAATGTCGGCAAGCGAGAGGTCAGGGCATGGAGCACATGCAACGGGACGGACGGGGCGAGGCGGGCGCAGCGGCCGATCTGCGAGGGGCGGGTCTCGCCGGCGAGACGCACAACTCCCGGGCCTATGCGGCCTTGAAGGAGGCGGTGCTCGCCGGGACGTTCAAGCCGGGTGAGGTCCTCACTCTGCGCGGGCTCGCGACACGGCTCGCGATCGGCGACACACCCGTTCGTGAGGCGCTGAAGCGCTTGACCTCGGAGGGAGCCTTCGAGGCGCTTCCCAACCGTTCCGCCCGCATACCGGTGCGCGATCGGCGCGAGATTCAGCAGATACTGGAGCTGCGTATCATGCTCGAAAGCAATGCCGCAGCCCTCGCGGCACAAAACATCACCTTGCATCAGATTGAGCACCTGCGCGCGCTTCACAAGCAGATGGGCGCGGCGGTCGCCGTCGACGACAGTCAGACGTACGGCGAGCTCAACATGGCGTTCCATTTCGAGATCTACCGTATCGCCGAGAACCGCACGCTCGCGACGCTGATCGAGGCCCTGTGGCTCAGGATGGCCCCCTTTGTGTCGCGCAAGCGCTCGTTGATCACGAGCGATCCGCCTCAAGCCTGGCATGTGGCCTGCGCACAGCATGAGGCGCTGCTCCTCGCGCTGCAGACTCGCGACGCCGAAGCCGCCCGCGCGGCCATGCGGGCAGACTTGTCGGCGCTCACGAAGATCGACGGATACTGGGAAGGAGTCGAGGACCACTCGACTCGCTAGGCGCTGCGGCAAGAGATCTGGAGGAATCCGATATGAAGCGAAGCGACAAAGTCATCATCACCTGCGCCATCACCGGCGGCATTCACACCCCTTCCATGTCACCCTACCTGCCGATCACCCCGGCGCAAATCGCCGCGCACTCGGTCGCCGCCGTCGAGGCGGGGGCAGCGGTCATTCACTTGCACGCTCGCGACCCCGAGACGGGAAAGCCCGACCAAACTCCGGAGCGATTCCTGCAGTTCGTGCCGGCGATCAAGCGGCAAACCGATGCGATCATCAACATCACCACGGGCGGCGGATTGGGCATGACGCTCGATCAGCGCCTCGCGCCGGCGCTCAAGCTCGCGCCGGAGATCGCATCGATGAACATGGGCTCGTTCAACTTCAACATCTCCGCAGCGGCGGAGAAGCGCCACGAGTGGCGCTACAGCTGGGAGCGTCCCTACCTGGAAGCCTCCAAGGATCTCATTTTGTCGAACACCTTCGTGCAGATCGAGCGCGGGATGCGCGAGCTCGGCGCCCTGGGAACGCGCTTCGAGTTCGAGTGCTACGATGTCGGACATCTCTACAATCTGGCGCACTTCGCCGACCGCGGCCTGGTCAAGCCGCCGTTCTTCGTGCAGTGCATCTTCGGAATCATGGGCGGGATCGGGCCGGATCACGAGAACCTTCTGCACATGCGCGCCATCTCGGATCGGCTGTTCGGCAACGACTACTACCTGTCGGTGCTCGCGGCCGGGCGCCATCAGATGCCCTTCGTGACGCTGTCGGCGATACTGGGAGGGAACGTGCGCGTGGGACTCGAGGACAGTCTCTACGCCGGCAAGCACAAGCTCGCGACCTCGAACGCGGAGCAGGTGGCGAAGATCCGCCGCATCCTCGAGGAACTGAGCCTCGAGATCGCAACGCCCGCCGAGGCGCGTGCGATGCTCTGCACCAAGGGTAAGGACAACGTGAATTTTTGATCGGCCTTACTCGACGGCCGGCGCGATGCGCAATGAGTGCGCCGTTCGCAGCGGCTACTTCCCGGCAAAGTCGGCAATCTCCCCCATCGCGGCCGCGAGCCCGCGAGCGGCAAAGGCGATCGCGGCCTCATCGTGCACGGTCGATACCGTGAGGATGCCGCCGGGACCGATGAGGAGCCCTTCGTTCGCGCAGGCGAGGTGAAAGAGCGAGGCCAGGCCGAGCGCCGAGGGATCGTCCTCGTGGCGCTTGGGGTCGGCGGTGAAGGCAATTCCGAGCACCGAGCCCACGCCCGTGAGGGTGACTGCGAGATTGAGCTGCGCAGCGCGCCGAGCGAGTGCGCTGCGCAGGGCGAGGCATGCGGCATCCATCGACGCGATGCACTCGCTCGTCAGGTCGCGCAGCGTCACGAGCCCCGCCGCGCAGCCGATGGGATTGCCATTGAACGATCCACCGTGAAATACCGCGCCGCGCCGCGTGGGATCGAATATCTCCATCACCTCGCGCGATCCTCCGAAGGCTCCGAGCGCAGTGCCGCCCCCCAGGAATTTTCCGAGCACCACGAGGTCGGGCTGCAGGTCGAATTTGGCGGCCGAGCCTCCCACGGCGAGTCGCAGCATCAGGCAATCATCGAGAATGCTGAGCGCTCCGTATCGGCGTGCAAGGGCCTCGAGTCCCGCCAGAAACCCCGGCTCGGGCGGCACCACGCGGCCGGTCACCAGCACCGGCTCGATCACCAGAGCGGCGACTTCGGAGCCGTGCTTTGCCATGAGCTGCTCGTAGCGCGGCAAGTCGTTGAAGGGCGCCACCAGCGCACGTCCCTCGAGGTCGCCTTGTCCGTAAAGACCCGCTTCCAGATCCGGATAGCTTCCGTGGTAAGCACCCACCGCCTTCACGATGTACGGCCGACCGGTGAGCCGCCGAGCGGCTTTGACCGCGATCATTCCGGCCTCCGAGCCCGAATTGGTGAAGCGCAAGAGCTCGATGGCCTCGACGCGCTCCTTCAGGAGCTGCGCAAAGGCGATCTGCTCGCGCGATGCGCCGGACCAGGCCACGCCTCGCGGCAGGGTCTTTTGGATCGCTTCGCGGACGGGCGCGTAGTTGTGGCCATGAATGAGAGAAAGGCCGTTGCAGAAAAGATCGAGGTAGCGCCTCTGGTCGACATCGAAAACCCACGGGCCGTCGCCGCGCTCGATGACGACCGGATAGGGCGGGTGAAAGCTCGTCGTGCGCGTGTTGCCTCCCGGCATGGCGGTGGCGGCTTCGGTCATGAGGCGCTCGGAGCGGGGTGTGAGTCGGCGATAGCGCTCCTCGATGGCGCTGCGCGCCGTCCTACCGCAGTCGCCGGCGGGGCGGGTGGGCGGATTCAGGGGCGTGTCCTTGACGCTAGCCAGCGGGTATGAAGGCGACGGCATCGACCTCGAGTTTGGCCCCCAGCAAGAGGTCGGACACCCCGACGCTCGCGCTCGCGGGCCAGTCCGAACCGAATGTGTCGCTGCGGACCTTGGCGTACACCGGGTAGTCCGCAAGATCTTTCACATAAGCCGTGATCCGCACGACATTCTTGAAGCTCGCTCCGGCACGCTCCAATGCAAACTCGATGTTGGCGAAGCATTGGCGCGCCTCGGCCTCGAATCCTCCGGCGACGATCTTTCCGGTGGCATCCCGGCCGACCTCTCCGGAGACGAACACCAGGGAGCCGGTCCCGACAGGCACGACCACCGCGGCGCTGAAGCCCTGGTCACGCTCGTTTCGAATTCGTCGAAGCAGTGCAGCGCTCATGATCTTGCATCCTGTGT
>DATHCO010000068.1:0-2763 GCA_035319505.1 Steroidobacteraceae bacterium | reverse complement strand
CCGCGGCCTCGGGCGATGCCGCGGCCCGCCGGGCCATCGCTGCCGCGACCAGCGGAACTGCGCACGCAGCCTTCAGGAACTCCCGTCTCGATTCGACGTTCATCGATTCTCCGCGGCGAGGATTTCCCGCGCCAATCCCGCGTAGTCGCCGTTGAAATGGTGGCCGCCCTTGAGCTTGACGATCCGCACCTTCGTCGCGTCGAGCTCGGGGCAGAGCGAATCGGCATCGCCCTCTCCGTAGATGCACACGACCGGCGTGCCGGACATGCGCTCGACTTCGGGCATGGTCGCGAGCCCCGAATTGTCGCTCGATATCCAGCTGGTCAGGTGAAATTCGAACAAGGCATGCTCGGACATCGCGATCAGCACCGCCAGAGCGACTCGTGCACGAGTGGCCTGCGGCAGCCGGTTGAGGGCAAACGGCAGCACATCGGCTCCCTGGGAGTAGCCGATGAGCAGCACCCGCTGCTTGCCGAGGTGAGCGAGATAGTAGCGGATCAGACGGTCCGTATCCGCCGCGAGACCGTCGGGCGTGCGCGGGTGCCAAAAATAGCGCAGCGAATCGAGGCCCACGACGGGGACGCCACGCGCACTCAGCGCTGCGGCGACCTCCTTGTCGAGACCCGCCCAACCGCCGTCGCCCGATAGGATGATGGCGAAGCTATCGGTGGGCGCAGCGCCCGATTGTGCCGCTATCTCGACCACGGGTAAGTCACCGAGGGCCGCGGGCGGCGCGGGCGCGAGCCGCTTCGACGAGCGGCTCACCAGGGTGTCGTAGGCCGCTAGGAACTGCGGCAGCCAGTGCCCCGAGGCGGCGTAGTCGGATGCGACCTGCGGCAACGGCACGAGCGCCGCGCCCGTGACACCCTCGACGAACTCACGCACCGCGTCCGGATTGCAGGCCGCGCCACGCTCTGCCTGCAGGGCGACCCACGGGTTATCGAGCTTCTTCACCGGCAAGTAGCGGATCTGCCCGGCTTTAGGGCCGGGCGTCCATTCGACTCCCGACCCCTTGCAGAGCGGTTTGCGCAGAGTCGAGATGGGGCAGAACCCCAAGGTGAGTGCGCCGGCAAAGGTATTGCCGGGCGCCTGAGCGAGCGATGCGTACGCCAAGGAGGCGCCTGCGCCCACGCCGACGAGGAACGGGGTCAAGTAGGTGGGCCAGTGGTAGTAGGCCTGGAGGAAGTGACTCAAATTCTCGAGATCCCCGTCGGGAAAGACGCAGTCCGCGCGATCGGCCTCGAGATTCGCCCGGAGCTGCGGCAGATCGATGCCGGCTACCATGGCACCGTGCTTTACGAGCTCGAGCGCGAGGGTGTCGGCCGCTCGATCCCAGCCGCCCTCATCCGACAGGAGGAGTACCAGACTGGTCGGTGTCCCGGAGGGAGCGTAGACCGCGATATCGTGAAAGCGGCCGTGATTCAGGTGCTCGGGCACGACGGGGGCAGTGCGAGCCGCCGGGGCGGCGGGGGCGGGGAGGCAGCCGATCGCAAGGAATGCCAGGGTCACGGCGATGCGCGACCTGTGACCCATCAGATCGCCCCGGTGCGCTTCAGCACCGTGTAGTGTTTCACGAGCTCCACGCCGAGCGATCGAGGCTCACAATCGACCAGGAGCGTGCCGTCGATCGACAGCCGTCTTTGCATGTCGCGGCGCCTTTGCTCGTACTCGAGCGCCGCCGCAACTTCCAATACCGACTCTCCCCGTGAGATCGGTTGCGCCGCAATCTGTCCGATGACTTGCTCGCGCAGATTCGCGAGAACGACGACGTGTCTTGAGCGCAGTAACTTGAGCGCGGCGGCGAGCTCGGTGGAATCCTCGTCGCGGCAATTGGTAATCACCACGACGAGGCCCCGTTTGCGTTGACGCCGGATCAAGTCGGTCGCCGCGATCATGTAGTCCGAAAAGGTCGGTGTCGGCTCCACGTCGCCGAGCTCGGCCATGAGCGCATTCAGCGTGCGATGGCCCTTTCGCGGCGCGAAGCGCTTCTCCATGCCGGGCGGAGTGCCGAAGGTCATTGCGCCCACCGCATCGCCATTGCTCAGCGCGACGAAGGTGAGGAGCATCAGCGCATCGAGCGACTGATCGAAGTGGCTCGCGCCGATGCCGGACTGCATGTCGTCGGCGCGCATGCGTCGGCCGCAGTCGAGGAGGAACATGACGCTCTGATCCTTATCATCTTGAAACGAGCGCACGATCGGGCGTCCGTATTTGAGTGTCGCTTTCCAATCGATGTGGCGAATCGGATCCCCCGCGCGGTACTCGACGAGCTGGTCGAAGTCCGTGCCCGAGCCCCGGCGACGTACGGACTTGATTCCCAATTCGGCAAGGCGCCGGTCGGTCGCGAGCCAGGCGAACGCCGCCTGACGCTTGAAATCCGGAAACACGCGCCGAGATTCGGCGCCGCCGATACGCAGATTCCAGTCAAGCAAGCCGAGGATCGACCTGAGCAGGATCTGACCGGCCGCCAAGGTCTTCATCCCGCGAGCGGTCGGGGTCAGATCGAATTGGAGCGTCTCGCGCTTGCCGGCAGGCACTGAGAAGCGAATCGGCATGGCCGCAATGCGCAGACTCGGATCCGAGAGCTCGAAGTAACGCCCGCGCCGCGTGAGGGGCCCCGGATTGGTGATGCTCACCCCCACGCTCACGGCAGAGCCCAGGGCAAAGGCATGAGGCAAATGGCGGGTGAGCGTGAGGGGCGCGCGCCTCCAATCATTGAACGTGAGAAAGATGTCGACAGCCAGGAGAGCGAGCAGCGCCATC
>DATHCO010000067.1:0-2282 GCA_035319505.1 Steroidobacteraceae bacterium | reverse complement strand
GATCGATGCGCCGGTGCACGATCGAGCCGCCGCTGCTCGCCGCAAAGTCGAGGTTGGCGGGTCCGAGCCGATCGAGCACACCGAGGCGAAAGACCGCCGAGCCTTCGTGGTTCTCGGGAATTGCCAGCTCCTGTGCCTCGGCGCCGATGAGCTTGAGGGAGGAATCGGGCTTCAAAGCGAGGTTGATCCTCGCATTCGCGCCCGACCCCTTCAGGTTGTTCGCAACACCGACGCTCACCTCGAACTCATCGCCGGGTGCGACCGTCGTCGGCGCATTCGGTGAGAGCACAAAATCCCCGCGCACGACCGTGCTCGCCTGCTCCACGCCGAGCGCATCGTCCGCGACGGCAACCGCCATGATCCGTACCGTCCCGTTGAAATAGTCCGGCACGAGATACTCGACCTCGTGCGAAGTGCCATCGGCGTCGAGCACTCCCGACCAGTAGGCGACGGGCTTCTCGCCCTTACGCCGGAACGGATTGAGATGTCGCCCCAGGGCGCTTTCGCGATCGCCGCCCGGTGCGGCGGCGAGTCCCGCTCGACGAAACTCCGGCAGTATCAAGTCGAGTATTTGCGATGTCGTGACCGCCAAGGAGCGCTTCTGGAAGAAATGCGCCAGGGGGTCGGGAGTACGGTAGCCGGCGACCTGAAGAATGCCCTCGTCGACCGCGAATACCACGATGCGCGAGGGCCGTTGCGTCGAGTAGCCGATCCTGAGCGGCTCTCCCGGCTTGACGAGGGCGGGCACGCTCAGGCGGATGGGATTGCGCCGCGCATCCAGATTGACCGAGAACGGCTGCACGCCGTAGGAGAGCGGACTCGTGTAGATCTCCTCGGAGCCGGGGTCGCGGACGAAGGCGACGTGCACATAGGCGTTGCCCTCGATTCCGGCCGGGAGCTTGATCCGCTGAGTCGAGCTCGTCGTCGAGGTGTGGAACCAGTGCCACGCGTACACCCGCTCGCGCTCGATCGTGATGAGGCCGGCGCCGGTGTAGGGCGCCTGGATCTGCATTTCGATCTCATCGCCCGCGGCGTAATCGTTGCGCGCCAGGGTGATCTGGAGCTCCGCATTTTTCTCGAGTGTGCGGGTGAGATTGGCCTCCCCTGCCACATGGTATTCGATGCGGGCGAGCCGCTGCCCCTCTGCATCCGTCAAGACATAGGCGAAGGAGCCCGGTGTATCGCTCGCGAGCGCAAGCGTCATGCCGGCCTTCGGCACGGCGATGTCGCGCTCATCGAGGGTCACATCCTTGCGGCGCGATTCGTACTGGTAGGTGCCGTTGTTCTGGCGTATCAAGGTCGATATGTAGCGCGTCTCGAGCCTCGTGAGCTTGAGGCTCTTCACCTCCGCTCTCTGCAATCGCGAATCGATCGCCACGATCTCGACCGATCGGTGCGCATCGCGCGATACATACTCGAGAGAGCCGTCCGGCTTCCAGCCGATGAGATAGGGCATGCTCGACACGAGTTGCGCCGCCTCCGAGCTCACCGCACGTCCCCCGTCCGCCTCGAAGCCCTGCGTTGCCACCTGCAGGCGGTAGGTAGCGCGAGCGAAGCGCTGCAGATTCAGATCGAAGCTCGCCTCGCCCTTGTCGTTCGTGGTCGTCGGGGCGAGCTCCTCGTCGAATCCCTGCTTTGCGGCCTGCGGGTCGTAGAATTGAAAGTCCGGATACGCCTTGAAGGCGGGGAATGCGGGCGATAGCCTCACGTGGGCGGTGACCCGCCGATTGGCGGCCGGCGTGCCGAAGAGGTTCTGCAGGTTGACCAAGGCGCTGAGACTCTCCGGCGCCACCCAGCCTTCGGCATTCTCGGCGGAGAAGTGCGTGCTCATACGCAGTCGGTCGGGTAGAAAGTCGCGCACCTGCACGGTGGTCGATCCGATCAGGTCCGCTCTTCCCTCGGCTTGAATGATCGAAACGGAGACCGTGTAGGTGCCCGCCGCGGATGTTTCGCGGGTTGTGTGTCGGATCTCGGCGAAGCCGGCCGCGCCCGCCGTGAAGGCCTCGCTGCGCACGCTAACGCCGCGGGGGTCGACGATATCGAGCCGCAACGGCACGCCCTGCACGCTGCGCTTCCAGTCCTGACTGCGCAGGATCGCGCCCAAGCGGATTTCCTCTCCCGGCCGGTACAGCCCCCGATCGGAGAAGAGGTACGCGGAGAGCGCCCCCTGGTCGACGCGGTTGTCGACGCCGCCGACATCGAAGCGCGATAGATCGAGCTGCCGATCGCGCTCCTCGACCGGCAAGAACGAGCTATCGCCGCCACGCTGCGCGAGATAGAGC
>DATHCO010000066.1:0-7886 GCA_035319505.1 Steroidobacteraceae bacterium | reverse complement strand
GCGCGCGCAGGGGCGCTGCCGTTGTCATCAATGACGTCGATGCCGGCGATGCTAACGAGACCGCGGCGGCAATTGTGGCCGAGGGGGGGCGGGCGGTCGTCTGCATTGCCGATGTGTCGAATTGGGATGAGGCAGGCCGGCTGATCGAGACCTGTATCTCGAGCTTCGGGAAGATCGATGGATTGGTCAACAACGCCGCCCTTTACCAGCGTGCGCCCGTTCATGCCTTCGACCCCATCGAGGCGCGCAGCTTGGTCGAGGTCAACGTCCTAGGCCCTCTCTATTGCACCGGCCACGCGGTCAAGCCGATGCTCGCGCAAGGTTCTGGGTCGATCGTCAATGTCGTTTCCGGTGCGCATATGGGCATCGCGACACTTGGCGTCTATGGCGCGACCAAGGGCGCCGTCGCGTCCATGGTCTACAGCTGGGCGCTGGAGCTCGCGGGGTCGGGGGTTCGCGTCAATGCGCTGTCACCGTTCGGCGCGACCCGGATCGCCATGAAAGATCGCAAGGGTCCGATCCCGGAGGAAATGGCAAAACAACTGGCGAAGCTCCCCAAACCGGAAGCGAACTCCCCGGTCGTGGAATTTCTGCTATCCGACCTTTCCAGACACGTGAACGGCCAACTGGTCCGCATCGATAAGGGCGAACTTCAGCTGTACACTCACCCGGCGCTGCTTCTTCCGTCGGTGGTGCGCTCCGACTGGACTGCGGAGACCGTGGCGCAGGCCTTCGCAGAGGACTTCAAGGATCGTCTGATTCCATGCGGCGTACTCGCCATGACGAGTCTGCCGGTCGCGCTCGAGAGCGGTTACTGGAAGCGCACGGCCGATACGCAGAGCCAGCCGACGAAGAGCCCATGAGGCGCGTGCGGTCGGCCGCTCGACCGGGGTGCTAAGGGGATGCTGCTTCGCGCGCTTGCCCGACGTGCGAGAATCCTCGCCCGGCGGTGGTGTAAACGTCGGGGAGGCATCGGCTGCCGTGAAGAGACGGACTCGCCACGGGAGCTCTGTCTAAAAGCAGGGTGGTAGGAATTGATCGCCACGCACGGGTTGACGCATATTGCACAGGCGGTCCAGTGATGCGTCGCTATTTAATCGTTCTCACCGTGGAGGATGGGCGTGTCGTGAGGGACCGTAGAACCAACTGTCCGGTCGAGTCCTAGCGGGTCGTCCGGGCGATGAAACTCGAGCTTGCGATCCATGAGCGCGATCAATTGCTCGCTACCGTCGCCAGAGGATGTCTGGCAGGCTCGTTCGTTGCGGCGGTGGGCTTCGTGTTCGTGATCGTCGTGGCGTTTAACCCGCTCGGGTGGGTTCGGATTCATCCGATCGCGGCCATCAAGGGCCTCGTCTGTTGCCTTGCATTTGCCGTATCGGCCACCGCGCTGTCGAAATTGATTCGCGGCGGCGCGATCGCGAGCGCGCGGCAGCTCTGGAGCGCATCGTTGGCCGCAAATCTGGTTTTTGTCGCCATCGTATGGGCCGCGATCGGGTCGGAACTCGGCTTCCTCGTGTTCATTCCGGAGCTCGCGGGGATTGGGCTGCATGTCGTAGGTATCGCGGCATGGCGTCGCGACCGTCATGGCATCTGACTGTCGCAGCCCCTCAGCGTACTCACCTTGTCGCGCACTTCTTGCTGCCCGAGAGGAGCGACCGAGCGTGGCTGACATTGGCTGCCATCTCAGTATGCGAGCGTCCACGACTGCTTGGCTAGCGGCGCCGCGGATCGCCCTCGATCGATCGCGCCGCGAGGTTCTTTTCGGGCTCGGGCTCTGTTTGCTGAGCCCGTTACGCCGGGCCGGGTGGGGATCTGACCGGGGAGAGAACTCTCGGACTGATGCGAGGCCTGCTCGAGCGATATGGAAATCTCGCGATGAGCATCAAATATGCTCACAGCGGAGCGAAGCGGACTGCTCCCTTCTTTCCGGGGGGTGAACTCCGCCCGGGGTGGCTCGAGATGCTCGGGGACTTTGCCGACCGCTTCACGATCGGCAGCGACCAGTTCATCGGAGACGATACGGAGCGCCTGGAGGGGACGCGTCGATTGGTCGATGCGCTGCCGGCTGAGCTCGCGCGAGGGATTGCCAGCGAGAACGCGAGACGCCTCTATCGCGTGGCTTGATCCCAAGGATCTGCGTCCGTAGGGTGGACCGCTGGTCTATACTTCTGACAATGACCACACCCACGAAAGGCTTGGGACGGGGGCTTGACTCGCTGCTCGGTGGGCAGCCACGCAGCCTCTACCGGTCGGGGGTGGGAGCGATCCCGATCACGGCGATCCGTCACGGCAACACACAACCGCGCCTGAGGATTCGCAAGGACCAGCTCGAGGAGCTCGCCGCCTCGATCAAGGCGAACGGAGTGATTCAGCCGATCGTCGTGCGACCCGTGCCGGGCTTCCCGCATCAATTCGAGATCGTCGCGGGCGAGCGCCGCTGGCAGGCCGCTCAGCTGGCAGGCCTCACGGAAATCCCCGCGGTCATTCGCGAGCTGTCCGATCAGGAAGCGGTCGCGGTTGCCCTGATCGAGAACATCCAGCGCGAGGAACTGACCCCCGCGGAGGAGGCGAGGGCATTAGGTCGACTCGTCGAGGAGTTTTCGTTGACTCATGAACAGGCCGCCACGGCCGTCGGCCGCTCGCGCGCAGCCGTGACGAATCTGATCCGCCTGCTCGATCTGCCTCCGGAGATCATCGCGATGATCGATGCGCAGTCGATCGCCATGGGTCACGCCCGCGCGCTGCTCGGGCTTTCGGATAATGCCGAGCGAGTCGCGCTCGCAAAGCTCATCGTGGAGCGCAAGCTATCGGTGCGCGAAACCGAGAGTCGGGTACGCAGGGCGCAGAAGGGTGAAGAAAGCGCAGGCAGCTCGCCCGCCCGCCAGCCGTCGATGGTGAGCGAGGTCATGCGCACTCCCAACGTGCGTGTGCAACTGCATCAACGGCCGAGCGGGGCCGGCAAGCTGATCATCGAATTTACGGACGATGTCGCGCGTGATGCCCTCTTGCAGGGCATCAAGTCGACGATCAGCGAATAGCGGCTCGGGTGTGAGTCGTGAGGAAGTCCAAAAGGACCGATAGCGGCAAGCTCAAGATCGGTGATGACTGGAATGCCATCCGCATCATCGCGCTCTCGCAGAGCAATCCCCTCAAGGCGATCGCTGAATTCGTCGAGAACAGCATCGATGCCCGGGCGAAGACCATCCTGATCACGCGGGGCAAGGAGCACGGCGCCCATTATCTTTCCGTGCGAGACGACGGCGAGGGAGTGCCGCGTGACGCCGACGGTCTACCGGATTTCAAGTACGTCGCGACGCATATTTGCGACTCGATCAAGCGGCACTTGAAACTCGACGGCGGCGGCGCGGGGCTTCAGGGGGAGTTCGGCATCGGCCTCCTGAGCTTCTGGACGGTGGGTGAGACGCTGACCTTGACCTCGACGGGTACCGATCAGAGGGCTTACCAGATGACGATGAGCAAGGGCGAGTCGCGGTATGAGGTGAGCCCGCGCCGCACACTCTTTGCCGAGAAGGGCACGGAGCTCAAGATCAGCCCATTGCTCGAGGGCATCCGAACACTGAGTGGGGAGAAAATCCAATGGTATCTCGCCTCTGAGCTGCGCGACCGGATCCGCGAGGCGCAAGTACGGATCACCGTCATCGACAGGCTCGCGCGCAAGCAATTCGAGGTCGAGCCGCGCCAGTTCGAGGGTCGCCTACTGCATCAGCTGCCGGCGGTGCGTACGTTGTTCGGTGATGCGTACGCGGAAATCTATCTGGCCGAGCCGCAGGAGCAAGCGCGGGTCGCCCTTACGCGATCGGGTACGCGCGTCATCGAGGATGTGGCCACGCTCCTCGACCTGCAGCATGCCCCATGGACCTCGAGATACCTTCAGGGGCTCATCGATGTGCCGTTCTTGAACATCACCCCCGGCACGCGCAGCGGCATCATTCAGGACGAGCGCTATGCCGCACTGATCGATGCCCTCAGACCGCTCGAGGAGCACTTGAATCGGCTGGTTGCCGAGCAGCAGCGCGCGGAAGAGGAACAAGCGAGCCAGCAGTCCTTGAAGGCCATCCAGAGAGCCTTTCACGAGGCCCTGCTCGCGCTGCCGCCGGAGGAATACGATTGGTTCGATATCCAGAGCCGTGCGCGCCAGGAAGGCGCCGGCGGCAAGGGGGTCAATGCCGATGCGGCCGCACTTGCCTTCGAGGAGGGGGTGCTCGGCGTGCGCGACTCTCGCCCTCAGGAGCCGGCGCAGCGGCAGTTCTTCGATGTTGCAGGACCGTTGTTCAGCGTCCTGATCTCCCCGGCCGCGAGCAACGTGGCGCTCAACGAGCGGCGCAAGTTTCGCGCGCTGCCGCGCGACCGCTCGCGCCGGCGAGTCAGCGAGGGCCTTGCGTTTGCCTGGTCGATCGCGGAGGGCGATGGGGCTCTGCAGAGCGTTTCCGATCAGGAGGTCGAATACATCGCTCCCGCCGTGCCGGGGCTCACGAAGCTTCGGGTCGGCGTCACCCAAGGGACAGTCCTCGCAACGGCAGAGGCCCTCATCTGCATCACCGACAGTCTCGAGTCTCACGCCAGCGCGAGCATGGTGAGCTCTCGGGGGCTTCCGGGCTACATTCTCGAGCGGGCCGCGGGGGAGCTATGGCGCAGTCGATTCGACACGGATCGCAACGTCATCGTGGTCAACAGCGGGCATCGCGATTTCGTTTTCGCCACGCGCAGTCGCGCCCTGCAATTGCGTTACCTGGTGCGGCTCTACGTGAAGGAACTCGTGCTCAAGAACTTTCCGGGAGCGCCCCCCGAGAAGCTTCTCGAGCGCATGATCGAGCTGTCGCTGTACGCGGAGGAGAAGCTCAAACCGGGCTGACGAGTCAGCCGGTGAGCCGGTCGAGCCCCTGCAGAAGCTCCTGCGCGACGTGCCTCAGGTCGGTCAGTCGTGAGCCGAGAGCAGGCGCCCGCACGGGCCGACTCACTCCGGCTCGTGACCGTAGATGACCTTGCCGCCGAACATCGTGAACACGACCGTCGCGCTCTTGAGCTCCTCGGTCGGAATGGTGAGCACGTCACGGTCGATCAGCGCGAGGTCGGCGCGTTTTCCAGGCGCGAGCGAACCGATGTCGTGCAATTGATTGAGCACGTGCGCCGACCCGCGGGTATAGGCGTACAGCATCACCTCCCGCGGCATGCGCTGTGCGGCATCCAAGACGCCCTGAGGCCCCGATCGCGTCTCGGCCTGATAGATGGCGAGAAAGGGGTTGGCGCTGCTGACCGGCCAATCGCTCGCCCCGGCGATTTCCGCTCCGGTGTCGAGGAGCGAGCGTGCCGGGTACATCCAGCGATAGATCGCCGGATCGATGTAAGGCTTGACGACCTCGTTGGTGCTCGGGTCGGCCACAGCCCAGAGGAGTTGGAGCGAGGCGATCACGCGCAGCTTCGCAAAGCGTGCGATGTCCTCCGGATCGACGAATTGCGCATGGGTGAGCGTGAACGGCAGGGAGCTCCGGGGGTTTGCCCTGCGCGCGGCCTCGAAGGCATCGAGCGAGGCCTTGACCGCCAGATCGCCGATCGCATGTACGTGCACCATCAGCCCGCGGCGGTCCGCTTCCGTGACCAGCGCGTTCATCTTGGCCGGGGTAAAGAGGAGCGGCGTCGAGCGTCCCGTGTTGAGGTAGGGCTTGGTGAGCGCGGCGGTTTGCGAGGGAATCTCGACGACCCCGTCCGCGAACACCTTGAGGCCCGGGATGGTCAGGTTGGGGACATCCTTGTAGCGCGCGCGCAGGGCCTCGACCACGTCGATCTGTGGGTTCCCCAAGTCGGGTTGGACGACGGGGTACGCCGCCACATGCGCGGTCAACTCGCCGCGCTCGGCGAGCTCCTTGTAGAGGGGTAGATACCCGGGATCGTCGACGCTTGCCGGAATCGTGCCCCCGACGACACCACTTGCGGCCGCGTCGAGCCATCCGGTGATGCCGAGCGAGTTCATATAGTGCACGGCCGCGCGGCCGGCCGCGAGCCGGGTGTCCGCCGAAGGCGGCGGCAGACTCCCATCGAGCTTGTTCTTGCCCGCATCGACCACGAACCCGTTCGGGTTGAACGCAGCGTCGAAACCGTAGTCCTGCCGCTCATCGGGCTTCAGGCTCTTCAGGAATTGCGGCGTGATCCCGGCGCGTTCCCGTGCGAGGCGATTGGCCCAGGCGGTGTGACCGTCGGATCCGACGAGGACAATGGCTTGCTGCGCGAAGGCACCGTTGCTCAGGGCGGCGTCGATCTCGGCCGCATGCGACCAGTAGCCGATGTCGATCCCTGCAACCACCAGGACGTCACCGATGCGGCTCGTGTTCTTGTCCATTTGCTCGGCGACGAATCGGGTGAGCGCCGGAACGGAGTCGCTGTTGTCGGGATAGGTCGCGAGGATCAACGTCATGCCACCGGCCATCGGATGTGCATGCGAGTCGATCAGGCCGGGCATGAGGAACTTCCCGTGGAGATCGACCCTGCGGGCCGATGGCCCCGCGATCCGCTCGACTGAGCCGCGCTCGCCGACCGCAATGATGCGCTCGCCGCGGATCGCCAGCGCCTCCGCGTAGGGATGGGCGTACTCGGCAGTGAATACCTGTCCGCCGTAAAAAACGACGGCGCGGCCCTCGGGGGCCACCGTGCGGCCCTCGGCGGCGACGGCGGGAGCCATTCCACTCATGGCGCTCACCATCGCCGCCGCCGCGACGAGCGCGAGCGAGGCGCGGACCGGTCGCGCGCGAGAAGACATCACACCCTGCATTGCACCCCCCGTTTTGATCGCATCCCGGCGGATTGCAGCGATCCCCGTCGAGCAAGAAAACGACCATTATACCCTGCACGATGCACGCGCATGCTGGGCATGATACCGTGCACGGTGATGTCCGCGCGGGGGAAGGGGCCATGAGCCGCGGCGGCCCGTAGGCGCGCGCGGGTGCTCCGAGAAGGCGAGAGAAGCCGCCGCATGATTGTTCAAGCCATCGAGCCCCGCCTACGCTATACGTAGGGTGGCGAAGAAACGAGCCCGAGGGTAACTTCATGACCGATTCCACCAAACACGACGAGTTAGCGCGCCGTCGCACGGCATCCTTGATCACACCAACGGATCTGGGCGCCACGGCATCGAAGGACATTGCCGGAGCGATGAACGCCATCCTGGCGGACGTGTTCGCGCTCTATCTCAAGACCAAGAACTTTCACTGGCACATGAGCGGGCCGCATTTTCGCGATTACCACCTGCTGCTCGACGAGCAGGCGGATCAGTTGTATGCGATGACCGACCCGATCGCCGAGCGCATCCGCAAGACCGGCGGCACGACGCTGAGGTCGATCGGACACATCGGGCGCATCCAGCGCATCCAGGACAACGACGCCGACTACGTCGATCCACTCGACATGCTGGCGGAGCTGCGCGAGGACAACCAGACGTTGGCGGCGCGCCTGCGGGAAGCGCATGAGGTGGTGGACGGTCTGCGTGACATCGCCACGGCGAGCCTGATCGAGGTGTGGATCGACGAGACCGAGCGGCGCACTTGGTTCTTGTTCGAGGCATGCCGGCAAGGGGACAAGACGGGACACTGACGACCCTCGCAGACTCCGCGCTTGACGCGGGCCGCCGTCTCGGCTATCACAGGCGGAGCTGCGAGGTAATCCGTATGATCACGATCAAAGTGTTGCAGAACGGTCCGCTGCAAGTCGAGGGCGCGGACGTGTCGGTGCTCGACTGGAACGGTGCCGCCTACACGATTGCGAAGCACCCGTTCTACCTGTGCCGGTGCGGTGGATCGACGAAGAAGCCCTTTTGCGACGGGACGCACTCGAAGATCGGGTTCAAAGCCGCGGAAGCGGCGGTCCCGGGCAGCGAA